>CACXPT010000064.1 GCA_902769585.1 uncultured bacterium
GCTCGCAGAGGAGGCGGTCGTGTCCACGAACCGCGTGACGGCAAAGCTGAACGAGGAGGTGGAGAACGTGGTGCGGGTGCGCGCGTACGACGGCGAGGCTGCGAACGGCGTGTACCTTGTCTCGGTCGGGAAGCCTGATGCGGACATGGACGAGATGCGGCACCGGCTCGTGTGCCTCACCGACATCGGACTGTCTGTGCGCGAGACGCCGGGCAATGTCTACGTGTGGGCGACCTCGCTCACCCAGGGACGGCCGATGAGCGGCGTTCGCGTCACAGTGTACGGGGCGAACAACGTTCCCCAGGGAGAGGGAGTGACCGATGACGACGGATGGTGCTGCTGCGAGTTGCCGAAGTCCGCCGAGCCTTTCGCCGTGGTGGCGACGACGGCGGACGAGCTGGACACGTCCTTCCTTGCTCTCTGCAAGCCGCTGGACGAGACGCTTCCTGCGGGCGCGCGGCGCCCGTACTGCGAAGCCAAGGAGGTTGAGGCGTTCGTATGGTCCGACCGCGGCATCTACCGGCACGACGAGCCCATCTTCGTGCACGCGATCCTGCGAAACGGGAAGGGAGTCGCGCCTAAGCCGTTCCCAGTGGAGGTGGCGCTGTTCGATCCAGACGGGCGGCTCTTCGCCCGCCGCACGCGCGTGAGCGACGCGTTGGGCGCGGTGTGCGACGAGACGCTCTCCGTGCCGGCCGACCAGAAGAGCGGCACTTGGGACCTGCTAGTCCGCACTCCTGGCGAAAACGGCGTGATTCTCGGCTCGCGGCCAATAAAGATCGAGGAGTTCGTGCCGCCGCAGATCCGCGTGAAGGTGACGGCGGCAAAGGACTTCTCGCCGCGAAACCTCGCATTCGAGGTTGCGGCGGAGCACCTGTTCGGCGGTCCTGCGAAAGCGCTGCCGGCCGAGGGAGCGGTGATGTTCGTGGATGCGCCGTTCAATCCGAAGGGATGGGACGGATTCCGCTTCGGCGACGAGCGTCGCAGCCTGCTGCCCAACTTCACGGAGATCGGCAAGACGTCGCTCGACGCGTCTGGCAAGACCACGTTCAAGGCGGAGCTGCCAGCAAATGCGCGTCCACGCGCAGCGGTGAAGATGACGGCGCAAGGCAGCGTGTTCGAGAACGGCGGGCGGCCCGTCTCCGCTCGCGTGACCCTTGACGTGCACGCCTATCCGTTTTACATCGGCGTGGCGCTTCCGGAGACGCTGCGCCGCAAGGCGAAGCCTCACGCATGCCGCGTGGCGCTGGTCGGGCCAGACGGCAAGCCGTACGCCGGCGCGCGTACTCTGACGGCGCGCATAGAGCGGATCGACTGGGTGTACGGCCTCAAGCGCAACGACCAGGGATACTTCGAGTGGTCGAGCGACAAGGTGCGGATGCCTGTCGGCGAGGACGTGGAGGTGAAGGTGGCGGCGGACGGCTCGGCAACTCTCAACGTGCCTGTCTCCGCGTCGGGCGACTATTGCGCGACCGTGTTCGATCCTGTCGCGGACGTGGCGTTCAGCGCGTCCTACTGGGTGTCTGGCGGCGATGACGACGTGTCGGTGCGCACCGCGCTGGAGAACCCGTCTCGCGTGACGCTGACGCTCGACAAGCCGAAGTACTACGTGGGCGACATGCCGCGTCTCACGGTGAAGGCGCCGTTCGCCGGCGTGGCGTGGCTGCAGGTGCTGCGCGAGGGCGCGATCTACTCGCAGGTGTTTCCGCTCACGAACGCGACGAGCGAGGTGGTGCTGCAGCCCGTGACGAAGACGTGGATTCCCGGCGTGGACGTGACGCTCTCCGTCGTGCAGGCCGCCAGGGCCGGGCGCAAGCACGCCGCGAACCGCGCGTACGGCATAGTGCCGCTCAGGGCAGCCGACCGCGATGCGGAGCTGTCGCTCAAGGTGACGCCGACCGTGACGCCTGCGGCGGGCGACGGCAAGGGGAGCAGCCTTCGCGTGGAGGTGGCTTGCAAGGACGATGGGATGCGCCGCCGGGACGGTGGCTCTCCATGCGGTGACAGGGTGGCCGTCGTGACGGTGGTGGACGAAGGCATCAACATCCTCACCGACGAGCCGGTGCCCAATCCCATCGACTGGTTCGGCGAGACTCGCGACGCCATGCATCCGCTGCACGACCTCTACAACTACCTCCTGCCGATCGTCGACGGCAAGCTGAAGCGGTCTGGAGTGAAGACGGGAGGCGGCGCGGAGGGCGATCTCTTCCGCAGGATAAGCCCGACTCCTAGCCGCCGCTTCAAACCGCTGAGCCTCTGGAAGAAGGAGTGCCGCTTCGATGCGAACGGCAACGCGAGCGCATCGTTCGATCTCGGCGAATTCGTGGGCGAGGTGCGCGTGACGGCGGTCGCGTACGACTCGTACGCCACCGGCTCCGTCGCCGAGCATGCGAAAGTCGCGCCGAAGGTTGTGATGCAGCCGGACGCGCCGCGCTTCGCTGCGCCGGGCGATACGTTCCTCGCGACGCTCACGCTCTCCAACCGCAGTGGCGCGGACGGCACGGTCGCGTACGATGTGATGGCCGGCGGCATGCTTGCGCTCAAGAAGCCCGTGCACGGGGAGATCAAGCTTGCGAAGGATGCGTCGGAGACGCTCTCGTTCCCGGTCTCGGCCTCGGTGCCGGGCGAGGGAACGCTCGTGTTCGTGACCGACGGCATGGGAGAGAAGCACACCGACACGATCCACATGCCGGTGCGTCCTGCGGCTGCTTGGAGGCAGACTTCCGAGACAGTCCGCATACAGCCGAACGAGACGCGCACGTTCGAGAATCCCGCGAAGCTGATGCCGGAGGTCGCCCAGCGCGCGTTCGTGTTCTCCGGGAGCCCGTTGGGCGAGTTGGCGGCGGCGCTGGCGCATCTCGTGTCCTATCCCTACGGCTGCCTGGAGCAGACTGTCTCTCGCGTGTTCCCGCTCGTCGCGGCGGGCGGCGTCCTGAACTCGTTGCCGGTAGAGGGCACCTCGGTGGCCGGCGACGCGAAGAACGTGGTGGACGCGGGCATCGCGCGCGTCGTCTCGATGATGCGCTCGAACGACTTCGTGATGTGGCCGGACTGCAACACGCCGCCGTGGAACCGCGAGGTGTCGCTCTGGGCGGCGCATTTCCTCGTGGAGGCGGAAAAGGCCGGGTTCAAGGTCGCACCCGACGCCGTGCGGCGCGTGAAGGGTTTCCTGCGGAACTGGGCGATGGACAAGTCGCCGGACGTCTCCGTCTACGCGTGCCACACGCTTGCGCTTGCGGGTACGCCTGACGCCGACAGGATGCTGCACTGGTACGATAACCGCGCAGGGCTGTCGGTAGTCAGCCGCTGCCGCCTGGCGCGCGCATATGTACGCGCAGGCGATCGCGAACGAGCGCGAGAGTTGACGAAGACGCTCGCGCCCGAAGACGTTCGCGCGACCGCTTGGTCGGTGCTGACGCTGCAGGACCTCGACCCGCAGGATACGCGTCTACCTGAGTACGTGCGCCATCTTGGCGAACGCCGCGACAAGGAAAGCGGACACTGGGGCACTACGGAGTCGAACGCGCACGCGCTGCTGGCGCTCGGCACATACTACCGCACGCGTTCGGAAGCGACCGGCACGCCGACGCTCGTAATGCGCCGCGACGGACAGCTTCCTGTGGAGCTTGCGGAGAAGAAGGCGAGGAGGGTGGTAGGCGGCGGCGCCGTTACGCTGTCGAACACTGGCACTGGCACGGCGTACTTGACGGCGTCGTGCCTGGCGCTGACGGATCCCGAGGCGTCGGCGGAGTCGCGCGGCATCGGCGTGTCACGGCGCTTCCTTCGCGCTGACGGCACGGAGGCGGACCTCGGCTCGCTCGTCCGCGGCGATCTCGTGATCGTGGAGCTCACGCTCAAGCCAGAGGCGGGGCGCACGTATTCTGACCTCGTGGTGGAAGACCTGCTGCCTGCGTGCTTCGAGCCTGACTCTGCGCCCGTGACGAAGGAGGCTTACGCGTGGATCGATTCGCAGGCGAACGTGCTGCCGTGGGAGCTGCGGCGCGACGTGCGTGACGACCGTGTGCAGATATTCTCGAAGCGGTTCGAGGCGAAGCCTGGCAAGGCGGTGCGCGCGCACTACGCCGTGCGCGTGGTGAGCGCTGGTTCGTTCATCATGCCAGGCGTAACCGTAGAGGCGATGTACGCGCCGGAGATCCGCGCGCGCGAAAGCGCTTCCCGCATCACTGTCGCGAAGTAGGGAGCGGACGACTGTGAACGCGATTGTCCTCGGGAATGGCCGTAGCGGTCGGGCGGCGGCGGAGCTGCTCCGCCGCGAGGGGACTCGCGTCGTCGTGCTGGACGGTGAAGACACGTGGCCTGACGGCGCGTGGGACTTGTGCGTGACGAGCCCGGGGATTCCGCTCGACCATCCGTGGCAGGTGGCGGCGCGCGCGGCTGGCGTGAAGGTGATCAGCGAGTTGCAGCTCGGCGCGAACCGCTGGAAGGGGCGGACGCTCGCCGTCACAGGCTCGAAAGGAAAGTCGAGCGTCGTGAAGCTGATCGCGGATACGCTCAACCTGGCTGGCGTTCCCGCCGTCCCTTGCGGCAACTACGGCACGCCGCTCTGCGAAGTTCTCCTTTCGCCCGCCACCTTTCACCTTTCACCTCTCACCCTTCACTCTTCCTGGGCTGTAGTGGAAGTGAGCAGCTTCCAGATGGAGACGACGGACGACTTCCATCCGGACGCGGCGGCGATCCTAAACCTGCAGGAGGACCATCTCGATCGGCACGGGAGCGTGGAGGCATATCACGCGCTCAAGCGCAAGCTCCTTGCAGGCGCTCGCGCGGCATTCGCCTGCGACCTTAAACACCTTAACGACCTTACTTTGATGCAGGGCTCGTATTTCGACAACGAGGTGCTGCGCACGAACGGACTGATCGCCATCGCGCTCATGCGCGTGGCGGGGCTTGACGACACGCAGATCGCCGCCGGTTTCCGCGCGTTCGAACCCTTGCCGCACAGGATGCAGCGTGTCGCGGAGATCGGCGGAGTGCGCTACGTGGACGACTCCAAGGCAACGTCTCTGGCGGCGCTTGCCGCAGGCGTGGAGATGTGCGGCGGACCGGTGCGGCTGATAGCCGGCGGACTCGCAAAAGGAGATAATCCAAAAACTGTGATTCCGCGCTTGCGTTCCACCGTCAAAAAAGTGTATCTTATTGGACGTTGCGCAGACCAGTTCTTGTCGGCATGGCATGAGGCCGTTCCGTGCGAGGCCTGCGAGACGCTCGACCGGGCGGTCGCGGCGGCTCGGCGTGACGCTGTCGCGGGAGAAACGGTTCTCCTCTCTCCCGGGGCGGCAAGTTTCGATCAATTTGAAAGCTACGGAGTTCGGGGCGATGCGTTCGCGTCTTTCGTCTGTGCGGAAGCGCAGCGTGGCGAACCGGACACCACCAAACAAGGACGATGAAAATGAAGGCGCAGAAACTCGGATTGGTTCTGGGTATGAACATGGCAGTTGCCTGCCTGGTGATGCAGGGCTGCAAGGCGGTCAAGCCCGTGAAGGACTTGCCACCGCCAGAAACAACGATGATCGAGTCGCCGGTGGAACCGGCGCCTACGGTCACCGAAATCGCTACGGAACCTGCTGCTCCCGCCCCTGGAGTCCCGGGTGCAGGCGTACAGCAGGAGACGATGCCTCCTCCGCCAGCGACGCGTAAGGTTGCCAAGCTTCCTCCTCCGCCAGCACCTAAGAAGCCTGCGGCGGCTCCGTCCGCTCCTGCGGCTGGCGCTACGACTTCCGCCGCGCCGGCGGTTCACGTGGTGAAGCGCGGCGAGGTCCTGTCCGGCATCAGCAAGAAGTACAACGTCAAGATGTCCGCCATCGTGGCGGCGAACCCCGGCATCGATCCGAACCGCATCCGCATCGGGCAGAAGCTGAACATTCCTGGCAGCGCGGCGGCTCCTAAGTCGAACGTCATGCTTGCCTCGGCACCGGCGAAGGATGCCTCGCACGCGGCCGCCAACACCACCGCACCCGTCAAGGTGAAGCCCGCATTCAAGCCGTACAAGGGCCCCACGAAGGAATACGTTGTGAAGAGCGGCGACTCGCTCGGCAAGATTGCTCTTGCGTCCGGCATCTCGATCCGTGCGCTCAAGGAGATGAACGGTCTCACGAAGGATACCGTCCGTCCCGGCCAGAAGCTGAAGATCCCCGCCGAGAAGCAGGTCGCTCAGAAACCTGAGGCAGAGAAGAAGGCACCTGCTGCCGAGGCCAAGAAGCCGGCTGAGAAGCCGGCACAGGCTCCGGCTGCGGAAGCGGCTGCTGCGGCTCCCGCGCCGGCTGCGGAAGAGAAGAAGGATGCCGCTGCCGAGAAGAAGGATGCTGCCGCGGCGCCTGCCGCCGAGCAGAAGCCGACGGAAACGGCGGCTGCCGAGAAGTCCGCAGAGCCTGCGGCGCCTGCCGCTGACGAGAAGCCTGCCGGCAACACCTACGTCGTCAAGGAGGGCGACGACATCGTCTCGATTTCCATCGCCTGGGGGATCAGCCCGAGCCAGCTGATGAACGCGAACGATCTCAAGGAGAACGAGCCGCTCAAGCCCGGTCAGGTGCTGAAGCTCCCCCCGAACGCGCGCCAGACGGTGCAGTAAGGTGTGAACCGTGTACAAGACGCTGACATTCCTTGGGATCACCATCCTATCTCTGGTCGTCGTCGGCTTCGTGCTGCTGGCGTCGGCCGGAGAGCAGAACGGACTGCGTCTGTACAATAACGCCTACTTTTTCCTTACGCATCAGGCCATCTGGCTGGGCGTGGCGTTCATGTTCCTCCTTATGGCGGCCTTCTTCGACTATCACCGGTGGCGCGACTGGCCGTGGCTCACGATAGCGTTCTACATCGTCGTGGTCGTCCTCATGGCATCCGTGTTCGCGTTCCCTGCCACCAAGGGGTCGCACCGCTGGTTGAAGCTCGGAGCGCTCAGGATGCAGCCGAGCGAGCTCGCCAAGATTCTTGTCGTGGTCGCCACGTCCGTGATGCTTGACCGCATCGGCTGGAGGGTGGAGCGGTTCTGGAAAGGCGCGTTGCCTGTCGTTGGCGTGGCTGCTGTGCTGATGGGACTTGCGGTTGCCGAGCCCGACTTCGGCGCGACCATGGTGATTGCGCTGACGGCTGGCGTGCTGTTCCTCGTCGCCGGCATGAAGATCGTCCACATGGGTGCCATGGGGCTTGTCGGCGTGTGCGCCGTCGGCACCTTGCTTGTCTTCAACTCTAATCGCATGAACCGCATAGCGGCCTGGTTGCCGTCGTGGCTGGCGTCCGCGCTCGGCGTCTCTCCGGAGATGATCGCGGCGAACGCCGAGAAGGACGCGAACTACCAGCTGCAGCATGCTCTTGAGGCGATACGCAAGGGCGGGGTCACCGGCGCTGGACTGTCGCGTTCTGACGAGAGGCTGGGCTGGCTGCCGGAGGCCCACACTGACTTCATATTCGCCATCGGAGCCGAGGAGTGGGGACTCGTGTTCTCGATCGGGCTCCTGCTCCTGTTCGTGACGTTCTTCATTTGCGGCATGATCATTTCTGCGCGTGCGCCCGATCGGCTTGGACGTCTGCTTGCGTTCGGCATGACGTTCCTCGTGTTTTTCCAGGCCATGTTCAACCTCGGAGTGGTCACGGGCTGCCTGCCGACCAAAGGCCTGGCGCTGCCGTTCATCAGCTACGGAGGCACCAACCTGATAACGGCTATGGTCGCCGTAGGAACGCTATTCAACATAGGAAGGCAGATAGAGCTGCCTGCTGCGCGGTCGAGCGGGACATTCCAGTCCTCTTCTTTCCGCGCGGACTTTGCCTGACAGAAAGGACAAACATGAAGACTGCTAGACTGACGACCGCTATTGCGTTGGCGGCCATTCCTGCTGTGGCGGCGTTTCGCCCGCCCGCCGTGCCGCTCGTGCAGGTTGATCCGTTCTTCTCCATCTGGAGCAGGGCCGACCGGCTCACGGACGTGGAGACGACCCACTGGTCCGGAGTGGCTCAGCCGCTTTCCGTCATGCTAGAAGCGGACGGCAAGACTTGGCGCCTGTGCGGAGTTGCGCCGGAATCTGTGCCGCCGATGCCGCAGAAGGGTGTGGAGGTGCGTCCCACTCAGACGGTCTGCTCGTTCGCGCAGGACGGCATTTCCGTTGAGCTGAGGTTCTCGACGGCGAAGCTGCCGGAGAACCTTGAGGTCTTCTCGCGGCCTGTCACCTACGTGACCGCGCGCGTGACCGGCGTGGCCAGCTGGAAGCTCCGTGCCGCCATCTCGCCGGCGTTCGCGACGAACGACGACAAGGCTCCGATGGTCACGAACGTCACATCCGTCGCAGGCCTGCCAGCGATGTCGATTGGCCGCAAGGAGCAGACGCCGCTGAGCGAGAGCGGCGACCGCGTACGCTGCAACTGGGGCTATGCCTGGCTGGTGGGGCCGTCCGCGCCGCAGAACGGCGAAGCGCACTTCCTGCTGGCGTACGACGACGTGAAGTCCATACAGTTCTTCGGCGACGCGCTGCCTGCATGGTGGCGGCGCAACGGCCTCTCGTTCGAGGCGATGCTCGGGCAGGCCGTGGCGGACCGGGCTGCGATCCTCGCCAGGCTGGACGCGTTCGACGCTGAGCTCGCCAGCGACCTGGTGCGGCTCGGCGGGAAGAAGTACGCCACCCTCGCCGCGCTCGCATACAGACAGTCCTTCGCAGCATGCAAGCTCGTGGCGGACCGCAACGGCCAGCCGCTCTACTTCTCGAAGGAGAACAACTCCAACGGCTGCATCGGCACCGTTGACGTGTTCTATCCGCAGTTCCCCCATCTGCTGATGATGTCGCCGACGCTCGCCCGCGCCACGCTCGCGCCGATCCTGATCTACGCTTCGCATCCGCGCTGGCCGTGGCCGTTCGCGCCACACGACGTCGGACGCTATCCGCTCGCCGTGAAGCAGCGCTACGCGGGCGGCGAGACGGCAGAGGACGAGACGCGCCTCATGCCGGTGGAGGAATGCGGCAACATGCTCATCTGTCTCGGTGCGCTTGCGCACTACGAGGGTACAGCAGATTTCGCGTCCGCCTGGTGGACCACCGTCACCAAGTGGGCCGAGTACCTCACGAAATTCGGCTTCGATCCCGGCAACCAGCTATGCACGGACGACTTCGCGGGACACCTCGCGCACAACGCCAACCTCTCGATCAAGGCGATCATCGCACTCGCCTGCTATTCCGAGATGGCGAAGATGCGCGGAGAGAGCGACGTGGCTACGAAGTACAGGAAACTGGCCGAGGACATGGCGGCGAAATGGTGCAAGGCGGCGAAGGGCGGTCGCCTCGGCGCGCACAAGCTGACGCTCGACAAGGCCCGGCACGCGTTCGACACCTGGGCGCAGAAGTACAACCTCGTGTGGGATCGCATACTCGGACTCAATCTCTTCCCGCCCGAGGTGGCGCGGACGGAGCTCGCGGCATACAGGCAGCTGCTGTTGCCGTACGGCCTGCCGCTCGACAGCCGCCTCAACTACACGAAGGTGGACTGGACCGTGTGGAGTGCCACGCTCACTGGCGACCGCGGCGACTTCGAGGCGATCATCGCCCCCCTCTACCGTTTTGCCGACGAGACGCCCGACCGCATTCCGTTCTCGGACTGGTACTGGGCCGACAACGGACGCTACCGCGGCTTCATCGCGCGCAGCGTGATCGGCGGCGTGTTCATACCGGCTCTGTACGACAAGGCGACATGGCGCAAGTATGCCGCGCGCGACAAGGCGAAGACCGGCACGTACGCGCCCCTCAACAACGCCGACAAGTGAAACCATGACGGAACCGCTACGCATCCTTCTGCTCGACAACCTGATGATCCGCAGGTACGGCAACCTGCGGATGGGGCCGGGGCGCAAGCTGATGTGCGGCGCCATCCGAAACAACTGGCGTCTGTGCGAGTTCTCGGACCGCGACATGGCGCGTCTTCTTGCGCCGCTGTGGATACGTCCGTGGGGAGGGCGGATCGCGAACGAGAAGCTTGTCCTCACCGCGCGGAACTTTCGTCCGGACGTGATTCTGATCGGCCACTGCGACTATATTCAGAACTGGGCGCTGGAGCGTATCCGCGAGATTCTGCCGAATGTGCGCATGGCGCACTTCAACGTCGATCCCGTATTTCTGCCTCGCATGCAGCGCCAGTGCAGGGATCGCATGTGTTCGTGCGACGGCATCTTCGTGACGACTGCTGGCGAGCCGTTGAAGCAGTGGGTGACAGGCAAGAATTTCGTCGCCTACATGCCCAATCCCTCCGACCCCTCGATGGAGAACCAGGACAACGGCACCAAGACCACCTTCGCCCGCGACGCCTTCTACGCGTGCAACCCGAACCCCGGCGACCCGCGCATGGCGTTCATCGCCGATATGCGCAAGCGCCTGGACGGGAAGATGAACATCGACTGGTTCGGTCTCGACGGCAAGCCCACAATCTGGGGGGCTGCCTACGAAGAGGTGTTGGCAACCTCGAAGATGAGCTTCAACCTCAACCGCCGCGAGGGCGACAAGTGGTACTCCTCCGACCGCATCGCGCACCTGATGGGCTATGGCATCCTCACCTTCCAAAGCGCGAAGAACGACCTGCAGCGGTTCTTCGCCGAGAAGGAGCTCGTGTTCTTCGACGGTGCGGACGACCTGGCGGAGAAGGTGCTGTGGTACCAGGCGCACGACGCCGAGCGCGCGGCCGTGGCGTCTGCCGGCCGCGCCAAGTACCATGCGATCTTCAACGGCGCGCGCGTGCTGAAGTTTATGGTCGAGACGCTCCTTGGCGAACCGTACTCCGAGGACTACGAGTGGTCCGGCGAGGTCTATCGCTAATAGGCATGTTTGTTCAGAAACGAGGTGAAGACATGGAAAGACTCCTGATTGCCGCCGCGGTCGCGGCCGCATGCAGAGCCGCCATCTTTGCGGCGGATGCGGACCTGACGCGGCACGTACTGCCGCTCATGGGTTCCGACAGCACGTTCGAGTTCTCTACGGGCAACACGTATCCGGCGGTGGGGCGTCCGAACGCGATGCACCTCTGGACGCTCCAGACAGGCAAGAACGGCAGCGGCTGGATATACGGCTACCGCGACCGCACGATCCGCGGCATCCGCCAGACGCACTCGCCCAGCCCGTGGATCAACGACCACGGCGCATGGAGCTTCATGCCGCTCACGCGCGACGCCGTCGGCGAGGAGCAGCGCGCTTCGTGGTTCACGCACAAGGCGGAGACGTTCGAGCCTCAGCGCCTCAATATCTACCTCGCCGATGACGACACGACCGTGGAGCTGACGGCCACGGAGCGCGCCGCCATCGCGCGCATCGTCTATCCCGCGACGGACACGCCGTATCTCGTGGTGGACGCCTTCGGCAAGGACGGCCGCGTGGAGGTGGACGCGGCGTCGCGCCGCATCAGGGGCGAGAGCGCCTTCTTCCGCATGGGACGTCTGCCGCAGGGATTCGCGAACAGGTTCGTTCTTGAGTTCGACCGCGACTTCGCCGTGGCCGGCGGCGAGGGGACGTCCATCGCCAGGATCAAGTTCGCGCCCACCAGGCGCGGCGAGACGGTCACCGTGAGGATCGCGTCGAGCTACATCTCCTTCGAGCAGGCTGAGCGGAACCTCGGCGAGCTTGGCGACGGCGACTTCGGGCGCATCGTGGAGGAAGGTCGTGCGGCATGGAACGAGCGGCTCGGGCGCATCGGCGTGGAGGGCGCGCTCGACGACATGCGCAAGTTCTACACGTGCCTCTACCGCACCCAGCTCTTCCCGCTCGCGCTGCACGAATTCGGCGCGGACGGCGAGACCGTCCACAGAAACCCCGAGACCGGGCGCGTCGAGAAGGGCGTCTACTATGCCGGAACTGGCTTCTGGGACACGTTTAGGGCGCTCTTCCCGCTCCTAAACTTCGCATATCCCGACGTGAACGCGAAGATGACGGAGGGGCTCCGCAACTGCTGGCTGGAGTGCGGCTGGCTGCCGGAATGGTCGGCGCCGGGCATCGTCAACTGCATGATAGGCAACAACTCGGCGAGCGTGGTGGCGGACGCCTGCCTGACGCCGGGCGTCGCATCCCGCGAGACTGCCGAGGAGCTCTACCGTGCGCTGCTGCACGGCGCGAACGCGGTGAAGGAGGGGAACAAGTCGTGCGGACGCGACGGGTGGGAGCTGTACAACCGCCTCGGGTACGTGCCGCGCGACGTGAAGATCAGGTATTCCGCCGCGCGGACGCTCGAGTACGCCTACGACGACTGGTGCATCTGGCGGCTCGGCGTGGCGCTGGGACGTCCGAAGGATGAGACGGACGTCTACCTGCGGCGGAGCGGGAACTGGCGGAACGTCTTCGACCCGTCGCGCGGGATGATGTGCGGACGGGCCTCGGACGGCACGTTCGACGCGAACTTCGACCAGTTCGAGTGGGGCGCGGATTTCATCGAGGGATGCAGCTGGCACTACACCTGGAGCGTGTTCCACGACGTCGGCGGGCTTGCCGAGGCGATGGGCGGCAAGGCGGTTCTCGCGAAGAAGCTTGACGAGGTGTTCGTCCTGCCGCCCGTGTTCCGCGGCTACGGCGGCAGGGTCATACACGAGATGCGCGAGATGCAGGTGGCGGACTTCGGCCAGTACGCGCACGGCAACCAGCCCATCCAGCACATGATCTACCTCTACGACTGGACCGACGAGCCGTGGAAGGCGCAGCACTGGGCGCGCGAGGCGATGGACCGTCTCTACAGGCCGTCGCCGGACGGCTACTGCGGCGACGAGGACAACGGGCAGACTTCCGCGTGGTTCGTCTGGAGCGCGCTCGGGATGTATCCGGTGTGTCCGGCGTCGGGCGAGTACGCTCTCGGCTCGCCGCTTTTCGAGAGGACGGTCGTGCGCATGCCGGGCGGCGCGACGCTCGTCGTCTCCGCGCCGGGGACCTCGGCTGCGCGTCGCTACGTTAGGCGCGTCACGCTCGCCGGCCGTGCGGTGGACGGCAACTTCGTCAAGTCCGCCGACCTGCGCAAGGGCGGCGAACTCGCCTTCGAGATGTCCGACAGGTGCGGACGTGGCGATTGACGGCGGACGCGAGAGAATATATAATGCCCGCGTCATGAAGAGAAGGGCATTTATTCGGCTGGCGGCCGGCGCCTCGGCGCTGCCGCTGTTCAACATCGGATGTGTGGGGTTCGGGCAGGGCCGCGCACGTCAAATAGCTAGTGGCGCGAAGATCCGGCTGGGCCTCATCGGGTGCGGCGGGCGCATGGGCCTGAGCACGCGCTACGGCATCCTCAACGGCATGTGCGAGGAGGAGATCGTCTGCATCGCGGAACCAGACCCGAGCCGCTGGGAGAAGGTGCGCGCCGTGGTGAAGGCGCACCAGCCGCAGACGGACGTGACGAAGATACGCGCGTTCTACGACTACCGCGAGATGCTCGAGAAGATGGCGGGCGAGCTGGACGCCGTGGCGATCGCCACGCCCAACCACCACCACGCCACGGCCGCGATCCTCGCCATGTCGAAGGGCCTGCACGTCTACGTGGAGAAGCCGATGGCCCTCACGGTGGCGGAGGTGGACATCATGCACGCCGTCGCGAAGAGGTACGGCGTGGTGACGCAGGTGGGCAACCACGGCCACAGCGAGGAGGGCATGCGCCGCCTCGTGGAGTACATCCAGAGCGGCGCGCTCGGGCAGGTGCGCGAGGTGTGGGCGTTCGACGACCGCCTGAACGCGATGATGTACCGTCCTCCCAAGGCAGAGCCGCCGAAAGGGATGGACTGGGACTCCTGGTGCGGTCCGGCGCCCGTGTGCGACTACTACGCGCCGACAGCCGACCACAACGGGCTCCATCCGCACGACTGGCACTCCTGGATCGGCTACGGCAACGGCGCGATCGGCAACATGGGCACGCACATCCTAGATCCGGCGTTCTGGGCGCTGCGCCTAGGCGAGGTGGATCCCACGAGCGTGGAGGCCACCGACATCAAGTGGGGCGCGGAAGGCTCGTGGACGTGGCGCAACACGATCCACTGGACGTTCCCGGCCCGCAAGGGGATGGACGCGATGACGCTCCACTGGTTCGACGGCGTGAAGGACGGCATCCCGTACGACAAGGAGCACGTGGACAAGATCGGAGTCTGCCGCAAGCGCGACTACCAGAACCTGCCGCCGATCATCGAAGAGCTGGAGGAGAAGTACGGGCAGAACCTGGGCTGCCTCGGAACCGTCTACATCGGCGAGAAGGGCGTGATGGCCATCGGCCCGCACGGCGGCGGGCTGCAGTTCGTGCCGAACGGGCTCATGAAGCAGCTGCCCAAGCCGCCCAAGACCATTCCGCGCGAGAAGGGGCTGACGCACCAGGCGGACTGGCTGCGCGCCATCCGCAACCCGAACCGTCCGGCGGGATGCAACTTCGACTATTCCGCGCCGCTCGCGAGGACCGTGTTGCTCGGCAACGTCGCCGCGCGCGCCGGACTGAAGAAGCTCGCATGGGACGGCAAGCGCATCACGAACGATGCGGCGGCGAACGCGTACCTGCAGACTTCCTACAGGAAGGGCTGGGAGATCAAGGCGTAGTGGCATGAAGAGTCACCGCAACCGCAAGCCGATCAGGCGCGGGCTGAGGCGTCCGTTCGAGTGGCTGGGCATATTCCTGGGAATCGTCATCCTCGGGAACATGCCGCACCGCCTGCTGTTTGCGCTTTGCGACTTCATGAGTGCCGTGATGTTCTTCTTCGACCGCAGGGGGCGCACGCTCGCGCTCAAGAATCTGCGGGTGGTGCTTGGGACGGCGGCCGCTGGGCAGCCGCCATACCTCGTTGGCGCCAAGCTGGCTCCGCCAACGCGTCAGGAGAAACTCATCCTGAAGCGAAGCTACCGCAACATGGCGCGCACCATCGGGCACGTGTTCTGGACCAGCCGCCGCGCGATGAAACGTGCGGCGTCGGTCGCCACATTCTCGCCAAGGTGCATGGAGGTGCTTGCGGAACACAAGCCGCTTGTCACCGTGTCGGCGCACATGGGATGCTGGGAGGTGCTCTCGCAGCTCGTGCATCTCCAGGGACGGCGCATGATCTCGGTGGCGAAGGACATCGGCACGCCGGCGATGACTGAGCTGCTCATGAAGTCGCGTAGGGCCATCGGGCAGGAGATCGTTCCTGCGGACGGCGCGTTCCGTCCGCTCTTCGAGGGCCTGAAGGAAGGTGCCGACGTCGGGCTGCTGGTGGACCAGGTGGTGAAGCCGGCGAACGGCGGCGTGTGGGTGGAGTTCTTCGGACAGCCGATGCCTGTGTCGGTGGCGCCGGCGTTCCTTGCGGCAAAGACGCACGCGACGATCGTGGTGGCGTGGAGCCGTCCGCTCAAGGACGGCACATACCGTTGCGAGTTCATAAACCTGTACCCGTGGCAGAAGGGCACTGACGTCTGGCGGCGAACGCAGGACTGCATCCGCGACCTGGAGCGCGTGATCCGCCGCCATCCGTCCTGCTGGGTGCTGAACTACCGCTATTTCCGGAAGCAACCCAACGAGGCAGAACTCAAGCAGCTGGCGGAACGGAAGGCCAAGTATCGGCAGGCGGAAACGAACGCCTAGTTTTACCAGCACTTCTCGGGCGTGAGGAAGAAGTCGGGGATTGCGCCCTGCTGGAGGACGGTGAAGTCCTCGAAGGGGTATCCCGATGCGCGGCTGAACGTGATGCGCCAGAGACCTTCCGCCGGATGCCAGGCGGAACGGTATGCCGCCCATTCCGAGATCTGGTCCTGGTCCCACAGCGTGTTGCCGGCAGGATCCGACACCTGCGCGCGCACGCGTTCGGACATGTC
>CACXPT010000065.1 GCA_902769585.1 uncultured bacterium
GCGAAATGGGACATGAAGACATGGACCGTATCGTTCGCTGGCGGAGGCGCGACGGCTGGAAGCGTGCCCGCTCCAATGTCCGCTAAGGAGGGCGAGCAGATAGCGCTTCCGTCCGAAGGCACGCTTTCGCGGGGCGGCGACTGGGAGTTCATAGGATGGACGGACGGCGAATCGCTCCATCCTGCGGCGACGTTGTACACCGTGCCGGGAAGCAATGTCACGCTGACTGCGGAATGGGGCGACATCAGTCTCAAGAATGCGCTCGACACTGATCTCGCGGTCTCGACGACTTCGGAGAATGCCTGGGTCGTGGAGGGAACCAGCAGCGGCGTCGCGGGGGGCGGGGATTCGTTCCTGAAGGCGAACGTGGACAAGGGCAACAGCTACGCCGGCGGATTCTTCGTGGACGTAAGCGGCCCTGGCAAGATCAGCTTCTGGAATGCCGTAGGCTCTGCCAGCCGGATTCCGACCACGGCCGTCAAGAATGCGGCGGTAATCGCGGTGGACTGCGTCACGTGGACACCGGCGGCGCCTGTGGACTTCAGCAATGCCGAGGTTGTGGCCACAACAGAACCGGCAGATCTCGGAATAACGAACGGCACGTTTGCGGCAGAGTCCGCTGGAAGCACTAACCTCGTCAAGTTGGTCGCATGGGCGAAGGAGTACGACATAACCGTGGCCGAGGTCAACGCGATGACGTTCACCAAAGATCCGCAGACGACCCTCGAGAAGGCATATCTGCTGAACTGTTCTGAGGAAGAAGTCGAGGAGAAGGCCTCGGAATTGCGCATAGCTAGCATACAGGTGGGGGCAGATGGCACGGTTACGATCGAGCCGACGAACGGCAGCGACTCCGGCAACGGCCACGTTGAGGTGCGCTCGTCGCTGACCATCGACGGCGAGTTCACTGCTGAGGATAAGCCCGGCAACCACACCACAATGTTCTTCAGGATATATCTTGTCAAGTAAGGAAATCCGCACGGGGGTGTGACATGAAATTGAGAAATCTAACTATTCTTCTGGTGGCTGCAGGGACAGCGGCGGTATGCTTCTTGTGGCCAGCTTCGAAGGATCAGACCGAGCAGAAGCAGGACGAATCTGGTCAGATTCGCTCCCGCAAGAGGCTCGCCGCGAGACGTGCCCGCCGAAATCAGTCGCGACCGTCGCGCATTGTCGAGAGAGCGCCGCGAGAAAAACCTATTCTGGCAGCCGATATCGATGAAGAAGAGCTTGATTCCGCCATGCGCGAGGTGCTTGCGCAGCTACGCGATGCCTTGAACGATGCGGACCTGGCGTCTGCGCGAAGGGCTGTGGCCCATTTGAAAGCGTCGGGTGGCGGCACCGCCTCAGCAGGCACGGCAAACTGGGCCAAGAATGTTCCGAAGGCTTTGCTCAACGCTGCAGTGGAGACACTTGGCTACTTTGGAGGCGATGCCATTGAAGACCTGCTTGATTTCATAGCGGATGACGATCCAGACGTTGCGCAGAACGCCATTGACCAGCTTGAGCTGGCTTTACAGGATATTACGCTTGGCGATCGTGAGCGGGCCGAGGTGATAAAGAGCGTGTCAACGGTATTGACTGATGCCGAGACCCTTGACTGGATGCTTTCTTCTGCTTTGGACGCCAGGCATTCCGTTGGCATAGAAACGCTTGCCTTTATCGCCGAGTACGGTACGCCGGAGGCAAGGGAGATGGTCCCTTCGTACATCGACCTTTTTACGGGAGGCGAAGGGGGCACGACGATTGCGGAAGCGAAGGCGTGGCTTGCGGAGAACCCCGACGCTCCGGATGATGAAGCGTTCTATGGTGGGCAGGCGGCAAGCAAGTAGCGGCCAGAGGGGGCCAGACATGGAAAAAAACAACCATCCAGATGCAAATGTGTCAAGGGGCGAGGATTCGTCCTCCATATTGGCGTGCGGGACGGTCGTGGGAAAATGGCGAATCGTCGGTCTGCTCGGCAAGGGGGGCATGGCCGAGGTCTACGAGGTGGAGGATGTCTCGCTCGGTTCCCGGTATGCGCTGAAGCTTTTCACCTATGCACGCAGCGAAGTCGAGTCGGCAAAGGCGCGTTTCTTTGCCGAAGGTCGCCTGTTGGCAAAGCTGGATCATCCCAGGCTGGTGCGCGTGTATGACATCGGCGAAGATCCAGTGTCCGGGCGGCCGTTCTTCGTGATGGATCTCGTGCTGGATCCGGAAGGCCATCCAAGAACGCTTGCGGATGCCGACGGAAGCGGCGTAGATGAGGATCAGGTGGCAATCTGGTATGAGGATCTGAGGTCCGGGCTGGCCTATATCCATTCGAAGGGCATTCTTCATCGCGACCTGAAGCTGCAGAACGTTCTCATTGGGGCCGATGGGCATGCGGTCCTTTCCGACTTTGGCGTTGCGAAGATATTCAATCCCGGTCTCCGCACCGATGTCGGTCTCACGCTGGAGCAGACGCTGATTGCGGTAAAGGGTGGCCAAAAGGCCGTGATGGGCAGCGTGGGCTATATGGCTCCAGAGGTCGAAATGGGCGTGGCGGCCTCGAAAGAGAGCGACTGGTATGCGTTAGGCGTGATAATCTTCCGTCTCCTTACGGGAATCTGGTGCGATTCGCGTACAGATGTCGTTGGAGACCTTGAGACGTTCAACCCGGTCTGGCGCAATGTCCTGACAAAACTGTTGCATGCGAACCCGGCCGGTCGCGAGTGCCCAGACTGGAGCGCTCTCGAGAAGGCGCATCGGGAGGATGTCGTATATCGGTTGGAAACGGAGCTGGAGAACTTGCGTTCCAAACGGCATGACGCGGTCCGCGGACGCAGAAACGCCTGGTTCGCTGCCATGTTTGCTGCTTTGGCATCTGCAGCCGCCGTGTTCTTTTCGATGGGGAGCGAGAAAGCCTCGCAGGAGGTACTTCCAGATTTTGACTCTGCTGTGAGAATACCTGACAACGCCCCGGAAAACGAATCAGGCAAAGAAGGGGAATTGCCCACGCGCAGCCAATTCGAGATGGCGCGTATTGACGCATGGGTGCTTACGCATGACATATTCGCAGACCTCAAGACAGGAAAGATTACGAGGGAAAAGGCGTCGGACGATATGCATCGTCTGGCAAAGATGGCGGCCGACGACGATCTGTCGCTTTTCAGTTCGTTAGACTTGTATAACCAGGTTGGCGAGGGCATGCCCCTTGCATATCTTCTGAATTCCGCTGCTTCGAACATCGTGAACGGTGCCGGAAAATGAGCACTTTCCCGCCCACATCCTTTACGCTGATTGCGAAGATCAGAGAATTGCCCCCTGGCGAGGATGGCGCGGCCTGGACTAGATTCTGGGAACTTTATGCACCGGCCATGCGTGCGTTTGCTGTTTTTAAAGGTGGCGTGAGCAATGCAGACGACATAGTCATGACGGTATTCGGGAAGCTTGTCGAAGTCTTGCGGGGCGGACAGTTCGATCCGTCCAAGGGGAGTTTCCATTCCTATCTGGCCACGATGATATACAATGAGGTTCACATGCAACACCGCAAGGACGAGGTGCGAAAGTCTGATGCGCATGTGCCGCTTGACGAGACGATGGCGGAGAGCCTGGCCGCTCCTTCGTCAGGGGAGATCGAAGAAGATTGGCGCCGAGCGGTTCTTCAAGCCGCCGTTGAGCATGTACTGAACAAGACTGCCTTGTCGCAACGTGATCGGGACGTTTATAGCTTTTATGTGCAGGAACAGCATACAATTGAAGAAACGGCAGAGAAATTTCGCCTGACTCGCAATAATGTCAGTCAGATCAAGACCCGTATAGAGAAGCGGATTGCTGCCATCGGTCGCGAGATGGCTGCCAGCGCGGAACATTTGTGAAAAAAATAAAAAATCTTTGTCATTCGTGTCACGCGGCCGCATACCTACAAATGGTTAAACTTGTTGCTCGAACCGAGACGTCATCTTCAACGTCTCGGTTTCGTGCATCTAGAGGGGATGGTTTCCTGCGGCACTAGGTCGTCGTCAAGAAGCACCAGATCCGCAACCTGCCCTGGCGCGATCTCGCCGCGATCCATGATTCCGAGCGAGCGGCACTGGTTGTAGCCCGCTGCCTTCACGGCCTCCTCCAGCGGCCAGCCAGTCACGCGCACGAACCGGCGGAAGCAGTCGCAGAATAGCGCCACAGATCCTGCTACGTTCGAGACTACCGCCTTCGGGTCGTACGGCACGTCGGCTAGCGTCGCCCTGCCGTTCGCGACGTTCACGCGCAGGCCGCCGAGCGAATAGATTCCGTCTGGGCATCCTGCCGCGCACATGGCGTCGGTGATGACCATCACCCTGTCCGGTCCCTTCGCTCTGGCGATGAGCTGGATCATAGGATCGGAGAGGTGGACGCCGTCGGTGATGATCTCCACGTACACGTCGTCCGCAAGCAGTCCGCCTGTCACCATCGAGGGACGCAGGTGGTGGATCGGGATCATCGCGTTGCAGAAGTGCGTGAGGTGTGTCATGCCCGCGAGGCGGGCGCGCTCGAACGTGGCGTAATCGGCGGCGGAATGTCCGCCGGAGGCGACGATCCCCGCCGCCGCGAGTTCGCGTATGCACGCCTCCGCACCTTCAAGCTCGGGCGCCAGCGACACCTTGCGCACCGGCGAGATCGCGTGGAGACGCTTAACGAGCGCGGCATCAGGCTTCATGAGGTATGCGGGGTTCTGGGCACCGGCCATCTCCGCGTTGAAGAACGGACCCTCCAGATGCACGCCGAGGCAGGTTGCGCCTTCGCCGCGCGCCTTGTACCTTTCTGCGCAGCGGCACAGTTCGGCAAGCTCCTCCTCCGGACGCGTTAGGCCGGTCGCAAGGAAGGCTGTCACGCCGTCCTTGAGCTTGTCTCGGCCGATCGTCTCGAACGCCGCGTCGGTGGCGTCGCAGAAGTCGCAGCCGCTGCGTCCGTGGGAATGGATGTCCACGAATCCGGGCAGCAGCGTGAGGCCGTCGGCATCCACTATCCGGTCGCCAGCAGCTGGCCGCACATCCCTGCCGACGGCCACGATGCGCTCGTCCTCCACGCGCACGCCGACTACGCCGAGATCTTTCCCCGGCGTCACCGCATGCGCATTCTTGATGCAAAGTCCCATGTGTGTCCTTTCACAGAAATCTGCCGGTGAGGCTGGCGGGGTTCTTGGCGATTTCGGATGGAGGGCCTTCCGCAACCAGGTTGCCGCCGGCGTCACCGCCGCCAGGGCCGAGGTCGACGATCCAGTCGGCGCAGCGCATCACGTCAACATTGTGCTCAATGACGATGACGGTGTTGCCGCTCTCGCGTAGCTTCAGAAGCAACTTCATCAGCTTGGCGATGTCGTCGAAGTGCAGGCCGGTGGTGGGCTCGTCGAGGAGGTAGAGTGTCTTGCCGGTGGAGCGGCGCGAAAGCTCGGTGGCGAGCTTGATGCGCTGGGCCTCGCCGCCGGAGAGCGTGGTGGCGGGCTGGCCGAGCCCGATGTAGCCGAGTCCGACGTCAACGAGCGTCTTTAGCTTTGCGGCGAGGCGCGGCACCTTGGCGAAGAACTCGTACGCCTCGGCAACCGTCATGTCGAGGACGTCGGAGATTGTCTTGCCGCCGTAGGTGACCTCGAGCGTTTCCTTGTTGAAGCGCTTGCCGCCGCACTGCTCGCAGGTGACGTAGACATCGGGCAGGAAGCTCATCTCCAGCTTGCGCACGCCGTCGCCGCCGCACGTCTCGCATCGTCCGCCCTTGACGTTGAAGCTGAAGCGTCCGGCCGTGTAGCCGCGCGCCTTCGCGCCTTCGGTCTTGGCGAAGAGTTCGCGGATGTCGGAGAAGAAGCCGACGTAGGTGGCCGGATTCGAGCGCGGGGTGCGTCCGATGGGTGACTGGTCGATCTCGATCACCTTGTCGATGTGCTCCGCGCCGGTGAGCTTGCGGAACTTGCCGGGCACCGCCTTTGCGTGGTAGAAGCGGCGCATCAGCTCGCGCTTCAACGTCTCGTCGATGAGTGTGGACTTGCCGCTTCCCGAGACGCCGGTGACGACCGTGAACGTGCCGAGCGGAAAGCGGACGGTGATGTTCTTGAGGTTGTGCTCCGTGCACCCGCTGATGGATAGCCAGTGGGGATTTGAGATTGAGGATTGAGGATTGAGGATTGAAGATTGAGGATTTGAGGTTGAGGATTTCTTTCGAGGCTTCGCGCTACGATCTGTACTCTTCAATCTGCAATCTTCACTCTTCAATCTGCAATCTTCACTCTTCAATCTGCAATCTTCACTCTTCAATCTGCAATCTTCACTCTTCAATCTACAATCTTCAATCCGCCTACGGCCCGTCAGATAATCTGCTGTCAACGTGTTTGACTTCAGAAGCCCCTTGTAGTCGCCCTGGTACATGACGCGGCCGCCTTCGCGGCCGGCGCCAGGGCCGAGATCCACGATCCAGTCGGCCGTGCGCATCATCTCGCCGTCGTGCTCCACGATGACGACCGTGTTGCCGCGGTCGCGCAGGGCCTTCAGCATGGCGATGAGGCGCTCGTTGTCGCGCGGATGGAGGCCGATGGTGGGCTCGTCGAGGACGTATAGCACCCCCACGAGGCCGCTGCCGATCTGAGAGGCGAGGCGGATGCGCTGCATCTCGCCGCCGGATAGCGAGCTGGAGGAGCGGTCGAGGGTGAGGTAGTCGAGGCCGACGTCGTTGAGGAACCCCAGCCTCTTTACGATCTCCTTTAGAACGTCCTTCATCGGCTCGAGGTTAAGGCCTTCGTGGCTGGTGCCTAGTGCCTGGTGCTTAGTGCTTAGTGCTTGGTGCTTGGTGCTTGGTGCGTTGTAGTTGGTGCTTGGTGCTTGGTGCTTGGTGCCTGGTGCGTTGTAGTTGGTGCTTGGTGCTTGGTGCTTGGTGCCTGGTGCGTTGCTTTCGCGCAAATCCTTGTGCTTTAGCTCCGCACTAGGCACCAAGCACGAAGCACCAGGCACTTCATCCGCACCAAGCACCAAGCACGAAGCACGAAGCACCTCGTCCAGGAGCCCTTTGAAAAAGGCCAGGGCGTCCTTCACCGGCATGGCCATGACCTCGACAATGGTCTTCCCGGCCACGGTGGCGACGCGCGATTCCGGGCGCAGGCGCGTGCCGTGGCAGGCGGGGCACGGACGGTCGCTCTGGTACGCCTCGAACTTCTCGCGCCGCTCGTCGCTCTCCGCGTTCTCCATCATGCGCTTCACGGAATCGAGGACGCCCGCGAAGGGCTTGTCCTCGCGGCGCCACGGGAGGATGAGGTCGTCGTCGAAGCCGTGCATCAGCTTGTGGCGGAACCATTTGGGGAGCTTCTCGTATGGCGTGTCGAGCTTCACCTTGTACTGCTTCGCGATCCGCGAGAGGATCTCGTTGTAGTACATGATGGCCATGTGTCCGGCGCGCCGCCAGGGGTGGATGCATTCGCGAAGGGGAAGCGTCTTGTCGGGGACGACGAGATCCTCGTCGAAGAAGTAGATGGAGCCGAGCCCGCCGCAGGTGGGACACGCGCCGAAGGGCGAGTTGAACGAGAAGGATCGGGGCTTCAGCTCGTCGAAGGATAGCTCGCAGTCGGGGCAGGCGTTCTTCTCGGAGAATACGAAGGATGTGTTTTTCTTCTCAACGGGCGAGACGCCCGTTGTCCCAGTGCCGCCGATCTGTTCCACCTCTATGATTCCGTTGCCGGTCTTGAGTCCGAGCTCGACAGAGTCGGTGAGGCGGGTGGTGAACTGAGAGCTGAGAGTTGAGAGTTGAGAGTGAAGAGTTTCTTCACCCCCCGCGCCATTCTCTCTTAACTCTTCACTCTTAACTCTCAACTCTTCACTCCCATTTGGGATCACCAACCTGTCAATGACCACGTCAATGGAATGGTTCTTCTTCTTGTCGAGGGCGGGGACCTCCTCGATGGGATAGGTGGCGCCGTCAACGCGCACGCGCACGAACCCGGCGCGGCGGATGTCGGCGAGCGTCTCCTCGTGGCGGCCCTTGCGTCCCTTCACCACGGGCGCGTAGATGATGAACTTAGTTCCGGACGGGAACTTCATGATCGTCTCGACGATCTGCTCGGCGCTCTGGCGGCGGACGGGCTTGCCGCAGTGGGGGCAGTGGGCCACGCCGACGGATCCGTAGAGGAGGCGCAGGTAGTCGTGGATCTCCGTGACGGTGGCGACGATGGAGCGCGGGTTGCCGCCGGAGGTGCGCTGCTCGATGGCGATGGCGGGGGAGAGGCCCTCGATGCGTTCCACGTCCGGCTTCTGCATCTGGTCGAGGAACTGACGCGCATATGCGCTCAGCGATTCCACGTAGCGGCGCTGGCCCTCGGCGTAGAGCGTGTCGAACGCGAGCGACGACTTGCCGCTGCCTGAAAGCCCGGTGACGACGGCGAGCGAGTTGCGCGGAATGCGCACGTCAATGTTGCGCAGGTTGTGTACCTTCGCGCCTTCGATGATGATGTCTGACATAGTCGAAACAGATAGTATACCACACCCATGACGCTTTGGGGCATTTGGCATGGAACTGCAGCGTACGTCGTCAGCAGCGGACGAGGTGGACGGTCTTGGAGCCGAAGGTCATGTCGGTTGTGGAAATCTTGCCGTCCCAGGGCTTCGTGACGTCCGCGTCGGCCACGACGAGCCAGCCCTCCGAGACGCCGAGGCCGTCCATGTACTTCAGAATCTGCTCGTGCGCCTTCTCCGGAGACTTTGCGTAGAGCGCGGCGGTCTTCACCTCCACGGCGTACTTCTCGTTGCCGAAGACGACGCCTAGGTCGAGCCGTCCGCGTCCGATCGCCATCTCGCGGATGATCTGCCCTCCGCCGTTGACGACGCGCTGGAGGAACGCCTGCAGGACGAAATGCGGGTATGCCTCGTGGAAGTTCTGCGAGACAAACGAGTCCGGCGTCGCGTTCTCGCGCCAGAAATCCTGGAACGACGCCATGAGCGCGGGCATGTCGAGCCGACCGTCCTTCACCCAGACATTCTCCTTGTTCTCGGAGAGGATGGTGTCCTGCGTGCCGCGCGTGAGGTAGCGCCCGATCGTCTCGGTGTAGATCGGGTTGGCGGGGGTGATCGTTCCGTGGTCATCCACGAGCAGCCCGAGCTCGATCGCGTAGTTGATGTTCTCCTTCTGCACGTCGCGGTCGATCGTTTCGCCGACCATCATCTTCTCCACGATGGGCTTGATGCGCGGGTCGTACGCCTTCTCCATGAGCGAGTCTAGGTGCGTGCCGCGTTCGCGGATCAGCGCCTCCTTCGCCTCGTCCATGTCTGCGGCGGTGACGGGCTTCGAGAAGTCCTCCTTGTGGATCTCCTCCACACACCAGCGCGCGAGCGCGTTCACGAGCCAGGGCTGGCCGCGCGAGTAGTCCCACGCCTTCGCGAGCGCACCCTCCTCGAACACCTGTCCCGTCTCGTCCGTATGCTGTCGGTAGAGGGCGCGCATCTCATCCTCGGTGAAGAGACTGATGGTCATCGCTTTCGTGATGACATTGAACGGACTCGCCTCGCCGGTCGATTGGCCCTCTGGACGGATGAACATCTTGTAATCGCGGATGTTCCTCAGGCCGATCAGCGCCATGGAGACCGGGAACGAGTTCGGCGCCGTACAGCTGATGCGCCCGTTGCGCAACTGGCGGAGAAAGGCGATCAGCACATCGCGCTCAAGGCAGTCCACCTCGTCGAAGAACACGACGAACGGCTTATTCACCCGCTCGGAAAGCCACTTGAGCGTGTCGATGATGATCTCGGAAGAGAGGGATTCCTTCGTCGCCTTGAGGATTTCGGCCTTTACGCCAAGGCCGTAGATTGACGGATACAGATCCAGGTTGAGCCGGATCTGCGCGGCAAGCTGGATCATGGCCTTGTCCGGATCAGTCCATGTCTGCACGGCCTCCACGGAACAGTACATCGCGGCCATGTCGCCCTTTGCGTTTATCTCGTCCATCAGCGCGCGGAACGCGGTCGTCTTGCCGCACTGCCGCGGGGCGTGGACGACGAAGTACTGCTCTTTCCTGATGAGCGACCTCACTTCCGGTAGCCTTTCGGACGCCGGAAGCATGTAATGTTTCGCCGCGATGCACGGCCCTGCGATGTTGAACCACCTTGACATGTCGCCCATTATACCACAATCTCCGCCGCTTGCGGCGCGATGCGTGCCGCAAGCATCTCAATTGCGCCGTCAGGCGTAATCGCCATCGTCTCGCGTCTTGCCGTAGAGCGCGTGGGCCTGGAGGATGGCGAGGATCGCGAAGATGGCGATCAGCATCTCGCCGCCTTCCTCGAGGGCTGTGAAGAGCGAGGAGATGGCGTCGATCTCGTCGCCTTTCGGCTTGGGGAGACCGCGTATGTGGCGCACCCAGGCGGGCATGCGGTCGCAGAGCTGCACCATCACGCCGGCGGTGCCGAAGCAGCACATCGACCAGGCAGGCGGAAGAGTCTTGAAGAACCCGACGATCAGATCTTTGGCGAAGTACAGCAGCGTTACGCCGAACACGCCGAAGAAGAGCGTGAAATAGGCGACTGCGATCGCCTTGGCGCCGAGCGGCGCGCCGGCGTTCGTGAGGAAGCGCATCTTGAACGGCGTGCCGGCGAGCGGTTGTCCGTCGGGCTTCACGAGACCATACACGCTGCCGTCCGCCTTGACCACCTCGGGGTACAGATAGTGCATCGCCATCACGTGAAGGTCCATTTCCTTCACCACCGCCATGAACGCGACGCATGAGACGGCAAGGCAGAGTATGGTTCGCCGCGTGCGCGAGCCGGTGAACGGGCACTTCCACCAGACGAGCGGGATTATGGCCGCGTAGAAGGGGATGGTGGCCAGTTCGAACGGCGAGTAGCCGTCCTGGTCGAAGGCGTGGTGCAGCGCCGCCGGCTCCATGACGAGCCACGTCACGAGCAGGGCTATCAGTCCGGCCGCAAACACGATCGGCCCGGTCAGGTATGCACGTCTATTCATCCAATGTCCCTTGGTAGACGACGCGCTTGACCTTCTGGATGGAGGTGCGGACGAGCGGCTCGCGGGAGACCACGATCTTGCGGATGCGCTTGTAGTCCGCCAGCTCCTGGCAGCGCTTGTGGATGTGATCCTTGACCAGCTTCTCTGCCTTGTCCCACTCGACGGGCTGTCCGCCGTTCTGCTCGGCGAGCAGGTCCATGTTCGGATGAACCACGCAGCCGACCTTCTCGCCCGGAACGCCGCCGATCGTGTAGCCGATCACCACGCAGTCCGCCACGAGCGGGTCTGTCGCCAGATGGTTTTCGACCTCTTCGGGATAGATGTTCTTGCCTTCGCGGTTGACGATGAGCGCCTTCTTGCGGCCACAGATCGTGATGAGGCCGTCGTCGGCCACCGAGGCGAGGTCGCCCGTCTTGAGCCATTCCCCGTCGAACGCCTCCTCCGTGGCTGCGTCGTTGTGCCAGTAGCCCTTCATCGTGATCGGGCCTTTCACCTGCAGTTCGCCCACGCCATGCGCGTTCTGGTCCGCAAGACGGATCTCGATGTTCGCGATCTTCGCGCCGATCGTGCCGATGCGCGCGCACTTCGGGCCGGCGATGGATACCACCGGCGCGCACTCCGTGAGCCCGTACCCCTCGAGCACCGTGATGCCGAGCTTCTTGAAGCCTTCTAGCACGTGCTTGGGACACGGCGCACCGCCCACGATCATGAACCGCAGCCGTCCGCCCAGGCCCTTCTTCACCGCGCCGAACACGAGCTTCCGCAGTCCGATCTTCATGAAGAACTGCGCCTTCTTCGACGCCTTGAGCTTCGCGTCGATCTTGTCGTAGATCTTCTCGGCCAACAGCGGGACGCCCATCACCACCGTCGGGCGCAACAACTTCACGTCATCTCCGATCGTGTAGAGCGAGCGCACGAAGAGCATCGCCGAACCCGTCAGGAGTGGGACGACGAAGTTGGTGCAGAACGAAAAGGCATGAAAGAGCGGCAGCACCACGAGAAAGGAGTCCTCCGGCGTGATCGACTCGTTGAACGCCTCCAGCGCGCCCTCCGCGTCAGCCGTGAAGTTGCTGTGCGTGAGCATCGCGCCCTTCGGCTTGCCGGTTGTGCCGGACGTATAGATGATGGAGGCAACGTCGTCAGTCGCCGCCACGTGCGCGTCGTACCACGACGTGTCGCGCACATCCGCGCACAATGCCGCGAGGGCGTGCACGGGCACGGTTCCGATTGCTTCGTACGTGCCTTCGCCGTCGACGAGGACCACGGCGCGGACGGACGGCAGGTTCGGGACGATAGTCCGCATCATGTCGAGATGCGACCGATCCGTCGTCACCACGACTGCGTCGGAGTCCTTAAGGATATACGCCACTTCGTCGTTGTGGAGCTTCGGGTCGATCGGCACCACAGAAACGCCCGCCCCACTGCACGCAAGGTAGACTTCCATCCACGTCGGCGAATTATGCAGAACCAATGCCACGTTTTCCTCGCGTGGCTTCAAAGAAAAGGTCGTTCCATACGCCTCGGCCGTCCGGCGGACGCCCGAAAGGAACTCCGCGTATGTGAGCGTGTGCCAGTTTTTGTCCTGAAAATACTTCAACGCCACGTTTTGCGGCGTTTTTTCGGCAAAATTTTCAAGATATGAACGAATTGTCATCGTGCAAGCATCTCTCTTCGCGGCACATTTTACCAAATCCTTTGCGTCATATCAAGTGCGCCATGTCGGTGACGGAGAAAATAAGATTATGGTAAAATAGCGCCATGAAATTCAGGTACCTGATCTGGTTGGCCGTGCTGGCTGCGCAGGCCGATGGAATCCCCGACATGCCTTCGGCCTATCGCGCCGTCCCGTCCGACGTCATCGCCGCCGCGCGTGCGGCCACGCCG
The DNA here is from genome assembly GCA_902769585.1 of uncultured bacterium. GTDB lineage: Bacteria > Verrucomicrobiota > Kiritimatiellia > RFP12 > UBA1067 > RUG572. Next base: position 12,811 of record CACXPT010000065.1, read on the forward strand.
GAACGGTTCCCCGACGCCGATTCCGTGATGCTGGACGACCGCCTCCACACGGCCTACGAGCCCGACGGCTCGGACTGCACCTGGGACGACGAGTGGGTCAAGGTGCTCACCGAGAAGGGACGCCGCTCCAACGCGTCACTCTCCGTCACCTTAAACGCGCGCTACGGCGACGCCGCCATCTTCTGCGTGGAGATCGTGGGGACGAACGGACAGGTGCGCACGGTCGATTTCGCGCGGACGCTCAAGACGGCGACGGACAACTCCAGCATGGGCTCGAACATCGTCGATCCCCTCCAGCGCCGCATGAGCTGCGCCATCCCCAGCCTCGCCGTGGGCGAGATCCGCCACGTGCGCTTCGCGCGCCGCACCCGCAAGCCGCGCATGAAGGGCACGTGGGCCGACTGCAACATGCTCGAGTACACCGCTCCCATCCTATCGACCGTCGTCACCGTCGACCAGCCAGCCGAGAACCCGGTCCGTCACGCCCTCCTTCGCCACGCCTTCAGCAACACCGTCACGCGCGCCGCCGACGTGCCGCTCGGCAACGGACGCACGCTGCTGCGCTGGACGGCGCGCGACGTGCCGCAGGCGTTCGCCGAGCCCAACATGCCGCCGCTCCCGCGCTGCGTGCAGGCGCTGTGGCTCTCCACCGCTAAGGACTGGCCATCCGTCTCGCGATGGTACTGGAAGCTGTGCGAGCCGCACCTCGCCGCCACCACGCCCGCCATGACGAACCTGGTGCGCGACGTCGTGAAGGGCTGCGCGACGCGCGACGCGAAGATACGCGCGCTCTTCAAGTTCGTCTCGCAGGAGATCCGCTACATGGGCCTAACGCTGGAGGACGACGCGCCAGGCTACGAGCCGCACGACGTGAACATCACCTTCGACAACCGCTACGGCGTCTGCCGCGACAAGGCCGTGCTCCTGGTCGCGCTCTTGCGCATCGCCGGCATCACGGCCTACCCCGTCCTCATCCACGCCGGCGCGAAGATGGATCCCGACGTCCCCATCCCCTACTTCAATCATGCTGTCGTTGGAGTTGTGAAAGGCGAGGTGAAAGGTGAAAGAGGAAAGGTGAAAGATGAGAGAAACCCTTCACCTTTCACCCTTCACCCTTCACCTTTCACCCTCATGGATCCTACCGACGAGTCGAGCCGAGACCTGCTGCCGTCCTATCTTTCCGACAAGTCCTATCTCGTTGCGACGCCGGAAGGCGAGATGCTTCGCACGTCGCCCGTCAAGTCCGTGGAGGAGAACATGCTTCGCATCGATTCCACCGGCACGCTCTCGGCCGACGGCGGCATCCTGCTTACGAGCCGCTTCGCCTTCGACGGCATCAACGACACCGCAGTCCGCCACATGTTCCTGAAGCGTACGCCCGAGGAGAGGCGCCGCGCGTTCGAGTCTTTTGTCCGCAACGTCGCCCCGGGCGCGGAGTTGCTGTCGTTCGAGCTTCTCCCCGCCGACCTTCGCGACACGGACTCGCGCCTTGCCGCAACGACCGTCGTGCGACTTCCGGAGGCGGTCATGCGCGGCGAGACGCGCGACACTCTCTCGCTGCCGTTCGTCACGGAGGGGCTTAGCGTGGCGAACGCGCTGCTGGACGAGAACACCGCGCTCGAGACACGCCGCTTCCCGCTCGTGCTGGATTCCACGGCCGGCACCACAGAGACGATCTCGCTCGCGCTCGGCGATGAGGCGCTTGGCGACGTGCGGTCGCTGCCGCCCTCGTGCTACGTCACCAACGCCGCCGGCTACATGTTCGCGCGCACGGTGGCGGTGACGAACGGGGTCCTCACCGCCTCGCGTACGATGAAGGTCACGGACATCAACTTCGAGGTTAAGGACTACGACGCGCTGCGGAACGCGCGCAAGGAGGTGGAGACCGCCGACCGGGCGCAGCCAGTATTCGCCGCCCGCGCGGACGACAACGCGCACGTGAAGATCATATCTTCGCGCACGGTCGTGCACTTCACTTCGCCGACGAGCTGGGTGTCTACGAACACTGTCGAGAAGGAGATACTCACGTACCGCGGCAAGAAGTCGAACGCCGAGATGAAGTTCAGCTACGCGCCAAGCACGCGGTCGGTCGAGGTCGTCTCTGCCACCGTATCGAACAGAAACGGCAAGGTGTTCGCCGTTACGCCGAAGGAGATCAACACGATGGACTGCGGCTGGGCGGCAAACGCGCCGCGCTATCCCGCGTCGAAGATTCTCGTGGTGAACCTGCCTGGCGTTGAGGTTGGTAGCGTGATCCGCACCACGATCGCACGGATCGTCACGAACGCGCCGACCGCGTTCAACGGCGTCGTCACCTTCGGCGGCGAGGAGCCTTACGGACTGGAGAGCTTCGAGTACCACGTGCCGCCCGCCATGCGAGATGCCTTCAAAGTCTTCGAGAACTTCAATCCCCCTAACAACCCTAACAACCCTAAATCCCTTAAAGACCTTAGACCCCTTAACGACCTTAAATTCCTTAAAGTCGTTAAGGACTCCGAGGCCGGCGTCTACCGCTGGACGGCGACACGCCCGCCGCGCGTTCCAGACGAGCCCTCTCGCCCGCCGCTCTCCCGCTGGCGACCGTCCTTCACCGTGTCTGCCGCCGACTGGAAGGGGCAGGGCACCTCTCTCCTGAATTCGCTCGCGCTTGCGCGAGCGAAGGGATCGGATGCCGCCCGCCGCAAGGGCCGCGAGCTGGCGGACGCGCAGGAGCGCGTCCCTCCCGCATGGAGAGCCGCCGTCTCGGCGGCGAGAATCACGGCCATCCGCCAGTACCTCGCGCACAACCTGCGCGTGACGGGCCCCGGCCTCTTCGAGCTGCCGTTCGACCAGGCCTTCTCCACGCCCGACCGAGCGTTGGCGGACGGCTACGCTTCCGGCGCGGACCGGATGAACCTGCTCTTCGCGATGCTGGAGGGGGCAGGCTTTGACTGCTCGTTCGTATTTGCCGCCGACACCGTGCACGGCTTCACGCTCACCGAGGAGGAACGCCGCCGCGTGCCGCGCCCATCGTCGTTCGACGCGCTGGTGATCCGCGCGCGCGACGCGAGCGGCCGCCTTTTCTGGGTGGCTGGCGAGAACGAGTACACGCCGCCCGAGACGACTTCGCGCGAGGGCGACGACTTCTACGATCCGGCCACCGACTCGTTCGGTACCGTCGACGTGCCGCTGGACTCCCCATGGCGCAGCCGCGACGACTCGTGGTGCAGGATTACGGTTCGTATGAACGGCTCGGCGGACTTCGACATCACCTTCGAGGAGATGCGCCCTGAGATGCGCAGCCGCTTCTTCCAGCAGCTCGTCGGCAAGCTCTCCGAAAACGCCACCGCCACGTCCGATCTCGTCACCGAGACGAAGGGCTATCCCGCGTACGTCGCGTTCTCGGCCTATGTGGCCGACTTCGCCGTCCTGCAGGACGGTATGCTGACGCTGACCATCCCCGACTTCTCCGGCAACCTGTTCTCCGTGGGCGGCCCCCTGCGGAAATCGCCTCTGGCGGTGATGGGCAAGGCGGAGACGATCGACACGTACGAGATAGTGCTGCCGGAGGGCTACACGGAGATCGAGCACCTGCCGGAAAACCTGCGCCTCGTGAACCCAGCGGACGGAACGGACGTCTGGATGACGCACGACGTGTCGCACAAGGTGGTGGCCGGACAGCTCCGCGTGACGGTGCGCCGGCGCGCGCATCGCGCCCGGGCCACGCAGCTCACCGCTGACTATTTCCAGTTCCTGCGCGACTGGAACCGCCGCGCCTCCTCGCGCGCCTGCCGCACGCTCACCATCCGCAAGCGTTAGCGCGCGGATTTTTGATATACTAGCTCCCATGAAAGCACAGCTAGCCCTTGCCGCCGTCATGGTCGGCGCATGCGCCTTTTCGGCAAACCCGGAGCTGCGGAAAGACTTCCGCATCCGCGACCCGTTCGTCCTCGCGGACAACGGCACCTACTACCTCTACGAGTCCAAGCCGTGGTTCGGCGGCAAGGGAGTCTCCGTACGCACGAGCAAGGATCTCGAGCACTGGAGCGAGAAGAAGCCCGCGATGATCGTGCCCGAAGGCGTGCCCGTCACGGCGGTCTGGGCGCCGGAGGTCCACAAGTACGACGGCGCCTACTACCTTTTCACCACCCTCACGGAGAAGAAGGGATCCGCTCCGATCAAGGCGATGGACCCGAAGGCCAATGAGAAGAACCTCACGCCGCGCGGCACGTGGGTGTTCAAGTCGGAGAGTCCGCTGGGCCCGTTCAAGCCGGTGAAGATGGGTCCGGTCCCGCCGAAGGAATGGATGACGCTCGACGGCACTCTCTACGTCGAGGACGGCCAGCCCTACATGGTGTTCTGCCACGAGTGGTGCCAGGTCGACAACGGCCGGATGTGCTACGCGCCCCTCGCGAAGGACTTCGCCTCGTTCACGGCGCCGCCGAAGACGATGTTCGCCGCGCGCGACGCGATGCCCGGCGCGAGCCATGTGACGGACGGCCCGTTCTTCTACCGCTCGCCCAAGAACGGCAACCTCTACATGATCTGGTCGAACTTCATCAAGGGGCACGGGTATTGCGTGCTGCTGCGCAAGTCGACCACCGGAAAGATCGCGGGCCCATGGACGAAGGACGAGATCCTCTACGGGAAGAACGGCGGACACGGCATGCTCTTCCGCACGTTCGACGGCAAGCTGCTCCTCACCCTCCACCAGCCGAACTCCGGCGAGGCCGAGCGCATGAAGCTCTTCGAGATCGAGGACACCGGCCACACCCTGCGCCTCGTGTGCGGCACGTTCGACGCGCCGCCCATGCCGTCGCGCGGCGTCTGCGCCCACCAGGGCAACGGCGGCGGCAAGCCCGCCAACACCGTCGTGGCGTTCACCAACGCCGTCGCCCTCGGCGCCGCGATGGTGGAGTTCGACGTCAAGCGCTGCAAGACGGGCGAGCTGGTGATCATGCACGACGGCACGGTCGACCGCACGACGAACGGAAAGGGCGCCGTGTCGGACCTCACTTTCGACGAGATCCGCAAGCTCACGATAAGATGGCCCGGACATCCCGACGCGAACGTGAAGGTGCCAACCTTCGACGAGGCGATCGACTGCCTGCCCACCGAGGGCGTGTGGATCAATTGCCACAGCGCGGGGAACGTGGCCGTGGAGGTGGCGCAGAAGATCAAGGCGAAAGGGCGCCTGCACCAGGCGTTCGTGGCCTCGTCGCTTCCCGCCATCGCCGAGGCCCGCAGGGCGGTCCCCGACATCCTCACCTGCAACATGAGCCGGACTGTCAAGGGCCTCGACGCCTACCACAAGCCCTGGCCCCCCGAAAAGAGCACGCTCTACGCGAAGCAGACGGTAGAGAACAAGTGCCAGTTCCTCCAGCTGCTCTATCCATGTTCTCGCGAAGACGTGGAAATGATGCACGCCGCCGGCGTGAAGGTCTCCTACTTCAAGTGCGACAAGCCGGAAAAGGCGAAGGAGCTTCTCGCCCTCGGCGTCGACTTCGTACTCTCCGACCGTATCGAGGTGATCCGCCCCATTTGGTGCGGCACCAAATAATCGAGGTGTCAAATGTCCAGTGCCCTTTGTCGTCTGTCCTCTGTCGCCTGTCCTCTCTTCGCCATGCTGGCGCTCTCCGCGTCCGCGTTGCAGATCGTGTTGCCGCCGAAGTGTGGCGAGAAAGCGCATCGGATCGCCGCCCAGGAGCTGGCGCGCTACTGGCAGGAAATCTGCGGCGAGCGGTTGGCGATCGTTCCTGAAGCGACGCCGGGTGAAAAGGCTATCCGATTCGCCACGCTGCCGCCGACGAAAGACGGCCTCGACGCGTACCGGATGAAGTCGGATGCGAATGGGCTCGAGCTCGCTGCCGTCAACGGACGCAGCGCGCTCTATGCCGTCTACGATTTACTCGAACGGCGCGGCGGCTGCCGTTGGTTCTGGGATGGCGACGTGGTGCCGAAGGGGCCTGCGCCGGACATCGCGGGGCTCGACGTGCTTGAGCATTCCTCATTCGAGTTCCGGGGCCTCCGCTACTTCGCGCACCGGGGCCTCACGCGCTTCCAGGCCGAGCACTGGGGCCTCGAGGACTGGAAGCGCGAGATCGACTGGTGCGTCAAGCGTCGACTCAACCTCATCATGCCGCGCATCGGCATGGACGACGCGTTCCAGAAGGCCTACCCAGACGTGGTGGACTACCCCGATCCCGCGAAGCCGCTCCCCGAGGCGATGCCCGGCTACGACAACCGCTCGCTCTTCTGGTCCCTCCAGTTCCGCGGCCTCCTGCGCAAGTCGGTGCTCGACTACGCCTTCGACCGCGGCATGATGGTGCCCGAGGACTTCGGCACGATGAGCCACTGGTACTCCCGTACGCCGTACCAGTTCCTCGACACGGTGAAGCCTGACTTCCTGCCGCAGGAGGGCGGCTGCTACGGACATCCCACAGACCGCGTGTGGGACGTGCGCGAGGACAAGTGGCTCGACGCCTATTGGAAGCTCACCGAGGCGACCATCGCCGCCTACGGCAAGCCCGACCTCCTCCACACGATCGGCCTCGGCGAACGCCTCTGCTACAAGGACCGCGCGGCGAACCTCCAGCTGAAGATCGACGTGCTGAAGCGCCTGATCGCGAAGGCGAAATCCCACTACCCCGACAGCCGCATCCTCCTCGCGGGTTGGGACTTCTACCTCACCTGGCACCCGGAAGAGGTCTCTGCGCTGCTCAAGGAACTCGACCCCAAGTCCACCATCGTGTGGGACTATGAGGTGGACGCCGTGAGCAACGACCTGCTCGGCAACAAGATCAAGGGCGCGAACAACTTCACGCGCTGGGACGTGATCGGCAAGTTCCCCTACACGTTCGGA
>CACXPT010000066.1 GCA_902769585.1 uncultured bacterium
AAGGGAATCGGCGTCAAAGACGTGGTGGCGCATCTGAAGATCTCGCGGCGACTGGCCGATTTGCGTTTTAGGGAAATCGAGGGACGCTCCATCTTGCAGATTATCGAGACACGTCGCCTTGAGCTCGCCGAACGCGCATTGACAGAAACCGAACGGCCCGTGAAGACCATTGCAAGGGAAAGCGGATACCGCAACGTTAAGACCTTCGAAGCCGCGTTCCGTCGGAAGCACAGGCTTTCTCCTTCCGCGTTCCGCAAGCGGTAATCCCTCGATTCCTTCACCCCGCGTCTAGTTGGTGGACATCCAGCCACTAGCCGTCTCGAGCGCACGGTCGATGGAACGATCGATGTCGTAGTACCTGTACTCGCCCAGGCGCCCGCCGACGACAAGTCCCGGCACCTTCGCGGCCTCGGCCGTGTAGAGGGCGAGACGTTCGCGCGACTCTGGCGTGTCCACCGGATAGTACGGCTCGTCGCCGAGCTTCCACGTCTGCGGATACTCGCAGCAGATGATCGTGGACGGCGCCGCCATGACTGCGGCATTTTCCGGATGGTAGTGCTTGAACTCGTGGATGCGCGTAAACGGCACGTCGGCGTCCGTGTAGTTCACCACGCTCGTCCCCTGAAAGTCCGCCAACGGCAGACATTCCCGCTCGAAGCGGAGCGAACGCCACGGGAGCGGGCCGAACTTGTATCCGAACAGCGCGTCTATCGGACCGGAGTAGAATACTGGTGCTTGGTGCTTGGTGCTTGGTGCTTGGTGACGCCATTCGAGCCAGTCGACGTTGCACTCGACCGAGATGTTCGGATGGTCGAGCAGGCGGTCGAAGAGCGAGTTGTATCCGGTGAGAGGAATGCCTTGCCTGTAGTCGGAGTAGTAGTTGATGTCGTAGCTCGCGCGCACCGGCAGTCGCTTGATGATGTCTGCGCCGAGGTTGCGAGGATCGGTGCCCCACTGCTTGCGCGTGTACTCGCGGATGAATGCGTCGTATAGCGGCTTGCCGATGAATGCGATCGCCTGCTCCTCGAAGTTGGCGGGCACGCAGGGACGCGTGCCCCTACCGGCCTCGGCGGCGATGAAGTCAGGCAGCTCCGACGGCTTGAGGTCGAGGCCGTAGAACTGGTTCACTAGCGCGAGCCCGAGCGGCAGGAAGTACGTCTTGCCCGCATGGCGCGCCAGCACCTTGTGCTGGTAGCCGTTGAACTCCACGAACCGCCGCACGAAGTCCCACACGCGATCGATGTGCGTGTGGAAGATGTGCGAGCCGTAGGTGTGCACCTCGATGCCCGTTTCGGGATCGGTTTCGCAACGCACGTTGCCGCCGACGTGCGGGCGCTTCTCCAGCACGAGGACCTTCCGGCCATTCTCGGCCAGTACGCGCGCGACGGTGCATCCCCATATGCCCGCGCCTGCGACTATCGCGTCAACCTGTCCCATGGCCCATCCTCCTCTCGCGCGGACGTCAGATCGACCAGCCGTTGTGGTGCTTCACGACGAGCTTCGCGTTCGCCGCCTCGTCGCCGACGACGCGCTCCGCCTTCGGATTCCACTTGAGCGAGGTGCGCCCCAGGCGCGCGGCGATGTTCGCCAGATGGCAGATCGTCGCCGAACGGTGTCCGATCTCGACGGGGCACGCCGGCTGGCGTCCCTCGTAGACCGCGTCCGTGAAGTCCATCTCGTGGCAGCCATTCGCGTGCACGTTGTGGTAGAGACGCACGTCCGAGCCCTTGAGGTCGGACTCCTTCCAGCTCTTGAGCGCCTCCGGCAGCACTATCTTCCCGCGCGTCACGAACAGGTCGCCCTTCGTGCCGTGGAACTTGAGGCCGTTGAAGCCGATCGTCTCCAGGTCTCCAACGTGGGCGCGGAAGCCGTCCGCGTACACGATGTCGAACTGGTACGTCTTCGCCTGGTCGAGATAGCGGTTCACGACATTCGGATCGCGGATGTCCGTCTTCACGTTCTCGATGGCGACAGGGCCGGAGAGCTCCGTGCCGAGCGCCCACTGCAGGATGTCGAAGTGGTGCGCGCCCCAGTCCGCGATCGACCCGTTGCCCATGCGCGAGCTCCAGCGCCAGCAGACCGGCGCATGGATCGCAGGGATGTAGGCGTTGTTCTCCCAGTGCTCGGCCGGTCCCTGGTAGAGGTCCCACATCGTGTCCTTCGGATTGAACCAGGCGGGAATCGGCGACGGCGTGCAGTCGCGCGTGTAGTTCTGCTTGCAGCCGTCGTTGTGCGCGTAGCAGAGTCCGATCGTGCAGCTGCGGCACTCGCCGAGGAGCCCGTTGCGGATGATCTCCGCCGCCTGTCGGAACTCCGGCGCGCTGCGCTGCTGCGACCCTACCTGGAACGTGACGTCGCTCGCCTTCGCGGCGGCGATCATCGCCCAGCCCTCCGAGACGCCGAGAGTCATAGGCTTCTGGCAGTAGACGTGCTTGCCGGCCTTCATCGCCTCCACACCGATGATCGCATGCCAGTAGTCGCCCGTCGTGATCTGCACCGCGTCCACGGACGGGTCCGCAATGACCTCGCGGAAGTCAGCCACGCTCTTCGTGGCCGTCGTCTTGTAGAACTTGTCCACGCGCCGCTTGAAGACGTCGCGCCCCAGCGGCGTCTTCGCGTTGTAGCCGTGGTACGACGACTCCGCGATCGGGTCACACACGTGCGTCACACGCACGCGCGGGTCCTTCATGAACGCACTCATGTTGCCGCTGCCCATCGGGCCGCAGCCGATTACGGCGAGGTTGAGCGTCTCCGACGGCGCCGGACGGCGTCCACGCGTTGCGCCGACGTTGAAGGTGCCGCACCCCGAGCAGATTGCCGCCAGCGCGCTAGCTTCAAGGAATTCTCTTCTTGTTTTCATAGTTGGTAGATGGTAGTTGGTAGATGGTAGAACATGCGACACGCTGGCACATTTGACCTTTTAATCTTTTAACCCTTTAACCTTTTAACCTCTTAATTTCTTAATTTCTTAATTTCTTAAGGAATGTCATTGATCTTTCAACGTCTTCAAATGTATTCCGGCGCGTCTCGCACTCGACGATCGCCCACTTCGTGCCGGACACGGCGGCCGCGGCAAAGATCGCCTTCCAGTCGTTGACGTCGCCTTCGCCGCCAACGGAGTTGCCGCCGCCCGGCTTGGCGTGGATCGACGGCACGCGGCCCGCGAGCTTCTTCAGCCACGCGACCGGACACCCGCCCGCGAGCTTCACGTGGCCCACGTCCAGCTCCATCGCGAGGCCGGCGTCGTAGAGATACTCGAGCGGTGTCTTGCCGTCGAAGTGCTCCCGCAGCTCGTGCTGGTGGTTGTGGTAGCCAACGCGGATGCCGTACTTTCCGAACTTCTCGCCAAGCGCCATCAGTTCGTCCGCATGCCGCCGCCACTCCGCGCCCGTCGTGAACTTCGTGTACGGCTCGTAGACGAAGTCGATCTTGAACCGCTGGCAGAATTCGAGGAACTTGTTGAACGAATCGGGCGCGATGGTCTTCATGTAGAACGGCATGTCCACGACCTTCAAGCCATTGTCGCCAAGCATCTTCTCCAGCTCGTCATGGTTCATGGCGAGGAAGCCGAACGACTGCACGCCGTCGTAGCCGAGCGCCTTCAGGCGGCGGAGCGCGTCCGCAGGATTCTTCTTCCACAGGTCATTGATGCTCCACATCTGCACGCCGATGCGGATCCCATTCACGGCCAGCGGCTTCTCGCCGCCAAACACGCGCGTGCTTCCGGCAATCGCTGCCAGCGCACCCAATTCCAGAAACTGTCTTCTTGTCTTCATTGCTGTCCTTTAATGTTAGCGTCCCAAAAGCCACGAATAGTCTAGCATATTAGCCTGCCTTGGCGCAACGCACCAACCACCACCCTTCACCTTTCACCCTTCACCTTTCACCCTTCACCTTTCACCATTCACCTTTCACCATTCACCTTTCACCCTTCACCTTTCACCCTTCACCTTTCACCCTTCACCTTTCACCTTCACGACCTTCACGCCGTAGCAAGGCCAATCGCAAGGAATCTCCAAGATGCCGTCTGCGTAGGAGAACTCGACCTTCCCCCATTCGCCATGGTCAGACAGCATTTCGACCGATGCCGGCCGCACGCGGCGGCGAATGCGGATGGAAGTCTCTGGATCGTAGTTGAGGTTCTCGAAGAGAAGCAGCTGCGTGCCGTCCGGCGCGTGTCTCGAAAGCGCCTGCACGTTCTGCGCGTTCATGCATGAGTTCTCGAACGGGCCGCCACCGACGGCGTCGAGAAGATCGTTCACGTAATGCTGTCGCGCCTCTGAATACATGTAGCTGTGGCTCAGTCCGAGATGGTAGGATGTCGTCGCCACCGTGCCGCCGAGCCTGTTGCGGAAGAGAACACCGCTCGCAGCCACACGCTCGAATTCCTTTGCGAACGAGCTCTGCCGCCAGATGAAGGAACTGAGCGTCTTCGCCCCAGGCAACGCGCGGAACACCGGCGGCTTGGAACTCTTCGGAAGCGGCATGAAGTCATCTCGGACCTCGCTGCGGTCTCCCGTGAAGAGCGGGGCTTCGGCCATCATCTCCACGCCCATCAGCTCGCCAAACCCGCGCTTGATCAGGACTCGTGCCGCCTGCCCTTCGATGATCGCGCGACAAGAAAGCATCGCGCGGATGTCGTCGTCGCTCATCCTGGAGACGAATCCTTCGCCGCTGATCGCGTAGACGCCGTCGAGGCATAGGTCCTGCGTGGCCCGATACGGGATGCCGTACCAGCTGAACACCTTCTGCGCCCATCCCGCCGCGTCGAACGTGTCGCGGGATGCCGATGCCACGACGCTGAATGTCGGATACTCAGCGGCGCACGGCACGAGGACGCCATCCAGCGCCGTTCCCTGGACGGCAGCCGATACGGCCTGGTAATAGCCGCGATGACGCGCCAGCACGTCCGTGTAGTGCCGGTTCACCGGATACCGTCCCTTGTGCGCGTTGACAAGCCACAGCTTCGCGCCCTTCAGTCCGATGAACGCGCTCACCACGAGCTTCGCATGGAAGGCGGCGGCAGACTTCGACCAGGCGTTGTGAGGCCAGGTGTCGGCTTCGTCCAGCAGCAGCAGGCCGGACTTTCCAAGACGCTCGACGCTCGCCATGGTGCGCATCGTAAGTCCGCCCACGCTCATCTTCGGCGCATCCTCGAAATACTGTCCGTTGGCCAGGCGCGCGAACGCGGTGTGGTTCGGACCCGCCAACGCGCGGGCCGTGTCCGCGATGTACCTGCGCGACCAAGCCCATCCGGGTTCGCAGACGCCAGTAGGAATCGACGGATCCACAGAATCGATTCCCTCGCGAAGCAGGCGGCAGATGGTCGAGACCGTGTCCCGCTGCATCTCCGCAAAGGCCATGTGCTCCGAGCTACGCCAATCCGCCTTCGCGATCAGTCCGCGCAACCCCTCAGGCGTTACGGAGAGGCCTGTCCTCCGGTTGAACTCGGCCGTGTGCAGCGGACACGTGCATTCGGCGAGCGGCGAGAACGAGCGCACGTCGTCATCGCTCAGTATGACTGCCGGGCGGCATGACGCAAGCTTTCTGCCCGTGTCGCGGATGTACGCCTGGTAGCCGGGATCGAGAGGACAGTAGCGCGTGACGGTGCCCTTGACGTTGATGGCCCGCTGCCAAGGTTCTGTGTCCTTCTCCGCCAGGTCGGCCGTCCAGTGCCCGACGATCGCCTGCAGCAGGATGGCGGGCTTCACCTTGCTGCCCTCCAGCAGCTTGGTCCACTTCCTGTAGCTCTCCACCGCCTCATCGACCGTACGCGACGCGGGCTTCCCCTGCGGATGGAGCGTCATGCTGTATAGGCAGTATGGGTTGCCCGTCCGCTCCACGAATCCGATCGCGTCCGCCGCAGCCACCTCCTCGCGCCCGGGCATGGACGGTATGATGTTCAGCATCGTAAACGAATCGGCGCGCACCACCTCGGAGGCAGTCGCATCGCCAACAAGCCCCGCAATCGCTATCGCAACGCACCCAAGACGAAGGACAGACGACAGACGACAAACGACAAACATATCACGCCCTCCTCCAACCCTTCACCCTTCACCTTTCACCCTTCACCTTTCACCTAACCATCCACCCGGTCGCGCTTGAAGAAAAACATCCTCGCAGCGAAGATGGCGAGCGCGCCGAGAGCGTACGTGCATGCGAAGATCGCCATGCCCGCCTGCAGCGAGTAGTGCTCGCCCACCTTGCCGAGCGCCCACGTGGCGGGACAGCCGATGAAGAACGCACCGCTGAGGTAGAGGCCCATCGCCGCCGAGCGGTAGCGCGGCGCCACCACGTCGAAGAGGCCCGCGTAGAGGTTGCAGTCGAAGAATCCGCCGCCGAGTCCGAAGATGAACATCATCACGCAGCTGAGCCACAGCGACGGCACAAGTACCATCCCCGCCATCGTGGGCGCAGAGAGCGCGAGGCCGATCGCCATGATCGAGAGGCGGATGCCTTGCCGCCGGTGGGAGAGCTTGTCCGAAGTGCGCGCGCCGATGGCGATACCTATGAAGCTCCCGAGGTAGAACCAGAACACGGAGTGGAACGCCGCCGCGCCGGGCGTGAGATCCCATCCGGCGTTCTGCATGAACTTGGGCATCCAAGTGCGGAAGCAGTTTGAGCCGAAGACGAGCATTCCGAACGCGAAGGTGAGGAGCCACGCCGACGGCTTGGCCGCGAACGCCTTGAACGCGTCCGAGAACTTCGGCTTGACCTCCTCGTCGTGCACCTTGAGCGCGGGCGTGTTGCGCAGGAAAAAGGTCAGCACGAATATCCACACCACCGCGACGCCGCCGAATATCCAGAAGGAGATGCGCCAGCCGGACGACGAGGCGCCTCCAAGATAGCCCGCGAGGACGGACGAGACGAGGATGCCGACGTACAGCGCAGACTGGTAGATGGAGAGCGCCGTCGAGCGCGTCTCCGTGTGGTACTGCGCGATGAGCGAACTCGCCGCGCCAGGAATCATGCACTGGCCGATGCCGTTCATGAAGCCGTACATGATGAAGAACATGAGCATCGAGTCGGCGAACCCGGTGAAGAACACGCTCGTGGAGAAGAGGAGCGTACCGATCACGATCACCCACTTTCGCCGGAAGAAGTCCGCCGCTATGCCGGCGAACGGCACCATGCAGCCGTAGGCAAACAGGAAGAAAGTGCGCGAGAGACCAAGCTGCGCATCCGTTGCGCCGTGCGAGGCGAGGTCGGTCTGTATCTGCGGCAGCGACGCGTTGAACACCTGCCGCGCGCCGTGCATGAGGAAGTAGGTGACGGCCAGCATCACCAGCATCGCCCACTTGTATATCCTGTCGTTCTTTTCTTCGAGATTCATGCGTGCCTCTTCATTTTCGACATTCGACATTCAACAACCGTCACCCCTCCACCCTTCACCTTTCACCCTTCACCTTCACCTTCACCTTCACCTTTCACCCTTCACCCTTCACCTTTCACCCTTCACCTTCACCTTTCACCCTTCACCCTTCACCTTTCACCTTCCAAAAACGCCTCCACCTCCGCCCGTGTCGGGGCGCTGGGCGGACGGCCCGAGAGGCCGCGGCACTTGATGGCAGAGACCGCGCTCGCGAAGCGCATGGACTCTAGCATGTCGTGCGTCTCGATCCAGCGGACCGCAAAGCCCGTGTGGAACAGGTCTCCGCATCCTGTCGTGTCCACCACCTTCTCCACCTTGAACGCGGGCAGCTTCACAAAGTCCTTGCCGTCGAAGCACATCGACCCCCGCACGCCCATCGTCGCGCCGCACACCTGCGGACGGTACTTCGCCCACACCTGCCGCACGGCCTCCTCCGCGTCCGTCAAGCCCGTAAGCTTCAGGATGAACTCCTCGGAGCAGACGAGCAGATCGGCGAGAGGCAGCAGTTCCGCCGTGCCGTCGCGGTGGGTGCCCGCATCGTAATTCACTAGCACGCCCGCCTCGCGCGCCACCTTGGCGGCGGCGATCGCGCCTGCGGCGTTGTGCCCGTCGAGGTGCAGCACTTTCGCGCGAGCGATGACCTCTGGATCGATCTCGTCGGCCGTCAGCTCGTCCAGACCCTCGCGCGTCCAGGCGCACGAGCGGTTGCCGGTCTTCTCCTCGATCCAGAGGTAGGCGATGGCGCTGGTGGCACCGGGACGCACCTTCACCATCGAGGTGTCCACATGCTGACGCGCGAAGTCGTCAAGAATCATCCTGCCGTCAGCGTCGTCGCCGACCGTGCCGACGAACGCCGCGCTCAGGCCGAGCGTCGCCGCCGCCGCCGTCGAGTTGCCGGCTGGGCCGCCGCCGAGGATCGCGTGCGAGAGCATCCGCACCTTCGTGTCCATTGGAATGAACGGCAGCACCGCAAGGTGGTCGTTCGAACAAAAGCCGAGGCCTACGTAGTCGAATTGTTTCATCGGGATGATTATACCATATTTAGGTCACGAATCGGCGGTCAGCGCGTCGATCTGCTTGGTGGTGCCGAAGACGATGAGCTTGTCGTCGCCATGGATCTGGTCGTTCGGGCCAGGGATCATGATGGCGCGAGGCTTCTTCGGGTTCTCGTCCTGGCGGCGGATGCAGAGCACCGTCACGCCCGTCTTGTTTCGGAGATCCGCCTGCGCGAGCGTCTTGTCGACGCACGACTCCGGGACGTTGATCTCGGCGATGGAGCATCCCTCGGATATCTCTAGCAGGTCGAACGCGCCCCGGTTCGCGAGCGACCGCGCAAGCCTGTGGGCGCTCTCGTGGTCGGGGAAGATCACCTGGTCTGCGCCGATCTTCTGCAGGATCTTGCCGTGCAGCTCGCTCGTGGCCTTTGCCACCACCGTCTCGATGCCCAGCTCCTTGCAGTTGGCAGTCGCGAGGGTGGACGCCTCTATGTTCGAGCCGATGGCCACCACCGCCACGTCGCACTCGCGCAGGCCCGCCTCGTCAAGCGTACGCGCGTCGGTCGCATCGCCCTGAACAGCCTGCTCCACGATATCGCGCGCCTTCTGCACGAGGGAACCGTTGCGGTCCAGGAGCAGCACCTCCTGGCCGGCTTCAGCCAGCGATTCCGCAAGCGAGAGCCCAAATCGCCCCGCGCCGATGATTCCTATCCTTCTCATTTCGCCTCCTGTTCCTGCTTTTTCTCCGAAGGTGGCTTTGGCCTGCTGGGGACGGTCCGCTGCCTGCCAAGCGTCGGACGGTTGAACTCCAGCACCACGTTGTACAGGCGCTCCGCCAGCTCCGGGTCTTCCTCGAAGAGGTTCTTCACCTCGGAATAAGTCTTGTTGTCCATGGCCGCACGCACGGCCAGGAACCGCCCGTGCGACGGATACTTCGTGGACGTGAACATCTTGTCCTTGTCGAACAGCCCCGCGTTTACGAGATTCTGGAACACCTCGCGGACATGCTCCGGATCCACGCTGAACTGCCGCGCACGGTAGTCGTCCCACGTCTCGTCGTCCATCGACTTCGCGAAGCTGTCAGATACGCGCCGCGACGTGCCGCTCTTCACGTCCACGAACCCCGCGCCCGTGATTCGCACCGAGACGCGCCGCACCGGGTCGCGCGAGGCGTTGTAATAGTGGATCTCGCACCAGTTCAGCGGCGTCACCGTCACCGTCACGTACGGATCGTCCCAGAAGAGTCCACAGCCGGGAAGCAAGATCAAGGCAAGAACGAGGATCAAGGATTTTAGATTGAAGATTGAAGATTGAAGATTAGACATGACGAGTCCTCCAAATCACTTTTCACCTTTCACCATTCACATTTCGCCGTCAACAGTCCTGCCCCATGCAAGGTCAAAGTCTGGTCAATGGCAAACGGCATTCCGCTGTCGCGCAACACCCACTTCGCGAAGCCGCCGGTGGCGACGAGCCTGAAGTCTGTCTTGAAGTTGCGCGCCAGGGTGGACACGATCTCGCGCACCATGCCGCGATAGCCCACGAGCGCGCCGAAGCGCATGGCCTCCTCGGTGGAGCGCCCGATCTTCGGACAGCGCCCGCCCAGCTTCATGCGCGGAAGCTTGGCAGTGCGCTCGTAGAGGTAGTCGCGCATCAGCGGAAACCCGGGCGCAATCACGCCGCCGCGCCACGTGAGGTCCGCCGTGATTGCCGCCGCAGTGAACGCCGTCCCGAAGTCGCACACGATCACTGGCGCGCCATAGCGGTCCACCGCTGCCGCCGCATCCGCAAGGCGGTCCGCGCCGATCGTCTCGGGATGCGGATAGTCGAGCGAGAGACCCGAGGCTGCGCCGAACAGCGCGTGGTCCACGCGGACGAACGGCAACCCCTGACTCTTCGCGAAACGCCGCCACGCGGCATCCGCGCGCGGCACCACGCTCACGTAGGCGATGCCGTCCGCGCCGAGGGCGCGGAGCGCCTCTGCCGCCGCGAAGGCCGCTGCCCTGTCCTGCGCACGGGGCGCAAGCCCAGTGTCGCCGTCGACGTGCGAAATGCGCGAGACGCGGCCGCCGGACCAAAGTCCAACGGCCGTGCTCGTATTTCCCACATCTACGGCGATCAGCTTCACTTCACGACCGTGTAGGTGCCTGCCACGTACTCCTTCGGCTGCTCGCCGGGAACCGTGACGGTGGCAGTCGTGTTCGCCGGAATCGTGAACGTCCACGTCCACTTGCCCGCCTCGTCATAGCACCATGCGCTCTTGATCGGACCGTAGGGCGAACGGAAGCAGGCCTTCACCTTGCCCATGCGCTTGTCGGGCACCGGCGCGAGAATGATGTGCTTGAATCCGGGGCAGGACACGTCCTCCTGGATGCCGGCCATCGTGCCGTACATCCACGCAAGCACCGCGCCATAGGCGTAGTGGTTGAACGAGTTCATGCCGGCCGCACCGAAGCCGTCCTTCTTCGTGTAGGAGTTCCAGCGCTCCCAGATTGTCGTGGCGCCCTGGTCGACGGAGTAGAGCCACGAGGGGTTCTTGTGCTGGAGAAGGAGCGTGTAGGCCATCTCCGGCGCGCCCACGTCGTAGGTGAGCGTGTCCATCAGGATGGACGTGCCCAGGAAACCGGTCTGGAGGCAGTCGCCATGATCCTTGAAGTTCTTGAGAAGCGCGGCCTTCGTCTTCGCGATCGCGTCTGGCTTCTCAAGAAGGCCGAGCTTGAGCGCGAAGAGCGCGGGCGTCTGCATGTCGCGGAAGACAGGCAGGAGCATTCCGTCCTTGGCGTCCACGAACTTCTCGCGGAGGAACTTGAGCGCACGATCGGCCATGGCGCGGAACGCGGCCGCGTCGTCATTCTTGCCGATCGCCTCGGCCATCGTGACCATCATGCGCGCGTCCCACAGCCAGTAGCTGCAGCCGAGGTACTGCCAGTACTTCAGCGCGTCGGCCTTGATGCGGCGCTTGCCGTCCGGTCCCTTCTCGACATGCAGGCCGCCGCAGGTTTCGAGCTTCTCGTAGGAGAGCCAGTCGGCCCACTGATGGCCCGTCGCCTGCGGGGAGGTGTACTTCATGTCCTCGACAAGCTTCATGTAGCGCTTCATCGACTCCCAGTTCGCCTCGACGACGCGAGTGTCGCCGAACTGCTTCCACACCGTGTACGGCACGATGATGCCGGCGTCCGCCCAGCCAAGCTGGTGACCGCGCTCGCTGCCGTACTGCGCCAGCGGCGCGACGCCCGTGTAGGAGCCGTCGTCATGCTGGGTGTCGCGCATGTCGCGCATCCACTTCATGAAGAAGCCGTAGACGTTGGCGTTGTACGTCGCCGCCTCGGTGAACACCTGCGTGTCGGCCGTCCAGCCCAGGCGCTCGTTGCGCTGCGGGCAGTCCGTCGGGACGGAGAGATAGTTGGAGTACTGGCCCCACTTGACGTTGGAGATGAGCTGGTTGACGTCCTTCACGCCCGTCTCCATGCAGCCGGTCTCGGTCCACTTCGGGATGGACGTGACGGGAATGGAGCGGAGCTTCTTGATCGTCACCTTGCCGGTGGCCGTGATGGACACGTAGCGGTAGCCGAAGAACGTGAAGTTCGGGCGATACTTCTCCTCGCCCGTGCCAGCGAACGTGTAGTTGAGCGTCGTGCGCGCCTGGCGGTAGTTGGTGAAGTAGGCGGAGCCCTCGGGACCGTCGCAGCCACGCTTCTTGGCGCCGTTGCCGTCGTTCAGCATCTCGGCAGGACGCATCTTGAGCGTCACGCCCTCGGCGGCGGAGAACACGAAGCAGGGAATGGCCGCGGCGTTCTGCGCGAAGTCCACCACGAGCGTCTCGTCCTTGTCCACCACGATGTCGTCGCCGTCCTTGTAGGAGCGGAGCTTCTTCACCTTGCCGAACTCGCCGTCCTTCGCGCCCTCGGCACCCTTCCAGACGTACATCTCGGCAGGCGCGATGGCCAGATCGCACCTGAGGCGGATCGGCGCGCCCGTCATCGGGAAGAGCTCGCCCTTGAACTCCGTGTTGACCTCGGAGGCGCGGAACTTGTCGCAGGGCTTCTTGCCCTTCATCCAGCACGTCTTCACGCGCGCGTCGTAGTCCTCGCCGTCGAAGATGGCAGCGCGGATAACAGGACCCGTCGTGGCGGAGAGCCACGTCGTGTCGGTGCCGAAGCGCTTCTCGGTGCCGTCGGCGTAGCGCAGGATGAGCTGCGCACGGAAGGCGGACTTCTTGCCGAAGAAGTTGACGATCTTGTCGCGCCACCAGCCGGACGAGACCTGCGCGGAGAACGTGTTGGCTTCGGACTTGCCGGTCTTCATCAGGTGCGTCACGTCGTAGGTGAAGGAATATTTCGTCTTGCCGTTGTGCGTGAAGCCGGGCTTCAGGTAGTCGCGCACCAGCTTGCCGCCGATGGCCTTGCAGCCCTTGCGCGAGACAGGCTCGCCGTTAACGTACGCCTCGAACGCGCCCAAGCCGGCCACCGACCAGTAGGCCTCCTTGACGTCCTTGGCGTTCGCGAGCGTCTTCACGAAGCAGGCCGTGCCGTCCTCGGCCTCCTGCTTCGCGCGGTGGTCATGGCCGTTCTTCATCGCCTCGCCGCCGCGCACCTTCGAGTCGACCGCGGAAATCCACACGGAACCGTTCCAGTCGTCCTTCTTGAAGAGGCCCGTCTCGAAGAAGCCCTTTGCCGGAGCCAGCCAGACGCCCTTCTCGTCCTTCACCGCAACCTGCCAGAAGTACTTCATGGCGCTCTTGAGCGGCGTTCCGGCGTATTTCACGCCCACGGACTTGCCGCAGGCCACCTCGCCGGAGTCCCACACGCACTGGCCGGTGGGAGAACCCTCCTTCACCATGATGCGATAGGCGGTCTGCGCCGCCCCTTCCCTCTCCGAGCACATCCGCCAGCTGAACGACGGCGTCTCGCCGATGTTCGCCGGAGACACGAGCTGGTCGGTCGTCAGGCCCGTCGTCTTCGTCTCGCAGGACCCGCAGAACCATCCGCAGCAACCCGCCAGCAACCCTGTCGCCAGCACCAATGCCGGCATCATCACTTTTCGCATTGTCTAATCTCCTTTGTTTCTTGCCAAATGTCTGAATCCTAGATGGACGGCGAGCATTTTAGTCTATCTTGCGCCCAAGGGCAAGCCTAAACCGATGCGCACGCAACCCTATTCGCTGAGAGGGCCTTCCCGCAGGACGGGCAACACCTTCTCGGCGGTGCGCGAAAGCGAGAAGAGCGTGAACCCCTCCAGACCCTCAGCCCGCACGGCTGCAATCTCCTGCGCCACCACGAGCGCCGTCAGCGGCCGACGGAAGTGCGAGCACATTATCGCCATCCCCGGATAGAACTTCGCCTTCGAGCCGGCATGCTTCAGCGCGGCGTGCTGGTTCGCGATCCGCTCCGCGTACCGGCGCGGACTCGTCATGTAGTCCATGGGGCACACGAAGTCGAGCCATCCCTCCGCGCACCAGCGCACCCATTCCTGCCCTACCACCTCCGGATCCCGCACCGGGTCGCGGAAGACGGCGGCGGATATCTCCACGCGCGAACCAGCCGCGCGCACGCGGTCGTGCACCGTCTTCACCACGTGCGAGATGTTCGCGCAGCGGAATGCCGTCCACTCGGCCGCCACTGCCTCGTCCGCCTGCGTGTCCCTGGGCCAGTTGGCCACCGGACGTCCCAGCTTCGCCTCGAAGCGTTTCCTGCACCCGTCGCAGAAGCAGCAACCCGAACCGGGGTAGCGGATGTAGTCGAAGTGGATGCCGTCCACCTTCTTCTCGAGCGCCAGCTCGACCATCGCGTCGATCTCGAGCTGCTGGCTGTACGGGGCCGACGGACAGTTCCAGAGATCGTCGAACATCCCCTCGCGCGCCTGCTGCACGCGTCCGGCGTCCTTCGCCGCCTGCACGAACCCGGGCGAGACCGCGCGCCCCATCTTCCAGCAGACCTTCCACACGTGCATCTTGATGCCGTGCCTCCGGCATGCGGCGCGGCACTGCTCCAGCGCATCACCGCGCTCCGCCTCCGCCTGCGGCAGCACCTTGGATGGATAGTAGACGTAGCCGCCCCACGCGAGGTTCACCACCAGGTCCGTAAAGCCGTTCTTTTCCAGGAACCGGCAAGTAGATTCCCAGTCGTTCGTGCCGCCCAGCCCCCATGCGGAGTGGCACCAGATGAGCCGCCGCTCGCCCGCGCGCGACGGCATGGCGCGCGTTGTCGCCACCATCCTCTCCTCCTCCGCGCGCTCCGCCACAAGCCGCGCCTCGAACCTGGCCCGCACGCCCGGCAACAGCCGTTCGACCTCGTTCAGCAGTTCCTTCTGGGCTGATAGACGCTTGTTGAACACCAGTGTCTTGCCGCCGTTCTGCGCATATTTCTTTACGATGGCATCCGCAGGCGCCGGAAGAGAGCGTGCGGACGGCAGCACGACAAACGCCACACCATCCAGTCTTTCCGGGGCTAGATCGTCTGCCGCCATCAAGCGCGTCTCGACGCAAAGGTCCTCAAACCTGTTCACGAGTCCAGCGGCGTGCTTACCCTCGCCGATCACGTACGCCTCCGGCTTCGTCACGTCGAACCCGATGTTGCGCAAGGTGAGGCATACGGCGTTCGTCGTCGAGCGGTACCCCGCTATGCGCACGGCCTCCACGTTCCGCCATCCGTTCGGCTTCCCTTCGGTCTCCGTGTCCCTCGGCGTCACCGTCATCGGGTACCAGCCGCCCGGGACCGCGTTCTCGGGCAGTTCGAGCGAAGCCTTGTACCAGCCGCCGCCGCTCTTGAAGTAGCAGATGTACGACGCGAAGTCCGCAGGGTTGGAGATGCGCATGTCGAAGCAGAAGGACTTGACGGCCGTCATGTCGCGCCGGATCGGCAGATCGCGCGAGATGCGCTTTTCCACGCGCACGGTCGACTTCCCTGCGATCGACAACTCTCCTTTCATGGCCGGCTCGAATACCGCCCCTTGCCCAAACGCCGCCAACGTCAGCGAAACAGCCACCGCAATCGCATGCATCTTTCTACATGTCATCTCTCAACCTCCTACCAGCAATCTACCAAGCACCAGGCACTTGCCTATAGTGTTGCCAATATCCAATGTTGCCATTCTCATTTCTCAATTTCCATTGGTAATTGGCAACATTGACAATTGGCAACACTTACACATTGGCAACATTCTCCTCAGTGCACAACGCGAGCGGCGGTTTAACCTCTAACCACTAACACCACTCACCCGGCAAGCACGGCAAGTATCTTCTCCGCCCAAGCCATCGAGATCTTGAACTGCTCGAGGCCGTATGATTCGTTCGGCGAATGGATGCGGTCCTGCGGCTGTCCCCAGCCCACGAGGAGCGGCGCCGCGCCGCTGCACTGCCGCAGCGTCGACACCACCGGGATCGACGCGCCGTCCCACTGGAACACCGGTCCGCGCGGATCCATCTCCTCCAGCGCCGACGCCGCCAGCCTGAACACGGGCGAGGCGAGCGGCAGGCGGAATCCGGCCGCCTCGCCGGTCAAGTCCTCAACGAAGAGACGCATCCCGCGCGGCGTGTGCTGCCGCAGGTGACGCTCCACGCACGCCATCGCCCCGTCCGGACGCTGCCCCGGCACGAGGCGCATCGATATCTTCGCGAGCGCCGAGGCGGGAATCACCGTCTTGGACCCCGGGCCGCCGTAGCCAGTATGGATGCCGTTCACCTCAATGGTCGGACGGAAGGAGTTGCGCTCTGTCGGCGTGAGGCCCGCCTCGCCGCCCACGGGCGGACATCCCATCTCGGCCTCGTAGCGCTCGTCGCTCATCGCGGCCGACTCCGCCGCCGCGCGTTCCTCGTCCGTCGGCGGCTCCACGCGGTCGCAGAAGCCGCGCACCGCGATCGATCCGTCAGGCGCATGCAGGCTCGCGATCAGTTCCGCCATCCCCTGAGCCGGATTCGGCGCGATGCCTCCGAACTCGCCGGAATGGAGATCGTGGCTGGCCGCTTCGAGGCGTATGGTGAAGTGGCTGACGCCGCGCAGGCCGGCGACGATCGCCGGGCGCAGGTCTGCCGCCGCGCTCGTGTCGCACACGAGCAGCACGTCCGCGCGCAGGCGGTCCTTGATCGTTGGCGCGAGGGCGGCAAGGGCCGTGCTGCCGCTCTCCTCCTGGCCCTCAAGCACGACCTTCATCGTCGGAAGCGTCGCGCCGGACTCCACCAGTTTCCTGAGACCGCAGAGGAACGAGAACCACTGTCCCTTGTCGTCCTGCGCGCCGCGCGCGTATACGCGCCCGTCGTCCTTCAGCGTCGGCTCGAACGGCGGCGTCTCCCACGCCTCCAGCGGATCCGGCGGCTGCACGTCGTAGTGGCCGTAGAAGAGCACTGTCGGCGCATGCTCGCCGCCCTTGCGCTCCGCGAAGAGGATTGGCGGCGTGCCGAGCATGCCCGGCGCCTGCATGAGCTCGCCCTTGAAGCCGAGCTGCGCCAGCCATTTCTTTATCCACATCGCGCAATCCACGCAGTCGCGCAGACGCCTCGGATCCGCCCCGACGGTCGGGAAGCGCAGAAGCTCGAAATACTCCTTGAGGATCGCTTCGTCCATGCCTAGCCCCTCACTCCGTTCCAAGACGCGAAGCGCGCGGCCGCGAGCGCCTTGTACTTCGTCCCCGTGCCGCCGTTCACGAATGGGTCGATCGAGATGCCGCCGCGCGCGGCGAACTTGCCGATCACCTCCATGTATCTCGGCTTGAGGAGCTTCACGAGGTCGTCGTAGATCACGTTCACCACGTCCTCGTGGAAATCGCCATGGTTGCGGAAGCCGAACAGGTACAGTTTGAGCGACTTCGACTCCACGAGCAGCTTCGAAGGTATGTAGCGGATAGTGAGCGTCGCAAAGTCCGGCTGGCCCGTCTTCGGACAGAGCGTCGTGAACTCCGGGCATGTGAACGTCACCCAGTAGTCTCTTTCCGGATGCTTGTTCGCGAACGCCTCTAGTATCGACGCGTCGTAGTCACCCGTTCCCTTCACGCTGTTCCCCAGCGCCTTCAGTTTATTCAGATCATTTCTCATCTCAACACCTCAACACCTCAACCTCTAAACATCTCAACCTCTCAACACCTCAACCTCTCAACCCTCATTCCTCAGCGCCGGGTCGAGGATGTCGCGCAGCTCGTCGGCAAGGTGGTTGAACACGAGGACGAGCGCGAATATGGCGAGCGTCACGAACGTCATCTCCCACCACACTCCCTGCCACAGGCGCAGGCGCGCGTTGTTGATCATCACGCCCCAGCTCGGCTCGCCCTGCACGCCGATGCCGAGGAAGGAGATGAACACTTCCGTCGAGACGGCCCCGGGGAAGCGCACGGAGAACTGGATGAGGATGATGTGCGCCACGTTCGGGAGAATGTGCCTGAACATGATGCGCGCGTGCGAGTAGCCGAGGACGCGCGCGGCCTGCACGTAGGCGCGGTCGCGGTGCTTGATGACCTCGGCGCGGATCGTCCGGCACACGCCCACCCACGTCGTGAGGCCGATGCCGAGCCAGATGCCAACCAGCCCCTGCCCCACCACAAGCGAGATCGCGAGGATGAAGAGCAGGCCCGGCATCGACGCGACAGTCGCGCAGAGCCACACCACCACAGAGTCCGTCTTGCCGCCGAAGTAGCCGCCCAGGAGACCGAGCAGCACGCCGATCGGGATGGCGATGAGCGAGGTGACGATGCCCACCTGGAAAGATATGCGCGCGCCCTGCACGAGCCGCTGCGCCACGTCGCGCCCCAGGTTGTCCGTGCCCATAGGATGCGCCCACGACGGCGGCTGGTAGCGCAGCTCCTCGTGGACGACGTTGTACGACGGCGTCACGTCGCGCATCTTCGCCACGCGGTACTGCACCTCGCCGTACACCGCGAGCGCGAAATACGCCGCGATGACGACAAGGCACAGCCTGCCACCAAGGCGCAGCCGACGCCATATGCCGCCGGTGCGTCCTGGAGCCGCCGCAGGACCGGATTTCTCTTCGGGCTTCAACACGCCAAAGATTATAACATAAATTGGCCTTTCGCGGCGGAAGAGCCATAGACGTTCCCGCACCCAGTCCATTCAAATATGATACAATCAATGCACCCGAACATCTTCACGGACAACAACCATGGCGAACATACCGACGACATCGACGACGCTCCTGCGCGACCTTGCGCAGGATTCTCAGCACGCCCGCTGGGGCGAGTTCGTCGCGCGCTACCGTCCGATGATGGAGGCGTTCATGCGCGAACGCTTCCCGTCGCTCGACGCCGATGACGTCATCCAGGAAACACTGATAGAGCTGATCAGGGTGTTCCCGGTCTACCATTATTCTCCAGCCGAGAAGGGCCACTTCCACAACTACCTTACCGGCATCCTGCGCCATCGCGCCCTCCGCATGATGGCCGAAGAGGAAAAGCGCGCCGCCCGTCAGCGCAAATGCGCCGAAGATGTCTCCTCGGGAGGGACGCAATTTATTGCGTCCGCAACGGGAGGGTCTATTGCGGGAGGGACGCGCTCCTGCGCGTCCGCCGAAGACGCCACATGGCGCGAATCACTGCTGGAAATCGCCCTTGGACAGCTACTGTCCGATCCGTCAATCCACGAGCGTACCCGCCTCGTGTTTGCCCGCGTCGCCGTCAACGGCGAGAAGCCCGACGAAGTTGCCGCCTCGTTCGGCATGGAGCGGAACGCCGTCGACCAGATAAAGTCCCGCATGATGGCGCGTCTCAAGGAACTTGTCGCGGCCTTGGAGAAAGCCGATGGAGCCTGACGCAGACAACCATGGCATAGACGCATTCCTCGCCAAGCATGCTCCCGTGGATTTCTCCGCCGCCTTTGCGCCTGGCGAGATGTTTGGCGACTGGCGCGTGACGGCGTTTCTCGGACGCGGAGGCAGCGGCGAGGTCTATCGCGTCGTGCATTCTACGCTCGGCACGGCGGCGGCGCTCAAGGTGTGTGCCAAAAATCCAGATAGAGACGCCTCCCGCGACGAGGCCGTTTGCGTCCGCTTCAGGAGAGAGGCGGAACTGCTCTCGGAAAACAGGCATCCGGCATTTCCGCGTTTTCTTGGACTTGGCGAACGGGAGGGGCGTCCATGGTACGTGATGGAACTGCTGGAGCACAGACCCCTTCCGTCGACCGAGCGCGAGATCGTCCATTTCCTGCTCGCGGTCGCGGCGGGTGTCCGTCACTTGCATTCTATGGGCTTCATCCATCGCGACATCAAGCCGAGCAATATTCTTTGGCGGCGCGCCGGACATTCCGAGCCTGTCCTTATCGACCTTGGACTGGTCAAGGACACGTCCGCCGTACGCGGTCACGCAGGCGAATCGCTTTCGGTCGTCGACGGGCAGGCCGTAGGCGTGGGAACGCCTCGCTATGCCGCACCGGAGCAGATGTCGGGAGACGAAGTGTCGCCAGCGACTGACGTCTATGCCCTCGGGATGCTCGCCAACGACTGTTTCGACGGCAAACCGCCGCGAGCATGGCGACGCATCATCCAGCGCGCCACGGCGGCGATTCCCGCGCAACGCTTCGCGAACGTGAATGCATTTGCCAATGCAATTCGACGGACGATGCTCTGGAAGAAGGCCGTACGAGTTGCGGCATGCGCATTCGGCATCGTGGCCATTGCCGGTCTGGCGGCAATCGCATCAAGGCCGCCATTGCCCTACAACATGATTCTGGACGGCAAAACGGTGGTAATCAAGAAACCAGTCGTCCTGTCAGGCGGCAAAACCTACAGCGTGACCGGGCCCGGCACGCTGGATGCGGACATTTCCGGGCCGTCGAATGCGGTATTGAGGCTGAAGAACTGCGTTGTATTGAACAGGACGAATCGGCTTTATCCCGAGAACGGCCTTCAGTATGTTTTTGACGATGGGGTTTATCTCAACTTCGTCAATATCAAAGAGGAGCCGCTTGGACTGAGGACGCGAGATTTCGTGAGACCATACGACGGCGCCTACAACGAAATGCGGTTTGGCGGCCCGGAAACCCTAGAGGCATTGAACCGAGCCCGCAACGAAGAAGCTGTAAGAGATATCATGAAGATGGGCGGAGTGCTGCAAAATGACGCGCAATCCGTTTCAGGTGCAACCAAATAGGAATTCGTAGTTTTCCGCGTAAGATTCCCGCTCCATGCCCGCAGTATGGAGTAGAGGAACGGTTTGCCCTGTGCCTCGCGAAAGAGATGGCAGGATCCGCGAGTCTACTGCGAAAAGATTCAGATTCATGCGCACAAACGCACCGGAATTTGGTATCATGTCCGCAGACAGATTCAAGAATCTTTGCGTTCTACGCATCGATTGGCACGTCTGAAACCTGGAAAGTTCAATGTGTGTGCCAAACGAAGTGGAGGATGCGCCCTCCCGGGCGTATTTCTCTTCCGTGGGTCACACAGGGCTTTTCCAGGGCCTCAGACGAAACGCGGACAGGGAGTGCGCCCTCTTTCTTTGCCCGCGACCAGGAAGAGGGCAAAGGGAAAACGAGTGGCAAGGATCGACATAAACGCGAGAGGTAGGGTCGCGCGTCCCGCGCGACCGAACCTGACTGGGACAGCCGCCATCCTGGCGGCGCACATGGACGGACATCCCGCCCGTTGCAGTAGTCTATCTTCCCCTCCAGCTCACTTGAGTAAACACCGCCACTCAAAAACGCTATCATTCCCCATTTCAACCCCACGGAAGCGGTTTGCGCCCTCAAACGTGTTCCGTCAACCAACCAAGGGCAAAAGGAGTAAAGTGAAATGAATGCGAGAAGAATAATCGCTTCTGCGATTGTTGGTATAGTGGTGACAACAGGGTGTGTCAGCATTGACAGTACACGCACCCAGCTAAACTCAAAAGATATCTCCGAAGTAAAAAAAGCGGAAGAAACGATCTACACAATTGCGACAACGGGACGGGATTCTAGCGGGTTCGTCCAGTTTCAAACGCCACAGCAAATTGAATATGTTCAACTCTCGTCCAATCAGGAACTTTTGCTACGAATCATCGACAATGCTCATAGTAGTGAAATCATAGAAGCCGCTACTGAACGTTTAGATTTCTCACAAAAGGGCTCGGCACTTTCCTTCGTACAAGAAAGGTTTAGACAGCTCGAGATAGTTGACGATCCGCGTAAGAAACTTTTAAAGGAAAGGATCATTGAGAAATTGACGCAGGAGGAGCTGCTAGACCTGATAGGGATCCAGAAAACAAGCAATGGACAGTTTGAAATGAGGATGAGCGAAAGCGCAAGAGACGGAAGAGGTACGCTGGGGCATGAATTGGACTACCGCGATAAGGGTATGTTGATCAATCGCCTAATTGCAATGACGGATTCGCCAGATGTACTTTGGAGCATTCTATCAGAAAAGGATTATGTTGATGATAAATATAAAGAAGCTGCCGAGAAGAAGTTACTAACAATGCTAGACAAGGTGACAGACATTACAATGGCAGAAAAATTAATCACGATGGAGTCGCGTCATTCCAATAACTATTTAGTCACGGAGCCTGCCCAAAGGCTGATGCTCATGAAGGTATTGCCTCAAGATAAAATGATTAACTTAACATTGTCCAGCATTGAGAGTCATAATGTATATAAATGGAATGAGGGGGAGGTTGATTCACTTGTATTAGGTGTCGATGTCATGTCGTACATCAAGGATACAAAGGTAGTTGTGAAGATTGCCTCAGCTATTCTTGCAAAGATTGCAGAGTACCGCAAGGCATGTAAAGATAGCTGGACGATGGATTGGACTTCGTCAGATGAGAACAAAGTAAAAACCATCATGGGGAGGTTACCCAAACTTTCAGATGATACACTTGCCGAATTAATCTGTCTTGATGCTATAAGTTGGAAATATTTTATGGGAGCAGTTACGGGGGATGTCGCGTACAAAGTGTTAACGTTGGGTAAGGCGAAATCTGACAAACTTGAAGAGGAGTTGGTCAAAAAACTTCCTACAGATAAACTCGATATGAATGTGTACAATGGTGTCAAGACGGATGCAGGGAAGAAAGCGGTATTGGCAGCTATGCCGGCCGAATTGAGAAAAACTGCGCAGGAATCTTCTGAAAAATCCTTCGCTTCCGTGCTTGAGAAAGCGAAAGCTGCAGCAAAGGAAACATTTGAGTTACACGGATTCTACCTAGGCATGGATTGGGCGGATATGAAGCAGGTTCTTTCCCATCACTTCCCCGACTACACGATTACGGAGAATCGCGATGGGGATAAAAAGGATTCCGATTTTGTCGTTTTCATTCCCAAGCAAAAGACTCCGTTTTGTTATGCGTCCGCGAAAGACAAGAAGGTGTACCAGTTTAACTTTGGCAAGGCAATGTTGAAAAAGTGGTACAAGTATGATGTCCAGACCGATATGGAGTGGGTTCATGCGTATGAAAGAGAGACAAGAATCGACATGAAGTTTAAGATGATTGAAAAGGAAACGACTGTCTATGAGATGGACATGAGTCGGTCGTATAGGGTCTGGTTCCATCAGGAATCTTACCAGTACAAACATAACACGAAAGAATACCGCCTCACTTATTTTGGAGAAGAAAAAGATTTCACCTTTGAAGGCGGAATTGGAGGTGCTATCATCAAAGAGATGGCCGCTCCCCGCTTCCGCTATGTGCGCGGAGACCCTGGTTCGCTTCGTGCAACAGTCGAGAATGATTGACGATTGAACGAGGGCCACTATGAACATCCTGCCACATTCTCCACCATGGATGCGGCAGGATTTGTGACCAAGGGTGAGGCTCATAGGATTTTAAAATGTCGAATGTAAATAATCCAAATGAAGTTATTGACTTCTTGCGAAAGGAAGAAAACAGGAACTTGTTTGGAGAAGGTCGTAGGATCACTTTCAGTTGGTTTAACGCTTCTCGGCATGGTTGTTGTGTACAAATGCGGCAGTTTTTCCGCGATTTTGGTGTCGTATGTGACATACCAAGCCGTACTTAAGACGGAATGATCTCAAAACAATCTGGCTGTGGTCTTACCCTTGGGCTTTAGCCAGATTCTCAAGGACAAGGGTGACAACAGGGAGAATAAATAATGGAACAGTGCTGTGAATGTGGGGCGCCTTGTGGTAAAAGGCATACTACTGGTTGGATGAATAATCACGACTTTTTGTGTGACAAGTGTGCGCGCAAACGTCAGTCTAATGCTGTTAAGGCATTTGGAGGTTTTCTGTTTCTGGTTTTTGCGGTGGCATTGAGTGTCGTTACGACCTTAACCGTATTAAAACCAATTGCTGTAGCGTCTGGATATGATACCGCGAAGGGTGTGTCGATAGGTCTTGGTGTAGGTGGTGTCGTGTTGTTTTTCGTCTTTAGGTATATTGCAGGAAAGACTAGTGGTTGTTTGTTTCGCATCCTTATCAAGATAGTCGGTTTTGTTGTCTATGCGCTTGGAATTGGTTTGCTGTTTCTGACCTTCCTATTGGATGAACAATTTAAAGGCCTTATGGGTGTAAAGGATTCAAGTAACAATGCACCTGCCGAAGAAACTCGTCAGTAATAAGAAGTATTGATGAGATTTCCAGTGAAGGTCTCGCCCTTGGGCAAACCCTATCAACAGTAATGTATTGACGAGATCGTCCCAGTGCTCGTGGATCGTGCGACGCTTGATCGGTTGATAAGAAAAACCAAATAGTCTATATGATCGACATCAACAAGACGTTCGTGACGAGTGACCATCACTTCCGCGAGTGGGTGCGTTACGGCGACTTTCTGTGCGAAAACACGAGAGCGCAGGAGGAAGAGCATATCGCGCTGTGGAACGGCGTGGTGGGAAAGGACGACCTCGTGCTGCATGTCGGCGACTTCTGCGACGGCCGGATCGCCGATCTTGACGCGATTTGCAAGAGGCTGAACGGACGGATCGTCTTGATCAAGGGCAACCATGACCAGATAGACGACGCGATCTATCGCATGGCGTTCGATGATGTGGTCGAACGGATGCACATCGAAGAGTTGAAGCTTTTGCTGATCCATGATCCAGAGTCCGCCACGCTGCGTCCTGGAGAGCGCATGATCTACGGCCACTTCCACCGAAATTTGCCTGAGCCCCCGAAAACGACCCGGAATTCGATCTGCGTCTGCGCAAAGTGGCACGGCTGGAAGTCGATCACGCTAGCCGAGGCGCTGAGGCAGATGGACGCGGCTGCGGAATAGATTGTGTGAATTTAGCTGTCGGGTGGACTACGGCGTTTCGAGCGAATGGGGGTCGAGGAGAAAAGGCATGATGCCGATGGACGCGTGACACTACCACCGGACTTTGCGAAATGCGGTGGTAGTCGGCGGGAGATTGAAAGCGCCGCCAAGATGGTGGCTGCCCCAGTCAGAAAGCCGTCTGGCCGTTCTGTTTTACGCGAGATAATTTTGAGACATATTTGAGACATCTTTGAGACAATTCGGTTCGGGGAAACTGGTATCCTGTTGCGCGTCGGCACAAAGCCGGCGGAAACGAAGGATGCATGAAGAAAAGCAAGGTATCAACACAGGCAGTTCCAGCGTCCGCCACGGCGCGGAACGAGATCGTCGTCTACTAGCCGGACGAGACTATCCGGCTGGATGTCCGCCTCGAGAACGAGACGGTATGGCTCACACAGATGCAACTTTGCGAGTTGTTTGAAGTGGTAAAGTCAAACGTATCGTATCACCTGAAGAACATCTTCGATACGGAGGAATTGGACTATGCGGCAACTGTTCAAAAAATTCGAACAGTTCGGCAGGAAGGCGTTCGCAGGGTCGTCCGTGACATGGAGTATTTCAATCTCGACGTCATTATTTCGCTCGGTTATCGAATTAACTCTAAGCGCGGCATACAGTTCAGGCAGTGGGCGACCAAGGTTCTGAAGGAGTTTATGCTTCGCGACTATGCGTTCAACCAGCGCCTGAACCAGCTGGAGGACAAGGTCGACCGGCGTATGGCCAAGACCGAGGCCGATGTTGTCGAGCTTAAGGACAAGGTAGATTTCTTCGTCCAGACCTCCATGCCGCCGGTGCGGGGCGTGTTCTACAACGATCAGGGAAAGTGTTGCCAATGTGGGAATGTTGCCAGTTGCCAATTTCAATTTTCAATGAAAGGTGCGGCATGATGGAATTAGAGGACAGAATCGTCCGTTTCGCGGCACGGTGCGTCAGGGTGTGCGCGGTGTTGCCGGTGAAGGCTGTCGGGAGCGCGAGTTTCGCAGACCAGCTGTTCCGATCGTCAACCGGCATTGCCGCGAACTATGCAGAGGCTTGCGAGGCAGAATCGGCAAAGGATTTTGTCCACAAGCTGAAGATCGCGATGAAGGAGTTGTCCGAGACGCGGACTTGGCTTAGGCTGATCGGGGAGGTGGGATATGTCGAGAATGCGAGACTTGCCGAGTTGATAGGCGAGTCTCGGGAACTTTCTCGTATCTTTTCTGCAAGTGTGACGACAACGAAGAAAAAGATTGGGGGTTGAAATGGGAACTGGCAACATTGGGACTGGCAACACTTTCTCATTGGCAACATTAACAATGGCCCTCGGCAGCAAGTGCTTCGCCTTCGCGAAACTCGATGCCTCTTCAATCCCGCTCCTGAAGGCGAGGGTGTGAAAAATGCCGAAGCCGTGAAGTGTATCCCACCTCGTCAAAGTGGGCCGACTACTACGAGCGGTTTCGCACCTATGCCGTTCGTCCTGAATGTGGCTGGTCCGCGCGAAAGCAAGGCAAGCGGAATCCAGAAATGTACCCGCAAGTTTCTGGTGGAAGTGCTACAGGGGATGATAGAGGGCGGAAGTGTGCCCTCTGGCGAAATTCTGCCATGCCCCGTTCAGGGCACCGAAGGATGAAAGTTTCGAAAGATCGTAATATGACGGTTGCCTGAACGTTTTCATTTATGCCGAAAGTCATGGTCACCCCGGGTGGGGTGGCCTTTATGGTGTAGATCGTAAACGAAAGGAAAATCATGTACACGGCGAAATCAGTAATGCAGATTGAAGCGGAGAAGTGCAAGGGCGTGCCGACGGCCAGGGAAAAGGCCGGCGATGAACGCAATCTTACAATCTCGTGCGCCCCGTGGCGATGGGACACCTTAAATGCTCCACAAAGTAAGACAATCGGAGCATAACATATTCAATCGGCCCCAAGGTAACATTCAACATTCCACCGTCCATCTTCGGCGTAGGGCCGAAATCAGATGAGATGAGTTTGCCGACATTCTCCGAGAGCGTGAGCGTCGCGGTCTGCGCGTTTGTCGTGCAGTTAACGGCGAGAAGATACGTGTCGCCTCTGTATCGCCACGTACGCACGGCGACGTCGCCGTTGGAGCTGGTCACCGCCGGTGCGGGGTCGATGGAGAGGAATACGTCGATGTACTTCTTGAACTCCTCGGCCATCGCCTTCGTCCGCGCCCACGCCGGCTCGAACGCATCCTCAGGGTCGTCGTGTGGTTCCGAGAGGTGCTGGTAGGCGTAGAAGATGAGACCGTTCGCACCGCCGGCGATTGCCTGCCAGCCCATGTTCGCCATTTCCTTCTGCGTGGGCGCGCGCTGCCCTTTTGTCTCGCGCCGCTTGAGCCATCCCCAGCCGAACGCCTGCGGAAACTGCCAGTTTGCCATCGCGCCAACCGATTGACGGGAA
Organism: uncultured bacterium; assembly: GCA_902769585.1. GTDB lineage: Bacteria > Verrucomicrobiota > Kiritimatiellia > RFP12 > UBA1067 > RUG572. The sequence continues at coordinate 26,949 of CACXPT010000066.1, forward strand.
AAGGTTCAAAATATTTTTGAGTGCCTGTTGCGCCCCGGGTTGCATACCCTACGGGGGTATGGTATAATACACGCCCAGTTCCACAAGGAAAAGCAGACAATGAGAAAATGCATTGAAGACGTGACGGCTCTTCAGCTGCGGCTGAAGAAGATCATCGGACAGCTGACAGGTGTCCAGAAGATGCTTGCGGAGGACGTCCCCTGCGAGGACATCCTCACGCAGCTTAACGCGGCGAACGGGGCGCTCCACCGCCTGTCGTTCATTGTCCTCGACGGGCATCTCCGCCATTGCGTACGCGAGGGCATCGAAAAAGGTAACGCCGACGAGACGATTGAATCGTTCGCCGAGGCGCTTGAAAGCTTCTCGAAGATGGCATAGGCAAGCCATCTTCCATATACCAACTACCATCTACCAACTACCACAATGAAAGACATATTGATTGCGTTCGTACACGTGTTCGCCATGATGGCGCCGTGGCTCGTGTTCGGATTCCTCATGGCGGGGATTATCGCCGTATGGATTCCGCGAAACTGGGTCAACCGCATAATGGGCGGGAGTTCGGGTTTGGGCGGCATTCTTCGCGCCGTCGCAATCGGCGTACCGCTCCCGATCTGCTCGTGCGGCGTACTGCCGATTGCCGCCGGATTGCGCAAACACGGCGCGGGCAAGGGCCCGACGGCGGCACTGCTCGTTTCGACGCCGCAGACGGGGATTGACTCGATTCTCGCGACCTACGCCCTGATGGGGCCGGTGTTCGCCGTTGCGCGGCCTGTCGCCGCCGCGCTCACGGGAATCGTCGGTGGCGTCGTGGTGTCCGCCGTCGGCGGCGAAGACGCGGAGACGGTCGCGGCGGAGGATGCGCCAGCCGGATCGCGCGGAATCAAGGCGATATTCTGGCAGGCGTACAGGCGGCTTCTCGGCTCGGTCGCGAAGCCGCTTGCCATCGGACTTGCAATCTCCGCGATTGTGACGGTGCTGGTGCCGGACAACTTCTTTGCGAATGCGTTTCACGGCAACGACTTGATCGCGATGCCTGTCATGGCGCTTGTCGGATTCCCGATGTACGTCTGCTCCACGGCGTCGATTCCGATTGCCGCTTCTCTTATCGCGAAAGGCGTCTCGCCCGGCGCGGCGTTCGTGTTCCTCATGGTCGGGCCGGCGATAAACGCGATGTCGCTCACGACCGTCTCCGCGCTTGTCGGACGCAAGGCCGCCGTGGCGTACCTCGTCACGATCCTCCTCGGGGCGATCTTGTGCGGCGTCGTGATCAACCTCATCCCGAACGCGGCATCCGCATCCGCTCTGGCCGCCTCGACAAGGCATGCGCTTTCACCCGTCCATTGGGCATCTGCCGTGTTTCTGGCGGCGATGATGGCTTACAATCTCGTGCGCCCCGTGGCGATGGGACACCAGAAATGCTCCACAAAATAGAACGAACGTCATTTCATTCTGAAAAATCTGAAAGGATAACATGGTTGTACGCCAATACGAGAACGGTGATCTTGATGCGATGGTCGCCATCTGGAACGAGGTGGTCGATGCGGGCGACGCCTTCCCGCAGGAGGAGCCGCTGACACGCGAGACGGGGGCGGAGTTCTTCGCGGCGCAGACGCACACGGGCGTTGCGGCCGATGACGACGGGACGATTCTCGGCCTGTACATCCTCCATCCAAACAACGTTGGCCGTTGCGGGCACATCGCAAACGCAAGCTACGCCGTGCGTTCCGACCGAGGGGAACGTCCATGCCCGGCACCTCTACGAACGCCTCGGCTTCACGCAACTCGGCACGATCCCAAGAGGCTTCCGAATGAAGGATGGCACCTTCGCCGCCATCTGCCCGTATTTCAGAGAAACGTGAGGCTTGGCGCACTTCGCGTGAGGAGTTTCTACGGCTGATGCTGGATGAAGCATCCGCTGGAGCGCCTGCTGAAGAAGCTCGTGCCGTACGACTAACGATCCTCGCGCACGACGCGCAGGGTGACGTTGGCGTAGCCCGAACCCGCCGAACGGCATTCGGTGCGCGCCTCGCTACGGCAGGCCGTGCGCGTCGAATCAAATGCGCCGCCTTTCACAGCGTTCTTGCCCCTGCTACGCACGGTGGAGGTCCACTCCCAGCAGTTGCCCCAGAAGTCGATGCCGCCGCAGGCGCCCTTCGTCTGCGCATCGTCGATCTTGGACTGGTGCCGCGCCGTGCGCTTCAGCTCCTCCAGCTTTGACTTCTTCCGAGCGACGACCGCGTCGTAGTTCGCGGCGACCTGACGGCGCAACGCGGCGAGATTCTCCTCCGTGGGGTCGCGGCGACAGAGCGCGATGAGCCGCTTCGTCTCCTCATTGAGCTGCGGGCGCTCCTTCTCCACGGTCGTGCTGAACCGGTGCATTCGCGCCTCGCCGTTCGGGCGCCGTCGTCACCGCCGCTCCTGTGCGAGCGTGGCCAGGCTCAGAATCGCGGTTACGCAGATGATGATTGTCTTGTTCATGGTCATGTTCCTTTCGTTTTCACGGAGGCGTCATTGCCCCTCACCTCCCAAGAACGCAACCGCGCATGAAAATCTACAGCTCCACACGCGAAACAACAAATTACGAGATTGCCGCCCTTGTCTGCCGCATTGTGATTCACGTTACGACGGGCGAGAACACAGATTCGCTCAGTCCCGCTGGTCAGTCTTTGGAATCCATCTCCTTCATTTTCTCTGTGGCGCGTTCATTTCCTTGCGAAGCGGCCAATCTAAACCACTTTGTCGCCTCGTCATCATTCTTCTCGACACCTATGCCGTAACGATAGCAATCGCCAAGCTTGATTTGTGCCTCATCATCCCCCTGTTCCGCCGCCTTGCGGTACTGCTCCACTGCCTTGTGATACCATGTCGATGCTTTTTTACGTAAGAAGAAGAGCTGTCGAGAGCAGTAGCGGGCAACATTCATCATGGCGTCAGCATCTCCACCTTTTGCTTTTCTATGAAGCTTGATAAAGCCTAGCCACTCCATCATTATAGCCCATAGGACAAACCCAACAACCACTGTGATAATTGTGATACTAATAACTGCCAACTTCAAGTGCTTTACAAACCATGCCTTACACCGCCATTTTGTGGCTTCCATAAAGCTTTTCTCAACGCCTAATCCGTTTTCGTAGCAATCGGCGAGACGATACATAGCTTCCAACCTTCTTGCTCCTCTCTCCTCTGAAAGAAAGGTGAGTCCCACCTCCGCCACTTTGCGATACAACTTCACTGCTTCCGATTCGTCTTTCGCTACCCCAACTCCATTTTTATAGCAATCTCCAAGACGAAGCACATGTCCACTAAGCTCAAAGCCCACCATTTCACTTCCTATAAAACCCAACGCGTCAAAATTTCCCCGATTGTCTACCGCTTTACGATACCACTCTACAGCTTTATGCTTATTCTCTTCAATGCCTTTGCCGAAGTAGTAACAGTCCCCGAGATATGCCTGCGCGACGACCTGTCCCTGATCTGCCGCCTTGCGATAGTAATTCACTGCCTCAAAATCGTCCTTCTTAACGCCATAACCATTTTCGTAGCAAATACCAAGCAGGCATTGCGCTTCTTCCAACCCCTGATCCGCCGCCATGCGACACCACTTCACAACCTCAAGATAGTTCCTCTCAACGACTTTGCCAAAGTAATAGCAGATAGCAAGTTCCAACTGCGCTTCGGCATCTCCCTGTTCCGCAGCCTTTTGATACCACTTCACGGCCTCTGTTTTATCTCGCTCGACACCTTGACCCTTGCGATAGCATTCGGCAAGTCTGCGTTGCGCCTCGGCGTTCCCCTGTTCAGCTGCCTTGCGATACCACTTCACTGCTTCTGCCGCGTCATTCTTCGGACCTACAAGTTTTGTAAGTTCTAAGCAATCGGCAAGTTTGATTTGTGCTTCGGCGTTCCCTTGTTCCGCCACCTTGCGGTATTGTTCCGCAGCTTTGCTTATCCATTTCCCAGCTTCAGACAAATTCGGCTCAACGCCTATATCAGGATAGGCTAGCATAAAAAGCCCAAGGGCAAATTGCGCTTCGGCCAGTCCCTGCTCTGCAGCCTTACGGTACCACTTGATGGCCTCTACTGCATTTGTTGCGACACCTTTGCCAAATTGATAGCGACGCCCCACCTCATATTGTGCCTTTGCGTTTCCGTTTCCAGCCATCTTTAGTAACGCTTCCGTCGGCTCATTCTCAACTGACGGGGACTTGTCGTCCTTGGCACAACAAGCAAAGGTGTTTGTACCTTGCAGTTTTTCGTTTTGCTCCCTGAATGAAGCGAGGGCATTCGTTTGAGCCTGTGCGAAGACCGTGGCCAGCACAGCAAAGGCAATGCATGTGATTTTCGGATGCAGCTGTTTCATTTGGTTGTTCCTTTTTTACTCTGTTGGGAAATGTGCGGTGCCGCGTGGCGTAGGTTTGATCTTGCTACATAACAATCGGAACGAAATGAAAACCTCTCTTCGTATCTCTAACGAGGCCTTAGGAAGCCATACAGGAAATACAAAGAGAGGCGAGCGCATTGTGCGCTACCTCTGCAAGGTATCGTCCTGTCCTGAAATTTCCTAAGTTTCGTTAGACGACTGCTTTGCAGCATTGCTTTAAATCATCCTGTCGCGCTTCATCGGCCGACGGCGCGCTCGGCGAGCGCGCCCTGCCAATGCGGCGACCGCGAGGCATAGCCTCGCTTATGACCGTTTCACTGTGCTGTCGGTTGTTCCTTTCTCATTTCAGTTCTGCGGTTGAGAATTACAATCTTCATGGTATGGCCGACATGGGATTGAAGATGGTCAATGTCGGATAAAGCGTTCGGAAATCGGCCTCGTTACGGGTAATAAGTCCGCCTTTCTGCAGGGCATAAGCCCCGATGAGAACATCTGCTATCGGACGCTTCCTGGCACTTCCGGCGCGTTTGCGCATGATATGCTCATGCCATGCCTTGTGGGCGAGAAGAACGGCCTCCTTACTACCGTTGAAATCACGATGAATCCACATTGCATCCAGGAACGCATCTTGTGCAGCGGCGTCGCCATTGAACTCCGGTGACAGTTCTACGTACGTGATAGGCGCTACTGTCAGCACATCATCGAGTTTTGACTGTAATGCCATGGATGACATCGCCGCAAACGTCTTGTCACCGCGAAACACGTCAATCAAGACGCACGTGTCCACAACCCATGTCACTCCTCTTCCCCCTCGCGAAGTTCCCGCATCACGTCTTCTGTCGAACGATATTCTGAATGAAACCTTCTGCCGTATCCAATGAAGTCGCTGATGCGCGGCTTCTTGCGCTCAACCTTCGGTTGTGTGCCTGCGGCGCTGTCGTATTGCACGACCGTACGGGAAATTGAATTGAGCAGATACTCCATCAAGCGCAGCTTTTCGGCCGTGCTCATTTGTTCAACTTGTTCAATTACCGCTGGCATATTGCGCTCCTTTGCTTCAGCGCAACGTAGTATAGCAAAAAACTAACGGCCCGTGTGCAGCGAAAAGAAATATCCTTCAGCGCAGCAGCCATTTCCAGCAGTCGGATTTCG
>CACXPT010000067.1 GCA_902769585.1 uncultured bacterium
CCTTTGCTTCGATGTCGTCCATGACCTCTGCCGTGAACGGATTGTCGGGGCGACTGAACCGATGTTTCTTTTTCATTGGACTTGTCCTTTTTTCGCCCCCGAAGCACCATGCTCCAGGGGCCTAAAAATGGCCCAAGCCCAATGGACATTCTGGACATTTTCGATGTCCAAAAGGTAGATTTTTTGGGAAGAATAAAATGACCCCTATTTATAGGGGTCATTTTATCCTTTTTTTACGTGGTTTTACCAATCCTGACATTGCGGACAAGGACATTTAGGGGGGGTTTTATGTCCGAGGCGTCCAAATTGAGGTCCAGTTGTTCATAACTACGATTCCAGCGGGGAGGTCAAAAGCGGTTGATACGGTTTTTACGAATAATATACAGACCGTAAACGCGCCGTTGCGACGGTTATAACAAAATCTTTCGCAGACCCCTTGCGCTCAACATAGGGATTGTGATATAATATATGCCGTCTAAGGGAAACCAGACCCACGACGCAGTTCAAACTAACGAGAGGATTCCGATCATGGCAACAAAAAGTTTTCTATCGCAGCTTACGCCGCTCGATGCACAGCGGCTGCAGAAGTCTGTCAAAGCCACTGTCCAAAACAGCGGCCGTCTGACGTTCGCTATGGACGCTGTGAACGAAATGCAGCTCACGGAGGACAAAAGCATCATCATCCTCGCAGCCGGAAACGGAGACCTCGGCGCGGTCATCAGCGTGAAAGGCGATCCGGAGGCATTTGCGCTAAAGAAGTGCGGCGCATACTTCTACGTGTCGTTCAAGAACTATTTGCAGCAGGCTGGCGTGGACTACAAGAGCCAGCGGATAATTTACGACATTACCGAACTCGACGAAAAGTACAAGGGCCGGACACTGTACAAATTCGAGCGTCGCATATTGTCAAAGGGAGACAAGGAGGAGAGCGATCCGACCGAAACGGCAGAGGAAAGGCATGAATCCCCGCCAGCCGCGCCAGAAACGGCCTCCACGCCCTCCGGCGGCGAAGCCCCTACGTCACCCGCCCCCGAAACGGCGGACGCGTCTGCGCCCGTTTCCGCGCCATCTGACGCGATACCGCCCCCGCCTCCGCCAATGCCCCCAGAGGAGCAGTCGCCGGAGGAGCTCCAGGGGGGAACTGCACAGTAAGCGGAGAAAGAACGGCCGATGGAGATCCTGAAAGTCGCACATATCGCGCAGGCCCGGCATGACCGGTCACTCCGACTGGGTTCGGCCCCCCGCCGGATCGCTATTTTGCGGGAGGTTCCCGCAGAAGGAGAAGGAGAAACAGAAACATGACGATCAAGATCGACAGAGCCAAGCTCATCGAAAGGCTCGAGGCCATCAATGAGGTTATCGTTGATGCCTGCAAGAACGACAGGATGCACTACATAGTTGCCGACAACAAGTCTGAGGTAGAGGATACGGCAGCGTTCAAGAACGGAATGATAGAGGAGATCAACCTCGACAACGAATGCCCGCTGTGCGGTGGCGAGGTCTATATGGAAGACTCCGACCAGTTTATGGGACCGTACGAGATATATGTATGCAAAAAATGCGGTCAGATCCCCAACGAGTTGTACGAGAAGAGAACCTACGTGGTATCCACTGACGGCGTGGCGGAATTCGTGAAGAGGTCCCTCGGATGCAAATACTGTCAAGCCTGCGGCAACGGGAACTACCGTCTCGGCAAGCTCTACGGCAGACGCGTGTATTTCTGCGTGTCGCCCGTTGAGGGGCTGTTCAATACGCACAACGAGGACGTGATCCTCGTTGTATGTGACTACTCCTCGGTTCCGAAGGGATGGCAGAACGACACGTGCAAGGCTGTCCAGTTCACGGAGCTGTTCTACATGAAAAACGGAAGCATCCGCCTGGCGGACGCGGCCGAAGATCTGAAGCCGAAGGAAAAGGAACCACGATTCGGGAGGAGGAGGCGCGTGGGCGAGAGGCGCGACGAATGGCTGGAAGTGCTGGCGTACATCCTTGACAATCCATACAACCCGCACGACTTCAGAAAGGACAGGGAGACTCGGGAGCTGACGTTAACATCGTCGGCAGCGGCTCGGGCCTTCGCCAAGGTCCATCCGGAAATCAAGCTCAATCCCAAGGCGTTCTCACGCGACATTAAGGCCTTCCGGGCATACGACAAGAAGACCGACGTATACGACAGGCAAGAGCCAGTGATTGTCGAGCTACTCAAGTTCGCAGCCAATCCAAAGCACAAGGACGTGCACAGGAAGCGAGCATCGCTATTTGCGATGGATCAGCTCCTCAAGGCAAGGAAACTCGCGGAAGAGAATGATGGCATCCCGGTCAATCTCCCCGCCGTGAAGATGGGCGTTGCTGCCGACGGCAGGAGTGAACCGGTCATAGCCACACAGCCAGACGCAATCTACAACAGCGTGGAAAGGCTCTTCCCCGGAGAGAGAGCCGCCAATTAGCACACGCAGACCATAAACACAACAAGACCGCCGGGATCACTCCCGACGGTCTCTGCATTTCCCCGCCACGGCGACTGTCACTCGATGCCGAGTTCCTTGTGCTGCTCCGCCCAGAGAGGGCTTGTCAGAGTCATGAGCTTCGTTACCGAAACGTCTGGCAGCTCGCCGTTGCGGATCTTATCGACGATGATGGGCGAAAGGAACGGGAAGCGGAGCATCTTCCCGAAGTAGGAGCCATTGAAACTGAGCGCGTCGGCGAGCTGCTTCTTGTCGCGGTATGTGCCGGACGTGAGAAGCTCCAGCCATCTGCGGGCCTGCCGAAGGGCCTTCGGGACCGCCAGCGCGGGAGTGTCCGGCGTCGGTTCCGGCTCGTCGACCACAAAGTGCTGGCGGCCGAGGTTCGTCTGGAGTCGGCATGGAATCTCTATGCGACCGTCATCTCCTTCAAGAGCGAGGACAATCACCACCTTGTCCGGCCAGATGCGCACGTCACGGACGAGAAGCCGCAGGAGGCGTTCGCGCTCCCCCGGATTCATCCGCGCCCAAAAGTCATCCATGTCCTTGGTCGCCTCCATGAAGTCCGCCCGCTTCACGGCGTCTCCGCCGGTCACAAGGCCAACCACGTCGTCACGGCGCAGAACCCTGCCAAGCTGCTCGTAGACGAACCTCTCCACGGTGTCGGCGGATATGTTCTTGATGGGGCACGCCCCGTCAGCCTTCTTCGCGTCCCTCGTGCACCTGTAGTACACATATCGCCGCCTGCCGCCTCCCTTCGAGTAGTTCGAGAAGACGGGCGTCATCGAGCCGCCGCATGTGCCGCAGCGCAGGATGCCCTTGAGCGGAGCGAGCATGGCGTGACGCTTCGACTTGCCGTCCGTCCTGACGTTCGCCGCGAGGGCCTTCTGCACGGTCTGGAAGAGGGCGTCGTCGATGATGGCCTCGTGGATGCCGTCGAACACCTCGCCCGTGCGCTTGACCGCGAGCTTGCCCGTGTAGACGCGGCACTTGAGCACGGCGAGAACCATGCGAGGATGCCACAGCTGGCCGTCAGCGCGTTTGTAGGACGATTCGTTCAGCTCCCTCGCCACCTGGAGCGACGACCCCGTGGCCACGTAGCGGCGGAACATCATCCGCACCGCCTCCGCCGCATCGGGATCGACCTTGAGCTGCTTGTCGACGAGCGTGTAGCCGTATGGCGTGGGGCCGCCCGTCCACATCCCGCGCTTCCTCGAAGCATATATCTTGTCGCGGATGCGGTCGGCGGTCATCTCCCTCTCGAACTGCGCGAATGACATGAGGATGTTGAGCATCATGCGCCCGGCCGCGTTCGAGGTGTCGATTTGCTGCGTGACTGAGACGAACGAGACCCCGTGGCGTTCAAAGAGCTTGGAAAGGTCTGTGAAGTCGCAGAGGGACCGGGAAAGGCGGTCGATCTTGTACACGACGACGACATTGATCTGCCCGGCCTCGATGTCCTTGAGGAGCTCCGTCAGCGCAGGGCGGTTCATCGTGCCGCCCGAGTAGCCGCCGTCGTCGTACTTCTTCTCGACGAGCCGCCAGCCCATGCCGACCTGGCTCTTGACGTATGCGGAGCAGGCGTCGTACTGCGCGTCGAGCGAGTTGAACGCCGAGTCCAGGCCCTCGTCTGTCGATTTGCGCGTGTAGACCGCGCACCATTTCGTTTCCGTGTTCTGCATCTACTTCACTCCGAAGAATAGCCGTCCGTTCCAGTGCGTCCCTGTGATGGCCTTGGCCACGGCCGAGAGGGACGAGTATATTTCGCCGTTGTATTCGTACCGCCCGTCCTCCCGGACCGTCGTTTCGTACCGTTCTCCTTTCCAAATCCGGACGAACCTCGCGCCCGATCCAACCTTGCGCCCGTCCGGAAACATCCGCTTGTCGTCAGCGGCCTCGTCAAGCCACGCTGTGGCCTCCTTCGAGAGGGACAGGCCGTAGTGCCGCTCCTGCAGCCGGTAGGCTACGGTGGCCCGCAGGACGCTGCTCAGGGCGCAGTTGGGCATGTCCGCGAGAATGGCCGCGTAGCGCCGCCGCAAGGCACGGGCGTCGAGGGAATCGAGCGCTTCGATTTCCTCTTTCAGGGTCTCTGGCAGTTCTTCCATCGTTTGATAGTTCCTATTTGATGCATGCGGGGCATATATAGCCATAGTAACGCGAATATATCAACCCCAAAGATGAGGATTTATCCGTTCCATCACGCCCTTGAGCAGTAGGGCGAGCAATGCTATGGTCTGTGTGGTCGTTTCGTTCATCAGCAGTCTCTTTTGGATTCTGCGTATGTTTATTGCCGCGCATTTTGTTTTCTCGGTGACTTTTACGCTTTTCGTGTGTGTTGCCCTGCACACGACTCTCTATGATAAAACCCTACAACATGCGTTTTTTCAGGGCGCGGATTTCACGAAACCCCTGTAAAACAAGGGCGAAGCGTATCTTGTAGGGGCTACAACATACGCAGAGAAGAATTCGCTGGAGGCGGAGAATCGGGGAGAGATTTTGTATCTCTCCTCTTGAAAACCACGGTGGCGGCAGACCCCAGAAAAGCGAAAAACCCCAAATTACTTGGGGTTTTCTGGGGTCCGTATTACACGGTAATAAGGAGAGATTCTCTTAGTACCGTTTGAAACTGGTCGGGGCGGCGGGATTTGAACCCACGACAACCTGCGCCCAAGGCAGGTGCGCTACCAGACTGCGCTACGCCCCGTTAAAGTTCTTTGCGAGAAGCCTCGTATTCCGATATCTCGCGTGAAATGATGCCTGTCACGTCGTTGCGCGCGGCGTTCGCGCCAACGCGCACCGCATGGTAGATCGCCTTGTGCGTCGAGCTGCCGTGCGTGATGATGACCGCCCCTGGCACGCCCAAGAGCGGCGCTCCGCCGTAGATGTCGGGATCAAGCTGCTGCTTCATGGCCTTGAACGCGCCCTTCAGCAGCAACGCACCCACCACGCGGAAAATTCCCTTGAAGCACTCCTTCTTCAGGAAGTACCCTATCGCGTGCGCAAGTGACTCCGCCGTCTTCAGGACGACGTTGCCCACGAAACCGTCGCACACAACCACGTCCGTCTGCCCCTTGAAGAGGTCGTGCCCCTCCACGTTGCCGCGGAAGTCGATTCCGGACACCTCCTTGAGGAGAGGGAACGTCTCCTTCGTCATCTCGTTGCCCTTGCAATCCTCTGTCCCGATGGACAGCAAGCCGACAAGAGGCTTCTCGCGCTTGAGCACGGCCTTCGAGTAGGCGCTGCCCATGATGGCGAACTGCACGAGCCAGTCTGCATGGCAGTCCATGTTCGCGCCCGCATCGAGAAGCAGGACAGGACGAATCGGACGCCGCGTAGGCAGGATGGTGGCGATCGCCGGACGCAACACGCCTGGGATGCGACCGAGATTCAAGATCGCGCTCGTGGCCACCGCGCCTGAGTTGCCGGCGGAAACGAACGCATCCGCCTTCCCCTCCTTCACAAGACGCATCGCCACGTTGATCGAACAGTTCTTCTTCTTTCGAACCGCGCTCACCGGCGACTCGTCCATCTCCGCGACGTCGGGAGCATGGACTATCTCGAGCTTGCCGGCCTTGACTGCCGCGGAAGACTCCTTGGGATGCTTGGCGAACTCGGCCTCGATCTGACTCTGCACGCCGACCAGGAGGACCTTCACGTCCTCCAGACCTTTGGCTGCCTCGATACCGCCCAGGACGATCTCGCCCGGAGCGTTGTCGCCGCCCATCGCATCAAGGGCTATCCGCGTCATGAACCTTTACTTTGCGGTGACGGAAAGAACCTTGCGGCCATTGTACATGCCGCAGTTCGGGCACACGTGGTGCGCTTGCTTCATGCCGCCGCACTCGGGACAAGTCTGGACCGACGCCAGTATCGCCTTCTCAAGCTGACCAACACGCTGGCGCTTGCGCATTTTCGACTTCTTGTTCTTAGGTGATGCCATTTCATCTACTCCTGTTGGTGTTCGTCCATTCGCTCACTTGCTCATGCACTCACATCATTTTTCTTTCATCAATCTTCAATCCTTCCAACGCGCCCCACCGGTCGTCCGTCTCCTCGCGCTTGCACTTGCAGGGCCCCTCGTTGAGGTTTTTCCCGCATGACGTGCACACGCCAAGGCAGTCCGGTCGGCAGACAGGGTATGTCGGCAGGGCGAGTATTATACTCTGTCTTGCCTCATCCGTCAAATCCACGTATTCGGTCTTGTCGTCGACTTCCACGCTCACGGTGAAGTCTGGAACCTTAACCGTGAAATCGAAATCGCCGCCGCAGCGAGAGCAGACCGCTTCGAAGTCCTGCTCCAGCGAACCTCGCACGAGCAGCTCGCGGCCGAGCAGCTGGGCGAAGATGGCGTAGCGTATGCCGGCGAACGGACGCAGGAACTCGTCGTTCAGGTCGAGCACGGCATCGTCCAGGACGTCCTCGAAGTCCTCACCCTCCTTGTCCAGGCGCGAGACGTCAATTTGCAGCTTGTCGTTCATGCAGGTGCTTCTGGACGGCTGGGGTTACGAAAGGCGAGGTGTCGCCGCCGTATCGGGCGATCTCGCGCACGGTTGATGCGGTGACGTAGGCCAGGCTCTCGGACGGCATCATGAACAGCGTCTCGATCTCAGGCGCCATGCGCCTGTTCGTGAGCGCCATCTGGAACTCGTACTCGAAGTCGGAATAGACGCGCACGCCGCGAATGACAGTGCGCACGCCATGCGAGCGGCAGAAATCAACGAGCAACGTATCGAGCAGCTCCACCGAGACGTTCTCGAGCCCGGCGTTCGCGACATCCTCGCGGATCATCGCGATCCTGTGCTCGGCGTCGAACAGCGCGCCGTTCTTCGCGCTCGTGGCGGCCACCGCAACAATAAGCCTATCGTAAAGCTTGGCCGCGCGCGTGATCAGGTCGAAGTGACCAAGCGTCATGGGATCAAACGTCCCCGGGTATACTGCCGTTTTCGCTGACATGCGGAACCGTCCTGCGACATCCGTCCGCTCAAGGCGACACGGAGAGCCTGTCGTCCTCGGTGAAGCCTTCGGCGAAGACGCCTTGGGCCTTGTAGGTCTTAAGCATGAAGTGGGTGGCGGTGGAGAGCACGCCGTCGAGCGTCGAAAGCTCTGCCGCGACGAAGTGCGCCACGTCCTGCAGCGAATCGCCCCTCGCGAAGACAAGCAGGTCGTAGCCGCCGCTCATGAGGAAGCACGCCTCCACCTGCGCGAAGCGCGCCACGCGCTCGGCGATCTTTCCGAATCCGCAGTCGCGCTGCGGGGTGATCTTAAGTTCAATTACGGCGTGTACTTGCTGTGCCATGGTGTGCCTCCGTTGGCCTACAGTATACCATGTTTGGTGCTTGGTGCCTAGTGCTTAGTGCCTAGTGCTTGGTGCCTGGTGCTTAGTGGCTGGCATTTGGTACGCGAGACGGATGCGCGGTGGCGCATCCGTCTCATCCTGGCAGGCGCGCGCCTGCCAGTTTCGCCTAGGGCCTTACTTGGCCTCGGCCGTTGGGGTTTCCGCAGCCGCTTCCGCAGGAGCGTCCTTCGCCTCGGGTAGCGTCACCCACTGCAAAAGGCATGTGGGAGCGCCGTCGCCCTTGCGGGTGCCGATCTTGAGGATGCGGGTGTAGCCGCCCTTGCGGCCTTCCATCGCCGGGACGATCTTGTCGAACAGCTTCTGGACAGCCTTTGGCTGCTGAAGGCGCGACGAGGCGAGGCGGCGGGCGGCGAGCGTGCCCTTGCGGGCGATCGTGACGATCTTCTCGGCGTCCTTGCGGGCCTGCTTGGCCTTGGGCAGCGTGGTCTGGATTGAATCGGCGAGGATGAGGTTCGTCACGAGGCTCTTCATGAGGGCCTTGCGGTGGGCCGTGGAACGGCCAAACTTCTTTGCGACTCTGTGGTGACGCATGGTAACAGTCTCCTGGGATTACTTCTTCGATTCGAGCAGGTCGGCGTCGAACTTGTAGCCGAGGCACAGGCCGAGATCCTTCAGCTTGTCCTTGATCTCGTTCAGCGACTTCTTGCCGAAGTTGCGGTACTTGAGCATGTCGGCCTCGGTCTTCTGGGCGAGCTCGCCGACGGTTGTGATGTTGGCGTTGTTGAGGCAGTTCGCGGCACGGACCGAAAGCTCGATCTCGTTCACGGACATGTTCAGCAGCTTACGCAGGCGCTCGCGCTCGTCGGCGCCCTTCTTCTCAGAGTCGTCGAACTCGAGCGACTCCTCGTTGGAGTAGTCGACGAACACGTCGAGGTGGCGGCGCAGCACGGCAGCGGCCGTCTTCAGCGCGTCGTCTGGGGTGACGCGACCGTCGGTCCACACGTCCATGACGAGCTTCTCGTAGTCGGTGCGCTGTCCTACGCGAGTGTTCTCCACGAGGAAGTTGACACGCGTGACGGGCGAGAAGATGGAGTCGATCGCGATGCGGCCGATCTCCTGCTCGGGCAGCTTGTTGGCTTCGGCGAGGCAGAAGCCGCGGCCGGTGCGGATCTCGCACTCCATGTCGATCTTGGCGCCCTCTTCGAGCGTCGCGATGACCTGATCCTTGTTGAGCACCTCCACGGCGTTCTCCTCGGCGAAGTCGCCGGCGGTCACCGTGCAGGGGCCCTCCTTCTTCAGGCGGAGCGTGGACTCGTCGCGCGTGAACGTCTTGAGAAGCACGCGCTTGAGGTTTAGGATGATGTCCGTCACGTCCTCGGCGACACCGGGGATCGTGGAGAACTCGTGGTTTACGCCCGCGATCTTGACGGAGCAGATCGCGCAGCCTTCGATAGAGGAAAGCAACACGCGGCGAAGCGAGTTGCCGATCGTGCGCGCGTAGCCGATCTCGAACGGCTCGGCGACGAAACGTGCGTACTTTCCGTCGCCACCCTCGTCCTTCTGGACATGGTGCGGCATTTCAAAACGGCTCAAACGGATTGGCATAGGAACCTCCCTTGAAACGGGTGAAAGAAACGAAAGAGCGGAACACGGGCCGCCGCAGGCGACGGCCCGCGCCATGGCATCAACGCGAATACAGTTCGACGATCGCCTGAACGTTGATGTTCTCGGGGATGTCGGACCGTGCGGGGACAGCCGTCAGCGAACCGGTCAGGCTCGCCGGGTTCCACTCAAGCCAGTTCACCGTCACGCGGTGCTTGTTGAGGGAATCCTGGACGGCCATCAGGCCCTTGGACTTCTCGCGAAGGCCAACCACCTGGCCCGGCTTCACGATGCACGACGGGACGTTGCAGATCTTGCCGTCCAGCGTGACGTGGCGGTGCGTGACGAGCTGGCGCGCGGCCGGGCGCGTCGGCGCAAGGCCGAGGCGGTAGACGATGTTGTCGAGACGAGTCTCGCAGAGCTGCAGGAGGATGTCGCCCGTGACGCCCTGCTTAGCCTTGGCACGCTCGAAGAACGTGCGGAACTGGCGCTCCATCATGCCGTAGATGAAACGGGCCTTCTGCTTCTCGCGCAGCTGCTCGCCGTACTCGGAGAGCTTCTTCCGGCGGCGGGCGCCATGCTGGCCCGGCGGATTGGTGCGGCGGTCGAGAACCTTGTCTGGACCGAAAAGCGGCTCGCCGAAACGACGAGAAATCTTCGTGCGTGGACCTGTGTAGCGACCCATGATTAAACCCTCCTGCGCTTGCGCGGACGGCAGCCGTTGTGCGGAATCGGCGTCGTGTCCGTGATCATAGTGACCTTGATGCCTGCGGCCTGAATGGCGCGCACGGCCGACTCGCGGCCAGCGCCAGCGCCCTGCATCCGCACCTCGCACTCGTGCATGCCCTTGGCGAACGCCGTGCGGGCGGCGTCCTGCGCCACCATCGTGGCGGCGAAGGCCGTGCACTTGCGGCTGCCCTTGAAACCGGCCTTGCCGGCCGAGCTCCAGGCGATCACGCCACCGCGCGCGTCTGCGATCGACACCTGGGTGTTGTTGAAGGTGGAACGGATGAAGGCGATTCCCGCGGGGATCGACTTGCCCGGACGGGCCTTCTTCGCGGGGGAGTCGCCCTCGGCGGCCGGAGCCGCCGCGTCGGCGACAGGCGCTTCCGCCGGAGCGGCCGCCTGTTCCTGCTTGATGTTTTCTTCGCTCATTGATTAAATCTCCTCGCTCACTTCTTCGTGGGAGCGGCCGCGCGGATCACTGCGGCGGAGGCACGGCGGCCTCCCTTGCGCGTCTTGGCGTTCGTCTTCGTGCGCTGGCCGCGCACGGGAAGGCCCCTCTTGTGACGGAGCCCGCGGTACGACCCGATCTGCATCAGGCGGCGGATGTTCTGCGAAACCTCGCGGCGCAGGTCGCCTTCCACGCGGAAATGGTCCTGGATGAAAGTGACGATCGCGTGAATCTCGTCCTGTGTCAGGTCATCGGCCTTCTTGGAAGGCTCGACCTTGCATGCGGCCAGCACGTCATCTGCGCGCTTCGGCCCGATTCCATGGATATACCGAAGAGCATAGCGTATATGCTTCTTGCCGGGAATATCCACACCCATCAGTCTTGGCATGGTTGTTTTTTCCTTTTTTCCTTAGCCCTGGCGCTGCTTGTGGCGCGGGTTTGTGCAGATCACGCGCACCACGCCCTTGCGGCGAATGATGCGACAGTTCTCGCAGATGCGACGAACGGAACTACGTACTTTCATTGGTTAACTCTACTTTCTGTGGTCGAACGAATGGTTATTATCTCATATTCGCGGCCGCTTGACAAGGGGGTAAATGCAGAATTTTCGTTTCGCGCCAGATAGCGGCCAATTTATGCTATAATTTGGCCTCCAACGGAGCAACATCATGAAGAACAACTGCGTGTTTTGTGCCATCGCCGCCGGGGAAATCCCCTGCTTCAAGGTGTACGAGGACGATCTTGTGCTCGCCTACCTCGACATCAACCCCTTCGCCGAGGGACATACCCTCGTCATCCCCAAGGAGCATTCCACGGGCATGCTGGACACCTCGACTGAGGCGTTGCGCGAGATAATCGTGCGCGTCCAGAAGGTCGCCGCCCGCCTCAAGGATGCCCTCCCCTGCGACGGGTTCAATATCCTACAGAACAACGGCCCCGCGGCCGGACAGACCGTCCCCCACCTCCATTTCCACATCGTCCCGCGTCTCGGCTCCGATGTCGCAGCCGACATCTCCTTCGCCAACCATCCTGGCGACATGGAACATCTCAAGGCGCTCGCCGAACGGCTGAGATTCTGATCTGGGTTCGCCAGGTCACTTCTCGACGACTACGCTCGTGCCCGTCTCGCACATCTTACGCAGTCGCACGGCGTTCCAGTTCGCCAATCGGAAGCAGCCGTGCGATTCCGCGCGGCCGATCTGCTCTGGCTTGGGCGTGCCGTGGATGCCGTAGCCGAGCATGGTCAGACCTATCCACGACGTGCCGACGGGATTGTTCGGCCCCGGCGGAAATATGCGGCGCTCTATGCGTCCCCCCCTCGACACGCGCTCGGGCGTGTATGTGTAGTCGGGATTGGGTATTAGCGTCGTCACCTGCAGCTCGCCCTCGGGCGGCAGCTTCGCCTTGTCGGCGGCGATCGAGCATGGGAAGAGCGCGACAAGCCGCCCCTTCTCGTCGAAAGCCGTTATCTCGAACCGCGAAAGCGTAACGCGCAGGACAGACGCCTTTGGCGATGCTGCGCCTTGCCCGTTCACGAAGTCGGGAATCTTCACGAGCGTGCCCACGGGCGGATTGGGCCATGCGACTCCGGGGTTGAGGCGGCGCAGAGCCCCTTCCGTGAGATGTCCGCGCTCAGCGTACATCTCCATGATCGTCTCGTAGCCCATCGCCTTCAGCGAGGCCTTCCCTTCGGGCGTTGCAGGAATGCGCACGAGCGCATCGTACTCGCGCTGGGTTACGGTCTCGGTGCGCAAGAGGTTTCTCTCGCGCGGAAAGAGGATGTCGCGCGCCAGCTCAGGCGAGGGCGGCACGGCATAGCCGTTCACTGCGCAGTACGTGGCGAGCGCCACCTGCGACATGCGACCCCACTGCCCGTCGATCGTATTGCAGGAGAATCCTCGCCGGTCGAGCGCGATCTGCAACGCGAGCGTCTTCGATTCGGCGAAGGTAGCAACAGGAACGGCGGCATAAATGCCGCCGCCCATGACAAGCGCCGCAAGTGCGGCAAGCTTTGCAAGTCCTTTCACGTGCACCGCGAAGAGACTCCGTATTTAAGACGAAACGGCGTTCGCCGTTCCGCCCTTCGGTCAGCCAATCGAAATGCAACCGCTGATTAGAGCGGCAACGACCGCGACCAGAATGACTGCTGCTAGCTTTCTCATGTTCATCTCCATTCGTTTCTTGTTGGGCGTCTTGGCCACCCCGCAAGAAGCCGCATACAGCGTTTCATCTCCGCCGCGTTCGCCACGGAGGTGAGGGTGCGGCGATAGTTTAGCAGTTTCCGTCTCCCCTGTCTACACCTTGGCGAGCGCCTGCTTGAGGTCGGCGATGAGGTCCTGTGGATCCTCGAGCCCGATGGAGAGTCGGATGAGGTCGGGCGGGATGCCGGCCTCCCTCAGCTGCTTGTCGGTGAGCTGGCGGTGCGTGTGCGAGGCGGGATGGAGCACACAGCTCCAGGCGTCCGCCACGTGGGTGACGATACCGATGACCTTCAGCGCATCCATGAACTTGATGGACTTCGCGCGGCCGCCCTTGATGCCGAACGTCATAACGCCGCACGGGCTGGGGCCGTCGAACTGCTTCTTCACGAGCTTGTGGTACGGCGAATCGGCCAGACCGGCAAAGTTGACCCACGCCACCTTCGGCTGCTTCCTAAGCCACTTGGCGACAGTGAGCGCGCTCTCCGCGTGGCGGCGGATGCGCACGTGCAGGCTCTCGAGGCCGAGGTTCAGAAGGAATGCGTTGAACGGCGAAGGAATGGATCCGAAGTCGCGCATAAGGTGAGCGGTCGCCTTCACAATGTACGCCTGCTTGCCGAACGCCTTAACGTAGGAGAGGCCGTGGTACGACTCGTCTGGCGCCACGAGGCCCGCGAAGCGATCAGGGTACTTGGACCAGTCGAAGTTGCCGCTGTCCACGATGCAGCCGCCCACCTGCGAAGAGTGGCCGTCCATGTACTTGGTGGTGGCGTGCGTCACGATGTCCGCACCGAAACGGAACGGACGGCAGAGGATGGGAGTGGGGAACGTGTTGTCGACGATGAGCGGCACGCCGTGCGCGTGCGCCACCTTCGCGAACTTCGCGATGTCGAGGACGTTGCCAGACGGGTTCGCCACCGTTTCACCGAACACGCACTTCGTGTTGGGGCGGAACGCCTTCGCGATCTCCTTCGGCGAGGCGTCGGGATCTACGAACGTGAAGTCGATGCCGAGCTTCTTCAGCGAGACGGCGAAGAGGTTGAACGTGCCCCCGTAGATCTGCGCGCTGGAGACAACATGGTCGCCAGCCTGGCAGAGGTTGAGGACCGCGAACGTGCTGGCCGCCTGGCCGGACGAGGTCAGGATCGCCGCGACGCCACCCTCGAGAGCGGCGATTTTCTTTGCCACCTGGTCGTTGGTGGGATTCGCAAGGCGCGTGTAGAAGTAGCCTGCGGCCTTCAGGTCGAAGAGGTCGGCCATCTGCTCCGACGTCTCGTACTTGAACGTGGTTGAAGAATAGATGGGCACCTGGCGAGGCTCGCCCTTCTTGGGCTGCCAGCCACCCTGCACACAAAGCGTATCTAGCGTCATGATTCTTTGATTCCTTTCGACTGCAGATATTCTACCAAAACCCGCCGCCACACGCCATTCGCATTTTTCTGCAAATCCCCCCTTGCGGAGCCAGGGGGGATTTGGTAAACTATCTCCGTTTTGACCCCACGGGCTCATCGTTCATCGGTTAGGACCTCGGACTGTCGATCCGAAGAGGGGAGTTCGATTCTCCCTGAGCCCGCCACTTTTCAGGAAACCGCCGTTGGGCGGTTTTTCTGTTTTATGGTATAATCTGCCCATGAAAGAATTCTTTGATGTCACCATTCTGGCCATCCTTCAGGGAGTGGCTGAATTCCTTCCCATATCCAGCTCGGGCCATCTGGTCATCCTTCAGCACATACTCGAAGTTCCGGAAGACATCCGCATGAAGCTAGAGGTGTTCCTGCACGCGGGGACACTCATTGCCGTCTTCGCGTTCTACTGCAAGCGGATTGGCGCGATCCTCAAGGGACTTGCGGCGCGCGATGCCGCAGAAAGGCGAGAATCATGGGAGTACGCGTTGAAGCTCTTCATATCCGCGTTGCCGGCCGTGATCGTCTATTTCGCTTTCAAGCACAGCATCGAATCGCTAGTGGAGAACGCTCGCATGGTCGGCGCACTCCTGATGTTCACCGGCGCAGTTCTGGTGGGCACGCGATACCTTCCGCGCGGCGAACGGCCGGTGAATTTCCTTCGTGCCTTGATCATGGGAATCGGACAAGCCATAGCGCTCCTGCCTGGCGTATCGCGCAGCGGCATGACGCTTGCGGCGGCGCGGGGCGGCAAGGTTGGACCTGCGGCGGCGGCCGAATTCTCGTTTCTCATGAGTGCGCCACTCATCATGGGTGGGGTAGCTTTGGAATTCGTCAAGGGGGAAGTGAGCACTGGCAACCTTTCGTGGGGCGTGCTTGTCTGGGGCGTCGTTCTTTCCGCAGTTGTCGGTTACTTCTCGCTTGCGCTTCTGCTGCGCGCGCTGAAGGGCCGGTGGTTCTGGCTGTTCGGTCCGTACTGCATCGTCGCGGGGCTTCTCACAGTCTGCTTCTGCTAAAACACGTGCAGAGGCCGAGCGCTGCCATTGGTGCCAGTTTAAGACAAAAAAATAGCTGGCCTGCCGGGCGGGAATGGGGAGGGGGTGTGAGAGCCAGGCGGGCCAGCTGGGGGGCTTGCGCCCCCGAAGAGGATAAAAAGCCGGCGGCGTCCTACTCTCGCGCGGGCGGGTCCCGCACTACCCTCGGCGAAGAGGCGCTTGACTTCCGTGTTCGGGATGGGAACGGGTATTGC
>CACXPT010000068.1 GCA_902769585.1 uncultured bacterium
AGCGGTTCCCAGCCGTAGAAGCAGCAGAAGATGGTGTAGCTCATCACCGATGCGACGACCGACGGCATGATGGTGTCGGCCTCCATGTCGCTTGAAGAGTAGAATATCTCGGCCCCGAAGATCGCGCCCGCGAACGGCGCGCGGAAGAGCGCAGCGATGCCGGCAGCGAGGCCCGCCGCCATGAGGATGCGCGAAGCGCGCTTGTCGAGCCTGAACGCGCGGTTCACCACGCTCCCGCAAGCCGCGCCCAGAAGCGTCACAGGTCCCTCGTAGCCCGCACTGCCGCCAAAGCCGACGGTCAGCACCGACGCGACAGACTTCACGGGGATCACGCCGCGCGAGATGGACTCTCCCCTATGGAACGCCTTCACGGCGGAATCCGTGCCGCGAGCATGCTCCACCCGCGCGAAGCGACGAATGAGCAGGCAGCCCAGAATCGCGCCTATCGCCGGCAGGAACACGAGCAGCCAGCGGTGCGGATCCGTAAGGCTCTCCATCGTCCAGAACGGATGCACGATCTCGCCCTTCGGAAGCATCGACATGAAGTCGTGATGCCCGAGGTCTTCCATCACGTACACCTTCGCCCAATGGATCATCCAGTAGAACGCCACCGTCACGAACCCCACAAGCACTCCGACGAGCGCGGCGAGCGACACGTACTTGCCCGTCTTCACGGACATGCCGTGTCCGGAGAGGAACAGCTTGAACGAGCCTCTGGAGATTTCCTTGAGCATGCGGAAGGATTATACCATACCTTCGGACTTTCCGGCGGCGCGGCGCGCGCGGAAAAACGACTGGAGCACGGCCTTGCAGGGCTCCTCCATGACGCCGCGCACGATCTTCGGATGGTGGTTGATGCCTGGATGGGCGAAGATGTCGAACGTCGTACCGCCGCCGCGCTTGGGGTCGTCGAGTCCCCACACGACCGTGTCGATCCGCGCGAGGACGATCGCGCCCGCACACATCGGGCAAGGCTCCTTGGTCACGTATAGGCGCGTGCCCGTGAGCCGCCACGCCCCCTTCGCCGCGAACGCCGACGACAGCGCGAGCATCTCCGCGTGAGCCGTCGCGTCCTGCAGGCCCTCCGTCTGGTTGTGCGCGCGCCCGAGGATTCGCGCAGTCAGCGGGTCGGGGTCGAACGTTGGCTCATGCCCGTTCGGCGCCTCCAGCCAGGACGGCTCCACGACCACGCAGCCGGTCGGCACCTCGCCGTCCGCCGCCGCCTTCTCGGCCTCGCGCAGCGCCATCGCCATGAAGTATGCGTCAAAGTCCTGTTCCATGCGCATAGTTTACCATAACTGTTGTCCGTGCACCATCAACGTCCATGGCGCATTTTATGCTAGGCGGCAGAGCGATTTTATGGCAAAATTATCGGCAACGCCAACATCAGGCTTTAACCGGAGGTACGATGAATAGAAGAGAATTCGTGGCAGGCGCGCTCGCGTTGCCGTTCATGCATGGCTGCAAGGGGCTGTTCGGCCCTTCGGCGACACCGAGCCAGCCGCCGCGCCGCATCTCGCCCAACGCGAAGGTGAACGTGGGCATAATAGGCTGCGGCGTGATCGCCAAAGGCACGAACGTGCCCGGATTCCTTAAGGACTCGCGCTGTCGCGTGACCGTGGCGTGCGACATGGTGAAGGTCGCGCCCGGCTACTTCTACGGGGCCAAGCCGAAGGGCGCAGCGAAGTCCGACCTCTTCGAGGGCGACATCCAGTACGGCTCAAAGGTGCCGCGCGACGTGTGCGGCTCCACCATCGTCAAGAACATGATCGACGACCACTACGGCGACAAGGAGTGCCGCGAGGTGTTCGACTGGCGCGACGTGATAGCCGACCCGACCATCGACGCCGTCTGCATCTGCACGCCCGACCACTGGCATGCCATCATCGCAATCGCCGCGATGAAGGCCGGCAAACACGTCTTCTGCCAGAAGCCGATGTCGCTCTCCATCGCCGAGGGCAAGGCGATGGCGAAGGTGGCGAAGGAGACGGGCGTCACCTTCCAGACCGGCAACCAGGGGCGCAGCAACCCCAACTACATCTTCGCCGAGATGCTCGCGCTCAACGGCTACGGCGGCAGGATCACAGGCGGACTCGTCTCGATCCCCGGCGGTGACCACTGGGTCGGCCACGGCCGCAGCGAGGCGCGCGCCCCGCTGCCGAAGTGGATGTCGCCGGAGGCCTGGGACCTCTGGCAGGGTCCGGCCCAGCACTGGGAGGACAACGCGTTCATCCCGTCCATCCACGAGCCCACCTGCTGGCGCTTCAACAAGCGCTACGGCAACGGCATGGTCACGGACTTCGGCGCGCACGAGTTCGACGAGATCCAGCGTGGCCTCGGCACCGACCTCACCGGCCCGATCCGCGTGGAGAACGTGAAGAGCGACCTTCTCCCAGACGACCAGCGCAAGGTGTTCAGCTGGGCGAAGACGTTCTCGTTCGACTTCGTCTACGCCAACGGCGTGCGCATCAACGTGGTGCAGATCGACAAGGAGCACGGCATCCCGCGCCAGACCGTGTGGCACACGGAGAAAGGCGACATCGGCGTGAAGTCCGGCAAGGTGGTGGTGCCCGACGAGCTGAAGAAGTTCACGTGGACGGACTTCAAGAAGACGGACACGTTCATCTACAAGCCGCAGGACGACCACTGGCACGAGGCCGACTTCATCGATGGCATCCTGCAGGAGCGCCAGTGCTGCGCGCCATGCGCGGTGGGGCACCGCACCATCTCCATGGCGCACATGGCGAACGCCTGCATCCAGCTGCGCATCAAGAGCATCGGCTGGGACCCCGCGAAGGAGGTCTTCACCGGCCCGCACGCCGCCGAGGCGATGGCCAAGTGCTACGCGAGCGAATACCACAATGGGTGGGTGCTTGGTGCTTAGTGCTTGGTGCTTGGTGCTTAGTGCCTAGTGCTTAGTGCGTTGTGACAATACAATTATTTGTAAATCCATTGGAGAGATAAAGCAATGAAAAAGATCATTCCTATCCTTATCCTTGGCACCGCCTTCCTCGGCGGCTGCTGTAGCTGCATGTGCGGAAACGAATCCGCGACCGACGCCGAGGGCTTCACATACCTCGACGGACGGCACGTCGCCCCCGACGCGCCGAGCGACTGGTACATCATCCGCTACGAACAGCCATCGAACGAGCCGTTCACGGACAGCCGCAAGAACTTCCAGCGCTGGCTGTTCACCGAGATCCGCCAGCTCAAGGATTCCGTCACCGTTGTCGAGGACGGCGTGCTGAAGACGCAGAAGCGCTTCATCCCCGGCCGCAACTGGCGCAAGTGGCTCCGCCCAGGCGCGCGCAACGTGCGCATCAAGTTCGTGGGCGCGGACTACTCCATCGCCGCCGACGGTCTCGCGAAGGCGCCTGAAGGCTTCACCTCGCTCTTCAACGGCAAGGACCTCGCCGGCTGGCGCGGATGCTCGCGCGAGGAGAAGTTCAACGACCCGTTCGTCCGCCGCGAGATGAAGCCGGAGAAGATCAAGGAGCTCCAGGCGAAGGCCGACGAACTCATGAAGGCCCACTGGCACGTGCGTGACGGCGCTCTATTCTTCGACGGCCTCGAAGGCGGCTACTCCATCGCCGCCCTCAAGGACTACGGCGACGTGGAGATCTACGCAGACTGGCGCCTCCTGCGCGTGTACGGCGACTCCGGCTTCTACCTGCGCGGCATGCCTCAGGTGCAGATCTGGGATCCCAACATGTGGAACGGGCTCGGCTCCGGCTGCATCTGGAACAACCCGAACGAGCTCTTCGCCGCCACCGAATGCGCCGACAACCCGATCGGCGACTGGAACACCTGCCGGATGCGCATCGTTGGCGACCGCGTCTCCGTGTGGCTCAACGGCGTCAAGGTGGTGGACGACATCGTCTACCAGAACTACCGCGACCCCCAGAAGGGCATTCCGGCAGTCGACCGCTTCGAGCTCCAGTGCCACGGCGACCCGGTCGAGTTCCGCAACATCTTCGTGAAGGAACTGCACTAGAATCACGCCCATGAAGCGCACGGTCCTCTCATGTGCGGCCATGCTTGCCGCAGCAGCAGCCGCCCTCTCCACCGACGAGGCGCGGCAGCTGCGCGAGGAGGCCCTGCGCTTCGACGCCGTCGCCGCCAACCTCGCCGTCGACGACCTCTCGAAGAACCCTTCCTACGACGCCACCGCGCACCGCGCCGCCGTCAAGGCCCTCGCCGCGCGCAAGGAATGGGCGGCCGCGCACCTCGCCGACGCCAGCGACCCCGCCGCCGAAGAGGCCGCCGCCCTCGTGCGCGGCTTCCGCGCCGCTCTTCTCGCCAACCCGCTCCTCGATCCCGACCGTATCCTCTGCGTGCGCCGCAACTTCGCCAACCCCGTCTGGCCGCGGGCCGATAAGCCAGGCGGCTCGGACTTCCCCTACACCAAGCGCGCCTTCTCCCGCAAGCTCGGTCTCCTCGGGCTCAACGCGCACAACCACATGGACCTCGACCGCACCGGCTTCACCAACGACATCGCCGTCATCTCCGGCCTGCGCGGCACGCCATCCATCTCCACCCTCTACCGCCCGCCGGACACCTCCATCGTCCGCGACCTCGACCTCGACTTCGACGCCTCCCGCATCCTCTTCACGAGCTACAGAGGGACGAACAACCTGCTAGGGGTATACGAGATAGAGGTGAAAGGTGAAAGTCGAAAGGTGAAAGGTGATGTGGGCTCAGCAGACCCCAACCAACACCTTTCACCTTTCACCCTTCACCCTTCACCTCCGACACTGGTCTCGCCCGAGGATGGCCACTTCGACATCCAGTGGTGGGACGGCTGCTACCTGCCGAACCGCGACCAGATCATCCTCATGGGCACGGGCGCTTACCAGTTCCTGCCATGCGAGGACGGCAACTTCCCCATGTGCGTCATCTACCGCATGGACCGCAAGACCGGCGAGACCATCCAGCTCACCTTCGAGCAGGACAGCGACTACACGCCCACCGTCCTCAACGACGGCCGCGTCGCATACACCCGCTGGGAATACTCGGACCTCCAGCACTACTTCTCCCGCGAGCTGATGACGATGAACCCCGACGGCGTCGGCCAGCTCGCCCTCTGGGGCAGCGGCTCCTATTTTCCTACCTTCTTCTGCGGCGCGCGCTCCGTCCCTGACGACCCGCACAAGATCGTCCTCATGGCCGGCGGCCACCACGGCCGCGCAGAGCACGGTCGCATGCTCCTCCTCGATCCTACCCTCGCGCGCAGGTATCCGCTCGTCTTCGACCCGCCCGGCCGCGAGTGGGGGCCGCCCCTCCACACGCTCCGCATCCCCGCGAAGACGCTCCCCGCCAGCGAGACCGGATTCGTCCACGAGTTTCCAGGCCGCGGCAAGCCAGTGGAGGGCGACGTGTGCGACCTGCAGGTCGACAACCAGCTTGCGCGAGGCAAGCCCTACTTCTCCCATCCGTGGCCGCTCGGCGGCAACTACTTCCTCGCAAGCGCCAGATGCACCGAAGCCGGACTCTTCGGCATCTACCTTGTCGACACCTTCGACAACATGATCCTTCTCGCGGAAGTTCCCGGCGGCGCACTCTTCGAGCCGATCCTCCTCGCGCCGCGCACGCGTCCGCCCGTCATCGCCGACCGCCGCGTCAGGGGTGCGAAGACATGCACGGTCCACATCGCCGACATCCACAGCGGCCCAGGCCTCAAGGGCGTCCCGCGGGGCACCGTCAAGCAGCTGCGCGTATTCGCCTACCACTTCTGCTACCACAAGACCGGCGGACACGTCTCGATGGGCCTCGACAAGGTGGAGTCGGGCTGGGACGTTAAGCGCGTGCTCGGCACGGTGGACGTGGAGGCAGACGGATCCGTCTGCTTCGAGATGCCCGCAAACACGCCCGTCTCCTTCCAGCCGCTCGACGCCGACGGCGCGGCCGTCCAGCTCATGCGCTCATGGACCGTCGGCATGCCCGGCGAACGCGTCAGCTGCACCGGCTGCCACGAGGACAACCGCTCCTCGATCACCACCTCCCGCACGCTCGCCGACAAGCGTCCCATCCAGAAGATCCGTCCGACCGACGCCGACGGCCCGCGTCCCTGGGGCTTCGCCACCGAGATGTTCCCCCACCTCGTCGCCTCCTGCGCCTCATGCCACGCCGCCGGCATAGCCGCTAACAACCTTAAAGACCCTAAAAACCTTAGAAACCTTAAAGACCCTAAAAACCTTAAAGACCTTAAAGACCCTAAAGACCCTAAAGACCTTAAAACCCTTAAGGACCACCGCGCACTCCAATCCGTCTTCACCGGCTGTCCTGAAGCCGCGTACCGTTTCCTCCATCCCTTCATCCGGCGCGGCGGCGCCGAGTCCGACCTCCAACTGCTCGACCCGATGGAATTCCACGCCTCCACCTCGCCGCTCGTGCAGATGCTGAAGAAAGGCCACCATGGCGCGCGCCTCTCGGAAACCGGGTGGCGGCAGCTCTACATCTGGATCGACCTCAACTGCCCCTTCTACGGCAAGTGGTCACCCGCGCCCTTCAAGACAGACCGCTTCGTCCAAGGCTGCAACGACCAGATCGCCCGCCGCAAGACGCTCAACCGCACCTACGCCGACCTCGCCGACGACCCCGAAGCCGAATACGACAAGTACAAAGCAATAATCGATCAAAGGCTAATTAAATCACCGCCTTCGGCGGTTTTAAATAGTGAAATAGTTAAATCGCCCGCTTGCGCGGGCTATAAATCGCGCCCTTCGGGCGCTTTAAATGAAGGGGATGGCAAAAACAATTTAACGGGCGAAGCCCAATTAAAAGGCGGCGAAGCCGCCGATTTAAAGGCCGAAGGCCGATTTAACAATTTAACTCTCAAAGGCTGGCCCATGGATGTGCTCCAATCCGCCCGCGCCCAGCTCGGCGCGATCGACCAGATCGCCCCAGTGACGGTGCGCACCCTGGAGCTCGGCCGTGGCGCATCAATGACTTTCCGCCGCATCCCGGCCGGCACCTACATCATGGGCTGCACGAACGGCTGCCCCGACGAGACGCCACGCATCGTCAGCATCGAGCGCCCGTTCTGGCTCTCGGAGATGGAGGTGGACAACGCGCAGTACCACGCCTTCGACCCTGCGCATGATTCCCGCTCGCAAGATCAATGGGGCTTCGACCAGGTGATGCCCGGCCACATCGGCAACCATCGCCGCCAGCCCGTCGTGCGCGTCACGCGCAACCGCGCGCTCGCCTTCTGCGCATGGCTCTCCACCAACTGCAACGTCCGCGCCACGCTCCCCACCGAGGAGCAGTGGGAATGGGCCGCGCGCTCAGGCACCGGCACGCCATTTTCTTGGGGCGGACTCGACGACGACTTCGGCAAATACGCCAATCTCGCCGACCGTACCCGCCGCTTCATCTACTCGAAGTGGGACGCCGCCGCCTGCATCCAGACGCGCCGCCCATACCGCCCCGAACAGAACTACCCGCTCCACGAGGAGCGCTGGGAGGACGACTGGTTCACGCTCAACTTCACGGGCCGTGCGCTGCCCAACCGCTGGGGTCTCTACGACATGCACGGCAACGCGGCCGAATGGACATCCACCACCACGAACGGCCTCGCCGTCGCGCGCGGCGGCAGCTTCGCCTCCCGTCCGAAGGACGCCACCAGCTCCTTTAAGCTCTACTACCTCCCATGGCAGAAGGTCTACGACGTAGGCTTCCGCGTCCTGCTCGAGGAATAATCCGCGTCGCATTACAGTTATGCTATACTAGTCGCCGCTTGCCATGAAAAGTCTGACCATATGCCACATCGTCTGCGCGGCGCTGCTCATATGCGGCTGCGCCACCGAGCGTTACGTCACGGACGCCAAGCATCCGGACATCGCCATCACGGCGGACGGCGGAGTGACGTTCCGCGGCCGTTTCGTGGAGCCAGAGGATCTGCCGGAACTTCTGCGCGACACGGGCTTCACGCGTACGGACACGATCAACGTCCACTATCCTGACGGCCAAGGCGACATGCGCATGCCCAGCCGTGTCATGACGATCCTGCTACGCAACGGTTTCCCCCGCACGATCCTGGTTGGCGACAGGAAATCCTATTCGCACATCGGCCGCGAAGACAAGAAACCGACGCAGAGGCGACAGCTTGAGCCTCGGCGTGTCGGCGCCGATCCGCGCGTCCGCTACAAGTGACAGGGGCTGGACAGCCTAATCGACTGGCGTCCAGTCGCCCCTCCCCATTAGCTTCTTGACTTCGTACGGCTCCAGGCTGGAGTCGCTCATGATCATGGTGTCTTGCGACGAGTTGATCCACGAGTGGTCGAAGTGAATCGGCCGTTCGATCTTCTCGCCAGGCATCAGCGGGTTGTCCACTGTCTTCACCTCGCGAATCATCTCGCTCTGCTGGCGGCGGACATTCGCCATCACCCGCTCGTTCTCGGCCTGCGCCTGGCGCATGAGCTCCTGCCCCTCGTTCATGCCGATCATCTGTCCACGGAGAATCGCAGCCATCATCCGCTCTGAAGTACGCTTCCATGTTCTATTGACGAAGGCCCCGGCCAACATGCGCCCGCCTACCCGCTTCGTCTCCGCGATGCCGCCGGGCGGCGCTACAGTGAGGAAGAGGTCGAACTCCGTCACCGACGCGAGAGTCGGCAGGGTCGGCCTCACCCTTACCGCGCTGAACGCGCAGACGAACTCGTATAGAGCCTCGCATCTCGCGCCGTTGTAGTCGCAGTCGAAGAAGCACTCCACCTTGAACGCCTTCTTGATCTGGGACGTGCGGTTGGCGGCAAACAAGAAGTCCACGGCCTTGCGCGTCTTCGCCGGGATGTTGTCGCTGAAGCGCCCGCCACGCGGCCTGAAGTTCGCCAATCCCTTGACCACGATAGACGAATTGATCTGCTGCGCAATATACGCCGCCATGGCGTTGGCGTCAGAATAGATGCCGTTGGTCTGCTCCAGAATGAACGTGCCCTTGTTGATCGTGCCCGCCTCCTGCACGATGCGGCGTTCCGATGGGCTGTACAGAATGGTGCTCTGGAGGTACGGATTAGACTTCGCGGGGACAGTCCACTTGATCCATCCCATGCCGGTCCAGCCTGCATTGAGCGGGTAGCACAGCGCCGGAACGCCGAGCATGTTGTCGAAGAGGATGAAGTGGTTTGCCACCACCATCCGCGGAAATGCCGCCGATATCGCAGCGGCTAGAAGCAATGCCTGTATTTTCATGCGAAAGAATATACCACGTTCGTCCGCTCGGCGCAAGTGCCGTCAGCCGAGAAGCGGCTTCAGCGCGGCGGCGAACGCCTCGTAGTCGGCCTCCGAGATCGGCTGGCCGAACGGCGAGCGCGCGAAGCCGCAGTCGTAGCCGAGAAAGCGCATGCCCGCCTTGCGGTAGGAGAAGTTGGGGTACTTCGAGAAGAAGTACGTGATGTGGTTGGCGTGCTCCTGGATCGCCGCCGCCTCCGCGAAGCGACCTTCCTTCGCGAGCCGGCAGATCGCCACGTAGTCCTCCGGGATCAAGTTGTAGGTGGTGCCGATGCCGCCCGAGAAGAGCTTGTTCATCGCCAGTCCGCTCAGCAGGTGCGGGTCGTCGCCCACGAAACAGACGATCTCCTTGTCGACCATCTTCCTCATCTCCTGCACGGACCAGAAGTCGCGTCCAGTGTACTTGAGTCCCTTGAGGTTGGGGATCTCGTAGAACTTCCGCTCGCGGTCAGGCACGAGGTCGCGGTACCAGCAGTAGATCATCAGCGGCAGGCCGGAGGCGCCCGCGATGCGGCTGTAGTGGTAGTACGAGGCGTCGAAGTTCTGTCCGAACACGAGCGGGCCGAGCGTCGCAATCCAGTCCGCTCCCGCCTTTTCGGCGTGTTTAGCAAGCCGTACGGAATCCTCCGTATACGTGCACCCCACGTGAATGATCACCTTCGCGCGTTTGTTCACGGCGCTGATCGCGGCCTCTGCGAGGTACTTGCGCTCCGCGAGCGAGAGCAGCACGTGCTCGCCCGTGCCGCCGCCCACGTAGAAGCCCTTCACGCCGGCCTTGAGCAGACGTTCCACCTGCTTGCCGACCATGTCGCCGTTGATCTTGTCGTCCTTCGTGTAGGGCGTGAAGATCGGCACGAACGCGCCCTCCATGCCCTGAAACTCGGGTCCGTTCAGCACGGGGAACGTGTTGACGGCGGCGCGAGGGCGCGCCGCCAACGTTTCGGGCGCGCCCTCGCGCCCGTCTGCCCTTCCCAATCCCGCCACCGTCGCCAGCGCGGCCGTTCCTAGAAACTCTCTTCTATTCATTTTCATCACCTCGCTTGAATCGCGCGCAACACAAGACATGTCGGATGGCCGCCGCGCGTCACGGACACCCGTAAACCTTCAAGATTCTGCTGCGCGAAGCGGCAGACGTTCGGGACTTCCTGGTTGTTGCCCTTCAATGCGTTCGCTTTTGTCAGCGCGCCGAGCGAATGCCACGCGCCGCCCCGCAATCCCTCGATGGTGCAGTCTTCCACCGGACACTTGTTCACCCACGAGAGGTGCCCAGAATAGATGATGACTTCCGAAAGCTCAAGCGGCTGGTTGAAGAAGATGGTCGCCTGCGCGTTCGTGGGCGACATGTAGAGGCCGTCCCATACGTTCTCGCCGCTCACCAGCTCGCACGCCTCCGCGACGCTGCCGCGTCCATCATCGAGAATCACCTTGCTGCACGTCTCCAACGACAACTTGCCGTCCGCCGCAGAGGGAATGCCCGAACGGATGGTGGGCGGCGGCGCGCTTGCCAGAGCCTTCGCTGCTTGGCCGATCTGTGGCCAGACGTTATGGAGGCAGATTTCCTCGTAGAGGCCGATGTAGTCCACATCCTCGCGGCCGAGTCCGGCCACCTGCTCGACGAGGAACGCCCCCCGGTCCTTGATCGCTGGCACCCGACCGACACTGGCGTAGTAGAAGTCGAACCCGACGCCCACGCCCGACGCGCGGCATGCCGCCACAAGACGGTTCACGGACGCCGACTCGGTGAACCGTTTCACGTGGTCGCCGCTCCAGCGTGGCTCGATGAGGAAATCGTCGCACAGCTTCTCCCGCACGATCTTCTCCGGCGGCAGGTACCAGCCGCACGTGTTGGTGCGGTCGAGGAACGGACTGGGCGCCTGGAACATGCAAAGCCGTTTGCCGGACGAGGCGAAGAGCGGACGCAACTCGCGCAGCCACTCCATCACCGCCTCGCCGTGCAGCTGGCGCAGCTTGAAGGCGCTGTACGCGCCGTCCTGCGGCTTGCCCCAGCGCGCGTCGTAGCGCGCGAGGATGGCGGGATGGTACAGGCAGTCGGTCTGCACCTTGCTGTCCCAGCCCCACAGCAGGTTGTGCTGGTAGTGCGTCTTGAGCGCCACGCCCGTCACGCCCTCAAAGGAGAAGAGCTCGCGAACGACGGCGGCCTTGTGCGCGCGCACTTCGGGACAAGCGAAACACAGGAATCCCCATCGCGCACGGCCGTCCTTGTCCGTACAGCGGTATTCAGGATGCACCTCCATGAACTTGTCCGCCCACACCTTGACGGGCGGCAGGCACTTGCGTCCGTCGTCAAAGGGATCGTACCAGGCATACAACTCGATACCGTATTTCTTGGCGGCTTGGCCCGCCAGCGCGAGCGAGTTGCCGTCCTCGGCCGCGCGCACAAGGGGCTCGGTGCGTTCGCGGTACGGATGGTTCAGGATGTCGAAGCCGTGGATGTTCGGGAAACGGGTCTTGCGTTCTTTCTCCGGCACGGCCATCACATCACCGTTCAGCGTCACGAAGCAGGTGCCGTCCTGAGTCCAGGCAGTCGGTTCCATGAAGGCGTCGATCTCCTCCATGCCGCCGTTCACGAGCAGTTCCTCGTCCGGCGCGTCGAGCGCGCGCAAGGAGAGCGCGTCCGCCACGAACACGTGGATGCCGTCCTCCGTGCCCGCCGAGAACACGCCCACGTCGAACGGCTTATCGGCGGCGAAGCGCACCTCGCGCCGCTGCATGTCAAAGGACCGCACCTCGTCGCTCCGCGCGAGCACCGCACCGCTCGCCGCGTCGATCGCCGCGAGGAACGCGCCGGACGGCAACGCATCTGAACTCACCATTCCCCGAAACATGTACTCGCGCCTCCGGGAGGGACGCGCTCCCGCGCGTCCGCATTCCTTCGGCACGACTCGCTGCCGAATGCCGCCGAACGTCTTTCCGGACGGCAGGCGCCCCACGCCCACCTTCACCGCGAACGCGCCGCTGAAACGCCGTTCGTCGGCGGCGGAACGAATTGTCTGCACGGCGTCGACCGTGTAGTTGAGCTTGGTCGGGTAGTTGGCGATTTGGGCGGAGCACCGCCAGGTGACGCGCTTCACGCCGTGCGCCTTGCAGTCCGCGAAGAAACGGTCGATCCAGTTGGAGCCGCAGTAGGGCTTGACGACCGCAAGGTTGTCGAAGAAGTCGACATCGATCTGCAGCTTCGGCTGTGCCTCGCGCGCGAACACCACGCCCGCGAGCATCATCGCCAAAGTGCAAATTGTCGGGAGCGATCTTTTCATCGCCTACTTCGTCACGCGCCAGAGGGTGCCCATGAGGCAGGTCTTCTCGCCCTTAAACTCGGCTTGGTAGTAGACCGTGAGGATCGTGCCGTCGGGTAACTGGACGGATGCCGGATAGCCGAGGTCACCGTTCCAGTGGCCAGCGAGCTTGATCTCGTTCTTGACGTCCCATGTACGCCCTTGGTCGTCGCTCAGGCAGGCAAATTCGCCCAGATTCCCCCGGCGGCGGCCGTAGACGGAGAGAAGCTTGCCGTCCGCCAGGCGGATGAGATGCGGCGGATAGCCGTCCAGCCCCATCGGCTTGGCCATCGTCCACGTCTTGCCACCGTCGGCGCTCTCGGACTGGACGGAGGACTCAGCGAAACCGCTGGACTTGCTGTGGCAGCGAATCTGCACGATGATGCGCCCGTCGGTCGTCTCGACCGCGTGAGGCTCGTGGCAGTCGCGCAGGACATGGATGTATTCGGGGAACGGAACCTCGCCGATCACGCGCCAGCTCTTGCCTCTGTCGGTGGACTCGGCGGCCAAAATCTTGCCGATCCCAGAGCCTAGGTTCTTGTGGTCGGCGTCACCGCTCTTGCCCATGTAGAGGAGGCGGCCGTCCTTCAACTGGATGGGTCCGTGCGGCGCGGAGCAAGGCGTGCGAACGGCCGGTTCCCACGTCTTGCCGCCGTCGGTGGAGCGGCGCGTGAATGCGCCCAGCTGCGCCTCCACTTCTTCCGGACGCAGCTTCTCGTTGTGGAGCCACCAGTAGAACTGCGGCGAACCCGGCTTCAGCTTCGCGCGATCGCGGATGTACCCGCGGTAGGCGATGGAGGTGAACCACGCCATCACGAGGGAGCCGTCGTCCAGCGAGATGATGCCGGAGTCGCGGTCGTCGAGAATGGTGTTGCAGATGTTGACGGGCGCGCTCCAGGTCTTGCCGCCGTCCGCGCTGCGGATCAGCTGCGACTTGCCGAACGGGCAGACGTGCTCGTCGCGGTCGCCTGAGAAGACGGCTATCAGCTCGCCGTTCTGGGCTCGGCAGACGGTCGGCCAGCCGATGTAGCGTCCCGGCTCCTTGCAGAGGGCCTTCGTCCAGATGATCTCGGCGCGCGCCTGCATGCGCGGCGCGCCGCAGATTTCGTCCGCACCCAGCACAATGCCGGCGGATACGGCCAAGATCGTAATCAACAGGTTCTTCATCAGTAGTTACCTTTCTCTTTTTGCTATTCGCCAAAACGGTAGGAGTAGATGTCGGCGTCCTTCATCTCGAAGTGGAGCGTGATGGGCTTGCCCGCGAGGGATTTTACGTCCGTGCCCGATTTCCATGCCATTGCGAGATCGATCTCGTCGCCGTACACCTCCTTCGCATCCGCAAGCGTGAAACCGGGAATTGGCGCGCCAGTGGCGACGCGTATCTCGCAGCGGATGAAACCCGCGCCGGAAGTCGAGGCGTTCAGCAAGAGGCGCGTCGCCTTGTCGCCCGACGCCGCCGCGAACGTCAGCGGCTTCGTCGTGACCGTGCCGCCGCGCCACGGCGCGTTCACGGAGACGAATCCGTCGAGACGGATCGTCATGCGGCGGAGGCGGTTGGGCGCCTCGAGCGAATAGTAGTTCTCCGTCGAGTAGAGTGAGAGCTCGTCGGGGCAGCCGGGGATCGCGGACTTCGTCTGCACGAATCCCCACGCGATCATGTTGTTGCGGTTGATCCACCGCTCGTGCTGGAGACCGGGACGCAGGAACGCCTCGCTCCAGCGCCTGAAGCGCGCGCGGTCGCGGCTCGACATGAACACGCCGTCGGAGACACCGGGGATGCCGCCCGCGCCGCTCTTGTCGTACGCCGTGCAGCGTCCCTCGGTGAAACGCTTCGGGAAACCCACGTACATCCCCGGCGCACGGTCGTAGGGGTGGATCGCGTTCGTATAGAGCTGGTCGTTCGGCGAGTCCGTTTCGTACGTCACCCACTGCGGGTCGCTCCACGTCAGGAAGTCGGACGATGTCGCCCATTGGATGCCGCGCAGGCTCTTGCCGTCGGGTCCTTTCCAGAACGTGCGGTAGTAGGTGACGTAGCAGCCGCGTACCTTGTCCCAGAACGCGATGTTCTGCGAATCGAACGCACCCTTGGTGATGAGCGGCTTGTCCCCGATCTTGCGCCAGTGAATGCCGTCGGGCGAAACGAATCCCGCAAGTCCGCTCTTCCCCTCGCCGGCGACGGCCTTGTACTTCTCCCCGGACTTGCACGCCGGGTTGCGGTCGAAGAACGGCGAGAAGTTGTGCGCGGCCTGCTTGCCGTCGTTCTTCAGGATGATGTTGTTGTCCTTCGAGCCGTCATACTCGCAGAGACCGAGCTTCGGCTTGCGCCAGACGATGCCGTCGTCGCTCTCCGCGTAGCAGACCACCTGGTGGTTCTTGTAGCCTGGCAGCCTGTAGGCGCTGCCGCGATAGTACATCTTGTAGTTCACGTCATCGCGCAGGACGGTGTGGTAGCAGCAGACGTTCCCCTCCCACGGCGCGTCGTACGTCATCGAGACCTCGCGCTGTTCAGGGTGGTGCAGCTTCAGCGCCGCGCCGCCGCCGAGCGCCGCGATGCGCTCCATGTCCCACGTCACCTCGCGCCCGGTGCCCAGCTCCTTCACCTGCGCGGCCACTGCGGACACGACAAGCGCCAGAACACACGAAGTCAAAATTTTGCTCATGGGCGTATTATAGCAAACTGGACTTTCCCCATTTTTCATTGAGGGGCGCGAGACGCCGTGAGATAATCGCCAAATAGCGCGGCTGCTGGCGGTTATGTGCCGTTTTGCCGTCTCG
>CACXPT010000069.1 GCA_902769585.1 uncultured bacterium
CTCCTGCCCCTTGACCCCCTACCAGCCAGTTTTGTATAATACCCTCACTTACGACAAGAGGGACACTCTCCGTGTCTCACTTTTTGGGAAAGGTTCAATCCGCACCCACACCCCCCCCCTACGGCAACTCCACCTTCACCTTGAAGAACCTATGGCCAGAGTTCGTGGGGCACATCCACGCCGCATCCGTCAAGTTCGTCTTGCCGAGGACGGTGTACACCCGCATCTCGCCGTTGGAATTGAGGTTAGGCGTCCATGTAACAATCAGCACGTCATTCGACATTACAATCATGGTGCAGAGGATTTACGAAGTCTCAATGTTGGCGGAGACAGTCTACTCAGGCGAAACCACTCGAAACATGCCATTGTCGTGTGTTCCATAGTTTGGCTTGTAATTCTCTTGCTTCGATTCAAATCGCTCTATTGATATTCTAGCCTTAATAAGTTTTCTAGCAAAATCTACAGACATTGACCGTGAACAGTTTAGGTGATATGGAGACCATGAGATACTCGAGATACTTGTTCCATCATTTAGTATCAATGAAGCCGAATTATTCAGCAGATCATAATTAAACGAAAATTCACTTAGACCATTTTGATGTAATTGTGCCGCATACCATCGTTTTGTAGCCGAATACTGAATCCTATCTTTTGTGAACCATAGGGTAACAACAATTAGGAGTAACACTCCAAGTGTTAAAACTATAAGATTCTTATGCGTTTGCTTAGCCCCATTCAAAGGATTTGAATTGGCAAAACCACCTTGTGATTGCCACATAAACTTGCAATTGCAATATGGGCATTTAACATGTTGGCCTTTTTGAATCCAATCTGGAGCCAACATTTCTTTTCCACATCTCACGCATTTAATAGTCATATCTCTCGCCCCGGACTTTTAGAAAGTCTTCCATCAGCATTATGCGTTGATTAAAAAAACATGGGTTTGGACTGATTGTGTACAAGTATGCACTCGACAAGTAAGACAATAAAATCTATAATCCCAATAAAAACGGTGACCGTACAAATATTTGGGTAGTAATCTTGCTCGACAGGTAATCTGGCAAATGACATAGCAACAAAAGCACCCCCTAACCCGGCAAGAAGAGGAAAGACCAGAATGGTAGCGGAAAAAAATGACACGATTCCGATTGCCAATGCTGCAAGTGCGAAAGCTAGCGACCAACATTCGATGGGAATATTCCGCTGTTGTAGCGGTTGCCCATTTATGATCGAAGGTATACGGCCGTCATCAGATTCTGAACACTGCTGAGCATTTGCCATTTGCGGAACAGGCCTAATTTTCTGGGTCTTCTTTGAATCAGAAAAAGGACGAGGCGGGATGACAATTCCTTTTCCACAAGACGGACATTCGCCCACTTGTCCTTGCAATGAGTCATCTGCACTTATGGATTTTCCACATTGAGGGCACTTAAAATAAAACTTTGCCATTATCGCTATCCTTCTTTTCGCCTCCTTTGTTCACATGGAGCGCGCCACACCGAGGCAAAATTAGAGCGGCGCACTCTCGAAATTCATATCTTCACTGAGGTGCCGCTAAGAACCTTTGGCAAAACATGAATCGGAAAGTACGCCGCGTGTTACCACGCGACGCACCACCGTATTTCGCTTTGCCATAAGATTAGCGGTCTTTCAGTGAAAGCTACTTTACGCTGGTTGCGTAACGTCCTGCCGTTGGCGCACACCCGTGCGCGCGGCAGTGTTCTGTCGCACTCCATCGGGGGCGGCGAGCGGTCGCAGTCAACTGCGACCCTCCCGTTGTGAACGCGACAAAGCGCGTCCCGATGCGGCGACCGGCCCGGCGGCTGTATGCCCGCCGGTATGTCAAAGAACCATAACGCCCAACTATTTGTTGCTGAACGACAGAAGTTTACCACATCACTTACCGTGGGGCAAGCAGGTAAATTATCTTATTACATGGTCTTGAAAGGATTTACCGCCTTTATACCACAATACACCTGTCCGTCGTTCAAGTCCTCGGTCAGAATGAGAACATTCGTATCGACGAACTTCATGCAAACTCCCCATCGGGGTATGCATCAGCGCGATTGAACTTGTACGCCTCCCCCGTAAGGCGTGAGCTGGTACTCCTTACCAGTTCGTCAAACTTTGCCATAACCGCATCAGCCTCGCGACGCCTTTTCAACTCTGCCGCAAGGTAGTCAAGGAACATCCGTTCAAAAGTTGTGCCTTGAACGGCTACATAATCGCATGCCTCCTTTTCCATCGCAGGAGGAAGATCTATTGTTATGCTCATGTCATGCTCCTTTCCTTGGCAGTGCCCTCTGAACAGAAACGCAGAAATGATAACAAAACCCACCGCAGGGTGCAAGGGGCGGCGGCGCCTATCGCGGGCTTGACTACTTCTGGCTGGGGCGCTTGTTGTAGCCGCCTTCGCGGACCCAGCAGCTGCGGCAGAGGCAGTTGGTGCCGCGGCCACACGTACCGGCGATGTCGGCGCAGGGCGGATTGGGACCGGCCGTCTCGATGCGGTTCCAGCCGTAGCCGCCGCCATGCGAGAACTCAGGCACGTTGAAGTCCATCCAGAGTATGATCTTGGTCCACTCTTCCGGCGTGAGGCTCACCTTGCCGTGCCCGGCCTTGAGGCGCTTCGTGAGCGGACTCGCCGCCGCAAAGTAGTCGTATGGCTTCGAGTAGTGCGTCTCGTGGTACGAGCTCGCGAACGAGACATGCTTCTTCTGCACGAGGAAGCGCTGCCCCTCCAGCCCGGCGAGCGACGGCGGCTTGCCCTCGCCGCCCGTGTGGCAGGCTCCGCACTTCCGCTCGAAGATCGGCGCCACGCTCCGCAGGTAGCTGAACGCGCCAGGATAGCCCAGCTCGACGCGCTTGACCGGATCTAGCGGCACGCGGTCCGGCGGCGCGGCGACGGTGCGCGCGGCCTGCGTCTTCTGCTCGTGGCAGCCCACACAGCCCTGCACCTCGCCATTCTGCGCGTGGATGAAGCTGCGCATCGTGAGGATCGCCATGCCGTCCGCGTCGAGCGCCTGCAGCTGGATTGGCTCGCCCGCGGGAATCTTGAACGCCGCCGAACCGTCCGCCGCCACCGGCACCTCGCCGAGGTATTCCTTGTAGAGCTCGAGGTCGCGTCCCTGGTGGAGCGTGTCGCGGCGGCAGGCCGGCATGTTGACGAGCCGGTTCACGCGCAGCGCCTTCACGCTTCCCTTCGGCAGGTCGGCGCGCGACTCGTACACGTTCTGCACGTAGCAGACGCCGTACGGCGGCGCCTTGTCGGGCGGCGGCAGCTGCGAGGCCAGGGCCGGCGGCTTCTGGCGCTTCACGAGCGGAATCGGGTTGAACGTGGATATCTCGGGATCCTTGTAGATGAGCTCGCGCCCGCCCATCGTGTCCACAAGCCAGATGCCGAACGCCGCCGGCGTGGGCCACGAGGCGCCGCAGGAGCCGCCGTGGCGGCGCGGATGTCCCTTGGGGAACGACATCGGCTCGTCCGAGCGGGCGCAGAAGAACAGCGTGTCGTTCACCGGCTGCGGGTTGCAGTACGTCATCGGCAGCTTCCAGCCCTCCGACTCCGGGAACGGACTCTCCGGCGTGAGGCGCGTCACTGGCGCATCGCCGTCCTCGCCATTGCGCGCGTCCAGGAGGAAGAGCGAGCCCTGCGTGAACGAGTGGTGCGCGGACGCCGTCGCCACGCACACCGGCGTGCCCGAGATCGGCTTGATCTCCGTGCCCACACACACGCGCTCCGAGTAGTTGCCGTACAGGTGCGCCACGCCGGTGCCGTCCGGACGGATCGTCCAGAGCGACTGGTGCCACACGGCGTTGCGGTTCACGTAGTCCCAGCGCGTGTAGGCGATGCGCCCGTCGTTGAGGACGGCCGGCTCCCACTCGTTCGCCTCGCCGAAGGAGAGCGGACGGATGTTCCGCACGCCGTCAGGGCCGAGGTCGCCGCGATACAGCAGGAAGGACGGCGTGTAGCGTCCCCAGTGGCAGCGGCCGAAGTTCTGGCAGCGCGTGGACGAGAACGCGAATCCGCCGTCGGGCAGGTAGCAAGGGTCGATGTCCTCGATCAGCACGGTCTGCCGCCCGTCACGCGTCTCCATCGGGTCGCGCGCGGTGCCAGTCACCTGACGCACCCACGAACCGTCCGCCGCGCATTCCCAGATGAAGTAGCGCCGATGCGCGAGCTTGACCTCAGCCATCTTGTCGAACTTCCCGTCCTTTCCGGCGTAGATGGGATGCGTGGGATCGGCCTGCGAGATCCAGGGGTTGGGCGTGGCGTCGGCGTGGAAGCCGTACTTCGCCGGATCAAACCCCTCTGGCGGCTTCGCCGTGTGGTCGCAGAACGCGAAGAGTATGCGGTCGGCGTCCCAGTGGAGGTCGGGATTGAGCACCGTGCCCTCGGGCAGCTTGCCCGCGAGCAAGCGCCGCTTGCGCGGAACGCCCTTCCAGTTCTCGATGACGACAAGCCCCGGGCCGGGACGCGAGAAGCGGCCGACGTACTGGTCCACCATGTGGAGGTCCCACGTGTACGGAAGGCCGCGCTGCACTGCGATGAGCTTGTCGAACTGGAGATCGGGATGGAGGAAGAGGATGCGGCGGCGGAGGTCGCGGATCGCGCGCCCGATCCCGTCGCGGTATGCGGACGGAGCGTTCGAGGCGGACGCGAGCCAGGCGGCGTCGCTTTCCAGCTCGCGCGCGTACGGCTTGAGCGTCTTCGCGTCCACCGACTTCGCCACGTAGGCGTACGTGCGCCGCGCGAGCGCGAGCGCGTCGTCAGCGGAATCCGCGCGAGCCACGCCAGCCACGCAGGCAAGCAGCGCAACACAAGTAACCCTCAAACATGACACTTTCATGAAAACTCCATTGCAACTATCGCACTATCATTACCGCACCCTGCGAGATGATTTCGAGCGAGAGAGTCGTGTCCGACGCCACGAGCTTCGCGGACGCGGCCTTCCCGGTCTCGTTCACGAGCGTGAGGGCGAATGTCTTGCCCGCCAGCGCGCCCGACGGAACCGTCAGGAGCGTGTAGGTGCCCGCCTTCGCCTCGCCCTTCAGCGTCACCGTCACCTTGCCGGCGTCGATCGTCACCGCGCGGTCGATCGCAATCGCGTCCACCGCCGCCGAGGCGTTCAGCGACCGATCGACCGTGAACGTCATGTTCGAGCCGCCCGCAAGCGCTCCCGTGAAGCCCGAATCGAACGCTGGCAGATTACGCAGGCTCGCGCTGTACACGTTGCCAGCGCCCGTCACCGTCGCCTTCGAGAGGTCGCTGTACTTGCTGTTCATGTTGCCCGTCCACTTCGCCATCAGGTACTCCTGCACCGTCAGACGCTCCGCGGCCGTGAGCGTCGTGGAGTAGATCAGCGTCTCGCCGATGTGCTCGTAGTTCTTGTTGCCGCCGTTAGGGTTGTAGTAGCCGAAGAAGAGTCCGCGGTGCGTCGTGAAGTCCGCCGTCGTCTCGAGCCCCAGCACCTCGGCGCGTCCGTTGTAGCCCGCCGTCGTACCGTTCACTTCGTTCGTGTCCAGCCACGTGTGCGCCATCGTCACGGTGTTGTTCGCGTTCCAGATGGGCTGCCTATAGTCCGAGCCGTGGCTTGCGCGCTCCTTGATCGCGCCGCCCATGCCCACTTCGTCGAACACCGGATTGCCGCCACCCGCCGACGTATCGAGCGCCATGAAGAGCGAGCGGAACGTCATCACGGACGAACCCGTCTGCGACACGCTCAAATCAGGCAGGACATGCGACCGCAACGTGTTGCCCAAGCCTTCTCCGCTCGCATTCTGCGTGAAGTCGAGCCACTTCATCGGCACACTGAAGCCAACCTCGCTCAAATAGTTCGTCTCGGCGAGGTACGGGTAACGGCCGCTCAAGCCGGTGATTCCTCCATTCGCCTGCATGCCCATCCAGAACGCGCCGTTCGTCTT
This sequence comes from uncultured bacterium, assembly GCA_902769585.1. Lineage (GTDB taxonomy): Bacteria > Verrucomicrobiota > Kiritimatiellia > RFP12 > UBA1067 > RUG572. The sequence goes on from CACXPT010000069.1 coordinate 5,926, forward strand.
GTCCACGCCTGTCGCCGTGCGCGAGTAGAGCCGTCCGACGCCGCCAATGACACTTGCGTTCTCGTGGAAGTCGATCGCGCCGTCGAGGCTCGGATCGAACCACGCGACGAGGCTAGTCTGCTGCGGAATGTCGTAGGGCGTAAGCGGCGCAGAACGGTCGGAGACGATGAGTGTCTTGCCCGCCGGAACGGTCAGCGTCCCGAAGTAGTTGCCCGCCACCGTCACCTCTTCCACGCCCGTGCGGCCGGGGTTGGCCCCGTCGGCCAGCGACACCGGCGCGCCGCCGGAAAGTTCGGTGAAGCTCGCGTCCCAATCCGGGCAATGCAACCCCCACTTCTTCGCGAGATACTGCTCGCACGCCGCCCGCTCGGCGGCCGTCGGCACCTCGTCGAAGAACAGGATCTCGCCGTAGTTCTGTCCGCCCGTCATGGAGAAGTTTCTGCTGTCAAGCAGATTGGGCTTGCTCTCCTTTGTGACGAAATGCCCGCCGATGCAGTCCAGCACCGTGTTGGTGGCGGACATGTCGATCGACAGAATCTGCCAGCCGCCGCTTGGCCTGTCGGACGTCTTGGCCGGCATGCCATCCACCGTTAGGGAATATCCCTTGTAGGCAAACCAGCTGGCGGTGAGTACGCTGCCGCCGCGCGCCATGTTGCCGTGGTTGGTCGGCGCGACGTCGTCGTTCTGATCGCCGAGGATCGACTTGCCGCCGCCATACTGCGAACCGAACACCATGATGCAGTACTTGCAGCCGGTCAGCGTTGTATAGCTACCCTTCGGCTTTTCCGTGCCATTCGCCCCGGTCGAGCTTTTGGCGACGAACTGGAGCCAGCGACGGATGTTCTCGCCAGAAGGACGGTCCAGGTCATTGACCGTGCTGTAGTCGATATCACTGTAAAATACGCCGAAACTCAGGTAGTCCTTGCCGTTCAACCCGCCTTCCACCAGATACGGCAGATAGTGCGGATAACAGCCGTTGAACGCATCGCGGCTGAAGAGGAAGATGTCGCTCGTGCCCTTGATATGATCCTTCCAGCCGCAGATGACGGGATACTGGCCCTCGAACTCGTAGCGGAGCGTGTCCGGCTTGTCCGCGCGGGCGTACTTGATGACGGACGATGCGTCCGATGCGTCGAACCAGTGCGCGACCTTGTTCGTCCACGAATGGGCACTGGCCATCTCGGGATCGGTTGCCGTATTGATCGGGATGGAGACGGGATCGCTCTGGATGGATTTGTATGTCATGCCGCGAAAGACGTGGTCCGCATATCCGACCAGACTGTCGGACTGGAATAGGACCTCTCCCGTGCCGGAAACCGTGGTCAGGAGCGCCATCCTCGCCGAGTTGACGTTACGGCAGAGGATGCGGGCACCCTTCCCGTTCAGGACAACGGGAAACGCGCCCACCTTGGCCGCAATGCCCGTCCACTGCCACGGGTAGGCGGCGGAAGCAGATCCTTTGGCTGGGTCGCACGGCTTGAAGGAAAGCGTCCGTCCGGGGTTCACCGTGACCGTGCAGGTGGACGGGATGGCGTCAGCCGAAAGCACCAGCAGGTCGTAGTCGGCCATCGTGAACGCGCTGCCGAAGCCCAGCGGGTTCTCCCCCTGCAAGGCGACTTCCGCGCCAGATTTCACGGTAAAGCCCGTCGGCACCTTGCGCGCCGTGCAGTATCCGCGCAGGGCGAACTCGCCGTTGGCGTTCACAAACGTCACGTGGGCGATGTCCGCCACGGGGTAGTGCAGCTTGTCCTTCACGTTGGCGACGTTGATCACGCCCACGCCGAGCATCGTCACGTCCGGCGCGGCCACGTGCAGCGCCGCGGTGTCGTCTGCCGCGAGGCCGGCGGCGATGACGATGGCGTTCGGAGTCTCGCCCTCCGCCGCCGCGAACGAGGCGGTGCCGGTGCCTTTCAGGTAGATCCGCGTCCAGACGGTCGAGATGCCGTCCTCGTCGGCCGGCGGCAAAACGAGCGTCACGCCCTGCACGCCCGTCGTCACGACGAGTTCATAGCTGGCTGCGTTCGACACGTCCGTCCCGATGACGACCGTGTCGCCGTCCGCCGCCGGCACCACCGCGCCCCATGCCATCCCGGCAAGACACGCCATTGCGAATGTCAGTATTGCTTTTTTCATTTCTCGTTTCTCCAGTCGTTCCAGCTACCGTACAAACATGACCGAACCCTGCGAGAGGATCTCCAACGACAACGTCGTGTCCGACGCGACCAGTCGTGCTGGCGCGCCCTTCCCCGTCTCGTTCACGATCGTAGGCGTGAAAGTCTTCCCCTCCAGCGCGCCCGACGGAACCGTCAGCAGCGCGTAGGTACCCGCCTTCGCCTCGCCCTTCAACGTCACCTTTACCGCGCATGCGGCGTCGATCGTCACCGCGCGCGCGACCGTGATCGCGTCCACCGCCGCCGCCGCGTTCCACGACGAATCGACCGTGAAGGTCATGTTCGAGCCGCCCGCGAGCGTACCCGTAAAGCCCGCGTCAAACGTCGGCAGGTTGCGGAGGCTCGCGCTGTACACTTTGCCCGCGCCCGTCACCGTCGCCCGCGAGAGGTCGGTGTACTTACCGTTCATGTCGCCCGTCCACTTCGCCATCAGGTACTCCTGCACCCTCAGGCGCTCCGCGTCCGTGAGCACCGTACCGTACACCAGCGTCTCGCCTATGTGTTCGCAATTCCCGTTATAGTTAGTGCCATCGCCATTATAGTAGCCGAAAAAGAGTCCTGTGTCCGTTGTGAATTCCGTCGTCGCCTCGAAGCCCAGCACCTCGGCGCGCCCGTTGTAGCCCGCCGTCGCGCCGTTCACCTCGTTCGTGTCCAGCCACGTATGCGCCATCGCCATCGTACCCGTACCCCAGATGGGCTTGGTGCAGTCCTTGCCGTCGCTCGCGCGTTTGCGGATGCCCTTGTTGAAATACACGTTGTCGCCTACGGGATTGCCGCCGCCAGCCGAGGTGTCAAGCGCCATGAAGAGCGAGCGGAACGTCATTGGCGTCGAGCCTCCGTCAGAAAAGTCCGTGGACTTCAGCGGAATCACGTGCGACCGCAGCGTGTTGCCGTTTCCGTCACCAGACACATTCTGAGAGAAATCCATCCACGGCATCTGAACGCCGATACCGGAAGCGGCCGGATAGCACGTGGACGTCAGGAACGGATAGCGGCCATACTTGTTGCCGATTCCCGTCCCCGCAATCGCATCATCTTTCGCCAGCGCATTCATGCCCATCCAGTATGCACCATTGGTCTTGTCCACGCCGGATGCCGTACGCGAGTAGAGTCGCGCTACGCCGGTAGCCGCATCGGGATGTTCGTGGAAGTCGATCGCGCCGTCGAGACTCGGATCGAACCACGCGACGAGGCTCCCCTGCTGCGGAATGTCGTAGGGCGATGGCGGCGCGGGGCGGTCGGAGATGACAAGCGTCTTGTCCGTCGGCACGTTGATCGTCCCCGCGAAGTTGCCCGCCACCGTCACTTCGGCCACATCTTCATGTGTCGCCCAACCGCTGTCGTCCAGCGTCAGCGTGCCTTGGCCGGAAATATCCGTGTAGCCCACGTCCCACGGCGTGTAGGAGGTCTCCAGCCCCCACTTCTTCGCGAGATACCGCTCGCAGGCCGCACGCTCGGCGGATGTCGGCTTTTCGCCGAAAAAGATGATTTCCGCGTAGTTCATGCCGCCATAAGTGTTGCCCTGATGCCCGCTGATGCCGAGCAGAACCGTGTTCGTGGCTGTCATGTCAAGCGCGACGATCTGCCAACCGCCGCTCGGCTTCACGGTTTTCGGATTGGCGTCAAGGCCGTCAACGACCATCGAATAGCCGTCGTAGGCCATCCAAGCTTGGCTGATTGAACTCGCGTTACGTGCAAGATTTCCACAACCCGTTCCCGACTTGTCGTTGAGAATCGCCTTGCCGCCGCCTTCCTGCGAGCCGAACACCATGATGCAGTAGGGATAGGTCTTGTCCACGTAGTCCCCTCCCGTCGGCTTGCCATGTCCCGTAACGGACGTGCTGGCCGAATGGAACTGGAGGCGCCGCGACTCGGAGGCATTGTCGGTCTTTGCGTATGGCTTTGACACTTTGTTGCCTTGCGCGCCCATCGAAACGTAGTCCATGCCGTTCAAGCCACTCGTCACCACATATGGCAGAACCTGGACCACATAGTCGCTCGTTGGATCGCTCAATGCAATGAAACGCCGATTGAAGAGATAGGTTCCGGCCGTTTGGGACACCTTGTCCTTCCATCCCACCAGCAGCGGGTACCCGTTCGTGTAGGAATTGGAGAGGCCGCTCGGCACGGGCGTGTAGTCCAGCAAGACGAGCGAGTCCGTATCCGAGGCGTCGAACCAGTTGGCCACCTTGGCCTGCCAGTTCGTGGAGAGTCCCGGCTCCGTAGCGGAACAGATCGGCACCGCGAGCGGAGACGACTGGGAAGCGGTATATGTGATGCCGCGGAAATAGGTAACGAAGTTAGACGATCCGTCCGGCTGAAACACGACCTCTCCCTCGCCGGAGATGTTCGCCAGCAGACGCAGGCTGTTGTTGTTCCGGCAAAGGACACGTGCCCCCTTGCCGCCGAGGACGACATTGTACAGGCCTGACCAATCCGCCTTTCCACCCCAGAACCAATTATACGTGTACGAATTGCCGCTATTTGCCGTGCTACAGGGCTTGACGGCGAGCGTCCGTCCGGGATCGACCGTCACCGTGCAAGATGACGGGATGCAGTCTGACGTGAGCGCCACCACGTCGAAGGTCGTCAAGTGGAGCGAGTCGGTCAGGTGCAGGGGGTTCGTTCCCTGCAACGCCACGCCATTGAGCGTCCCGGTCTCGAACACGGCCGGCAGCTTGCGGGCCGTCGCCCACTCGCGGAGGCCAAAGATGCCGTTCGCGTTCGCGAAGGTCACGTTGGCGATGTCGGCAGGTGAGTAGTTGATGTCCGTCGGCGCGCTCCGGCTGCGCCCCACCTTCAGGTTCGTCACGCCGGCGATGTCCACATGTAGCGTCACGTCGTCGCTCGCGGCGGCAAGACCAAACACGAACACGACAGTCGACGCGGAGAAGTCGCCACTCGGCGCAACCAGCGTCACCGTGCCGGACCCGGTCAGGTAGAGGCGGGTGTAAACCCAGCAGTTCACGCCCTCCGCCGCCGGCAGCACGACCGTCGAACCAGCCTCTGCCACAAGTTCGCACGTACCGCCGCTGCTGTTATCAATGTCCGTGCCGATAGTGGCGGTCTCGCCGGAGGCCACCGTAAACCGCGTCGCCGCTGATGCCGCCAGCGCCAACCCCACTGCCGCCATTACCGACACGAGAACACGTGCCCCCATCGAGGCAAGACCATTCATCTTTTTTGAATACATCTTCAATGCTCCTATTGCGTTAAAAGTAAAGCTTTGGCAAGTTTATGTCAGGATTGTACCAAAGCCGCCTAGGTATGACAAGGCGGAATTAGTGGCAAGACGCCCTCGTCACGAAGACGCGCTGGCGGACCTTGCCCGCCGCATCCGCGTAGCTTCGTGCCGTCACCAGCAGGAAAGCATCGCCTTCCAGCGGGCAGAGCGCGTTCCACATGCTGCCGCGCTCTGACGGTCCGCAGAAGAGCGGCGGCGTGGACTTCCCGCGAAACAGTCCGGCCACGGAGCCGGACGACGCGGGGACTTCCGCCTTTGGCGCTGCGGCCACGACGACGCGCCGACTGCTGCCCCGCTTGTCCGATGCGGGCTGCTGCTGCCAGCACAGAAGCAGGTAGTTCTCTGTGGCGGCGATGTACGGGGAACCGCCAACCATGTCGGCGGGCACGTCCTCCGCAAGCGGCACCTCCCGCGCTCCGTCGGTCAGCACGCGCGGATGGAGATGTCGCGAGTCGCCACGCGACTCTATGGCCAGATAGGTGTGCCCCCGCCACTCGATAACCGCAGGCATCCCGTCACGCCCGCTCCAGCCAGTCGCGGAACTCATCGACGAGCAGACGGTCTGGGCCGTGCCCCACGTGTCGCCCCCGTCGGTCGAGACGTGCTTCGCGATCCGCTGGTTGTGCTTTTCGAGCGTCGGTTCCGATTCGTCTGCCGTATATATCTCCAGCGTCCCGCTCCCAGTGACATGCACGAACGGTTCGTACACCCCCTCCTTGGCGTTTGCCGTGAAGAGCAGGCGTGGCGCGCTCCATGTCGTGCCGTTGTCGTCGGAATGCATCTCGTGGATCGAGAACGGACGCTTCGCCATGTCGCGGCAGCGGTAGTTGAACGAGACGACGATGCGGTTCGGATGCGCCGCATGGTCGGCAGGCAACTGCGCGAAATCGATGTTGCCCACATAGTTCGTGTAGGCCGCATCACCCTCCTTCAGGATGTCCCGGTCCACCAGGCGCCTCGCCTTGCTCCAAGTAGCCCCCATGTCTTCGCTCGTGCGCATCCACCCGCACGTGCCGCCACAGTATGCGAGCATCACGCGCCCGTCGTTCAGCCGATGCGCCCGCGCATATCCGCCCATTCCCACATCGACAGAAGTCCCCCAGCGGATAGTCGGTTCGGCCGCGCCGTGAACGCACATCACGGCGGCGACTGCAAAGATTCCAAATAGCCTCATCACGTTACACATCCTTATTGGCCGAAAAACTCCTACATGTCGGCGAGCGAAAGGAGTCCGACCGTATGCCGAAGTTGCCGCTTGCCGGGATTCTTTACAAGAAACGCCCCTACTTTAACCAAGAGCTTCTCTTTGCTATACCGCCTTGGATCGCGCTTGACCTCATAGAAGGCCATCTCCCCTCCCAATTCGTCTTCACAGACCAGATCGATTTCCTCCGACCCCTTACGATCCCACCACGCCCCCATATTCACATACGACGTCGTCTCCGTGAACTTCCACTGGAAGTATCGCTCGAGCGCATATCCACTGAAAGCGTCAAAATCCCGTAGCGCAATGTAACGCAGCTGATCATACCGCTCCAGCTCAATGTAGCCCCTGTACTTGAACACGAACCGAAACCAATAGCGGAAGAAACAGTCATCGATTTCATAGTGGCAATTCTTGCCCGTGGACTTATCAAAGAGGGGTTGCTTCTTTGAAACCAACTGATACTGATCTTCAAGTTTGGTCAGATAGCCGTTGACATCCACCCCCAGCAGATTCTTCATCTCCGCTGTCGTGGTCGCTCCCGACGCAATGGCCGAAAGGATGGTGAAATACGTGCCGTAATCGGGACCAAACTCCTCGGCGAGGATGGCGCGTCCCTCGGAGAGGTAGGAAGAACCCGGAGAGAAAATGACGTTGACCATCGCTTCACGGGTAAACGCCTTGGCGTTCATCATCATGTTCACGTAACGTGCCACGCCGCCAGTTACCGTCCAAAGGGCAAGGAGGTCGTCCGCCGAATAGCCTGGGCTATTCTCGGAAAGAATCTGCTTCAGCAGCGACGCCTTGAACGGACGCAACAAGAAACTCCCCGTATTCCGTCCGTAAAGCGGCTCGCCGTCATTGAAGAAGACCTTGTTCATCAACCTATTGACGCTGCCGCAGACGACCAGATTGATTCGAGAATCGGCGTGATGCTCATCCCATATCGCCGCTACCTGGCCAAATACCGCTGGATTAATCCGGTCAAACTCCTGGAATTCGTCCAGGACAACCGTAAACCGACTAGTCTTCGATGCCACCATGAGAACCTTGAAAAGATCGGAAAACGTCTCGCATGTCCCCAATATCCCCAAATGAAGTGCTTGCTCGACTTCCGCTTGCAGTTCCTTGCAGAGCGTCTTCTCGTTTTGCCGAGTAATCGGCAAATGTACGTATGGAATCACGCCATCTTCAAGCGCATGGCGCAAAAGCGCCGTCTTTCCAACACGGCGGCGGCCGGTAATGACAATAAATTGCGCTTCTGTAGCAGAATTTTCCCTCATTCTGCGAAGCATCTTGATTTCTTCTGTTCTGCCGACAAACTTCATACCGCTCCTCTTAAAAACGTTCGTTTTGAAAACGGCTGTTTTGAAAACGGCCGTATTTTCTCATAATCCCCTGTATCTGTCAACCCCGTATGTAAAATCTTCATTAGTTCCTGAACTTTGAAACGAAACATGCCGCGTCAATGCGGTCGAGCACATCGTCGAACTCACGCCGCACGCGCCCGACGAACGCGCCGACTGCCGCCGGCACGAGGTGCTGCACGTACTCGTCGCCGCTCGCGCAGTCGACGAGCAGTGTTTTGACCGTCCCCCGTTCGTCCACCACAACGGAAAGCGTGAACTGTCCGTCCAGCAGCGAAGTCTCGTAACGAAACGCCTTGCCCTCAGCCCGGAAACCGAACGGCTCCAACCGATCTAACACGACGCGCCGCTGGCGGAAGATCACCTCCGGCGGACGAAACTCCCACATCGGCTCCACAACAGCCTTCGCCTGTTTCTTCTTCCTTGGCGGAAGCGCCGCCAGCGCCTTCACCTCGGCCGCTGTGGACTGCATCGCGCCCTCGTGGTCGCGCCGTTTGCAGACGATCGGATAGCGGCTGTTGATGAACGCGAACCGCGGGCAGTCCTCGCTATGGTCGTTCACGAGTCCGCATGTCTGGAGATAAAGGTACATCGTCGTCGGTCCCACGTACTTCATGCCGAGTCGGCGAAGGTCGCGCGCGATGCGGGCCGAAAGGCCGTTCCCGGCGGGGACATCACCTTTCGCATGGCCATTGTAGACGATCGTCCGTCCGTCGGTGTAGCACCACAGGAACGCGCTGAAGCTGCCGTGCTCCGCGCGCAGGCGGCGAACCACCTGCGCGTTGCCGATGATGGCCTTCACCTTTGAGAGCGAATGGATCATGCCGGGCGTCGCAAGGACGCGGGAAATGTCGTCGTCCGCATAGGCGGCGATGCGGTCGAAGTCGAATCCGTCAAAGGCCAGGCGGAACACCTCACGCTTGCGCAGGGTCATCTCCCACGTGAATCCACACTGCATCACCGCCAGCACGACAAACTCGAACAGCTTGCGGTCGTCATGGACGGGCACGCCCCACTCCTCGTCGTGGAACTTCCGCTCGACCTCGCTCAGATTGAAGTTGCAATAGCCCATGCGGAATATCAGAAAGTCATCTGTTGAATGGACGGCAATGGGCCTCGAGCCAGAGCAGGTCTTCCGGCGAAAGGTCGTAGATCGACGCCAGGCGGTACGTGCCGCCCCAGGCCGAGCAGAGGTCGTTGAAGTGCCCGCGCTTGCGCTCGCCCGTGCGGTACTTGCTCCAGCGCGTCTGGAAATACGCCTCGTTCTTCGCGCCCCACACGCGGTGCTTCTCGTCGGCGAAGCCCTGCGTGGCGTTGCGCCACATGAAGGCGGCAACGTCACGCCAGAGCCCGTCGCCGGTGATGTGGTAGAGCGCGAACAGGTCGGCGATCATCACAGAGCCATAGTCGTCCAGTGCGGGATGCTCGCAGCCGACGATCGTCGCGCCCGCCGGACGGAAGCCGAATTTCGCGAAATCGGTCTCGGGTCCGTACACTGGGTTCTGCAGATAGAGCCAGGAGAGGAAGTACCACGCGGCCTGCTTCGCCCATTTCAGGTAGCGGATACGCCCCGTCTCGCGGTGCATCGTCACGGCCGCCGTGAAGAAGGGATGGATGCCCTCGCGGTCCACGCTCACGCAGTCCATGGCGCCGCCGTTGCACGCGAACTTGTTGACATCGTGGTTGTAGTAGTAGATGAACGCCTTTTCGATCGTCTCCATCAGCTTCGGGTCGCGCGTGAGCTGCCAGTAGCGGACCAGCCCCATCAGCACATAGCCGCCGCAATCTCCGCCCCAGCCGATCGTCTCGCCGCTCTCGATGACCCAGCGCGAGCCGAGGTTGCCGTCCTTGCGCACGTTCCCGACGACGGACTTGACGAGCTTGGCCGCGGCCGCCTCGAATTCGGACGCGTCCATCCCGTGCGACTTCAGGAGGATCGCCACGCGGGCGAGCTCCCCGATCGCCCAGCCGACGGTTGAGGCGTTCGTCTTCTTCCAGTCGGGATGGCCGGGGTGCGTGAAGTGTCCGCTCGGACGCTGCCGCACCCGGATCCAGCTGCGAAGCACCTTGAGGCCGAAGTCGACGTCCTCGCGCCGCCCGTTGCGCAGTCCGTACTCGATCGAGAGGCGCGCCATCTGGAAGCTCTGCGCGGAGAA
>CACXPT010000070.1 GCA_902769585.1 uncultured bacterium
GAAGGACGTGCCCAAGCGCGAGCTGGCGCGCAGCTCCTACTTCGGCATCGTGGACCTGATGGGCGTTCCGAAGGACCGCTTCTGGCTTTACCGCAGCCACTGGAACAAGAAGGACGAAACCGTCCACATCCTTCCCCACTGGAACTGGAACCGTCCCTCCCCGCACCAAGCACCAGGCACTAAGCACCAAGCACCAACCATCGTCCCAGTCTATGTCTACACTAGCGGCGACTCGGCGGAGCTGTTCCTGAACGGCAAGTCGCTCGGCAAGCGCGCGAAGGAGACGGACGCGGATTATCCGCTCGACGACCAGAAGGAGTGGAACAAGCCGTGCGGAGACTTCCGCACGAACGGCTACTACCGCGTGTGCGACCGCTACCGCCTGCGCTGGCTCGACGTGCCGTACGAGCCGGGCGAGCTGAAGGTTGTGGCGTATCGCAGCGGGAAGAAGATCGGCGAGCAGGTCATGCGCACGGCCGAGTATCCTCGCGCCGTGAAGCTGACGCCGGAGGCGAAGGTGCTGCCGGCGGACGGCGAGACGTGCGTGTTCGTGCAGGTGGACCTGGTGGACGAGAAGGGTACGCGCGACCGAAGGGCCGGGCAAGATTCTCGCGGTGGGCAACGGCGATCCGCGCGGGCTTGAGCCGTTCACGGTCGTCTCGTCGCATCCGCTCTACTTCGGCAAGGCGGTGGCGGTGGTGCGCCGGAACAAGGACGCTACGGGGCCGATCAGGTTGACGGCATCTGTCGAAGGTTTGACGCCAGCGACCGTTGAGTTCCCCTGACGTCATGCTGACGTCGCATCCTCGCCGTTCAGAAGGAGAATCTTCACGAGCGACGCGATCTTCTTCTCTGGAGTGTTGCCGGTGACGCGTCCCACGAACGAGGCGGTGCGCGATCCGGCACGGTAGAAGACGGCGCGTCCGTCCCGCACGTCGAGGCGCGAGATGTGCGCCCGCCTTCGGGAGGCGTCCGTAGCGGTCGGCCAGCTCGCCCTTGAGGCGCTTCACGTCGGGCAACGTTGCCGTTTCCGCGAGGCGCTTGTGGAAGTCCATGCGCTGTGCCTCGTCTTCCACGTAGTCGTACGGCAGACAAGCGCCGTCAGAGTCGGCGTCCGCTGAGCCGGGCGAGAAGTCAAGGAAGTCCAGGTTCAGCGACACGTCCACGAGCTCCGGCACCTCGTCGCCGCGCAGGCGGGCTATCGTGCGCTGCAGCAGCTGGCAGTAGAGCTGGAAGCCGACGGCGGCGATGTGTCCGCTCTGCTCGCTGCCGAGCAGGTTGCCCGCGCCGCGGATCTCGAGGTCGCGCAGGGCGATGTTGAAGCCGGCGCCGAGGCCGGCGTGCTTCTTGAGCGCGTCGAGCCGCTCTCGAGCCTCTGAGTCGATGGAGCCCTCCGCTGGCAGCAGGAACCACGCGTGGCCCTGTCGGGCGGCGCGCCCCACGCGTCCGCGCAGCTGGTATAGCTCGGCTAGGCCGAACGTGTCGGCACGGTCGATGAGTATGGTGTTCGCCCGCGGGATGTCCAGTCCGCTTTCGACGATGGTCGTGCAGAGGAGCACGTCCGCCTCGCCCTTCGCGAAGCGCTGCATCTTGGATGCGAGAAGGGGAGACGGCATCTGGCCGTGCGCCACCTCTATGCGCGCCTCGGGGACGAGAGCGTGGAGGCGGGAGGCGATCTTGTCGATGGTGAGAACGCGGTTGTGGAGGAAGAATGTCTGGCCTCCGCGCGCCAGCTCGCGTCGGATCGCGGAGCGGATGGTCTCGTCGGAGTCGCGCGTCACGTGCGTCTCCGTCGCCACGCGTTCGCGCGGGGGCGTGCGCAGAAGCGAGAAGTCGCGCGTGCCGGTCATGGAGAGGTAGAGCGTGCGCGGGATCGGCGTGGCGCTCATCGTCAGCACGTCGGCCGTAGCGCGAAGGCGCTTGAGGTGCTCCTTGTGCCTCACGCCGAAGCGCTGCTCCTCGTCGATGACTATGAGGCCGAGGTCGTGGAACTGGACCTTGTTGGAAAGTATCGCGTGGGTGCCGATCACGATGTCGGTGGCGCCGGAGAGAAGACGTGCGCGCGTGCCTTTCTTCGCCTCCTTGCTCTGGAAGCGGCTCATGGCCTCGATGCGGACGGGCGTGCCGTCGAACCGTGCGAGGAACGTCTCGAAGTGCTGCTCGGCGAGGACGGTTGTCGGCGCGAGAAAGGCGGTCTGCTTCCCGTTCATCGCCGCGATGAACGCGGCGCGCATCGCCACCTCCGTCTTGCCGTAGCCAGCGTCGCCGCACACGAGCCGGTCCATCGGCTTGGAGGCGGACATGTCCCGCTTCACGTCGGCGATGGCTGCGGCCTGGTCTGGCGTCTCCTCGTACGGGAAGGCGGCCTCGAACGCCTCTACGCCGTCGATGGCCACGTCGTATGCGAAGCCAGGCACGACGGCGCGGCGCGCCTGCGTCTCGAGAAGCGATGCCGCGAGGTCCTGCACGGCCTTCTGCGCGTTCCGCTTGTCGCGCTGCCAGCGCTTGCCGTCCAGGCGGTGCAGCTTCACCTCCTCGCCCTTCACGCCCACGTAGCGCGAGAGGAGGTGCGCGTGCGTCACGGGGACGTGCAGCTTGGCTCCGTCCGCGTACTCGATCGTGAACACCTCGCCGCGCTGCCCGGCCACCTCCACCTCGGTGGAGCCGAGGAAGCGGCCGATGCCGTAGTCGATGTGGACCACGTATTCGCCGGGCTCGATGTCGAGCGTCTCGGTGAAGCGCTCGCCGCGAGCGGCCGCTGGCGCGTTGCGGTACGAGCGGCGGTGCGCGAACACGCGGTCGCTCTTCGTGACAACGACGAGCCCCGGCACCTCGAACCCACCGTCGAGGCTCTCGTCCTCCACGACGAGCTCGCCTTTCTTCTTCGCGGCGTCAAGGTAGGCGGCGAGGCGTGCGCGCGTGGCGTCTAGGAGTTCCGGCTGGCGCGCCGCCTCCGCGCCAAGTTCGGCGAAGCCCGGGAGGGGCACGCTCTGGAACCGCGCCGTCGGAACGCCGCGCGGCGCCGGGTCGCCGGTGAAAAGCTGACGGAAACGCAAGGGCGAGGGCGCCCTTGCTACGGTGCTGTTGCGCTCTTTCGTAGGCAGGGCGCCCTCGCCATGCCAGGCCGGTACATCGTGTGTTCCCGTAGGCAGGGCGCCCTCGCCCTGCCAAGACGGTACGTCGTAGGCGTTGTGCTCGAGCCAGATGATGGTGGAACCGTGCGGCAGGATGTCCGTCAGCTTCGTTGTGCCGTCGCCTATCTTGACGGGCGGTATCTCGACCTGCTTGATGGAGCCGGTAGATGTCTGGAGGCCTGGATCGAACGTGCGCAGCGACTCCAGGTCGTCACCGAAGAACTCGGCGCGCACAGGTTGCTGCGCGTCGGGCGGCCATACGTCCAGCACGCCGCCGCGCACGGAAAGTTCGCCTTGGGCGGTCACCTCGGGCATGCGATCGTATCCGGCGGCGATCAGATTCTCGAGCAACTCCGCGAACGGCTTGTTGTCGCCGCCGATGGACAGTCGGAGGGTGGCGGACGCGACGGACGCGGCGGCCGGCACGGGATCGCGGAGGGCTGCGAACGGCGCGACGACCGCGAGCGGATACGGGCGCGTCATGTAGGCGTCGATCGCGGCGACTGTCTTCAGCCGGGCGGCTGTCGTGGTGCGGTCGTCCTCGAGCGATGGCGGAAACTCGAGGATGCGGACGCCGCTCTCCTTTTCGAGCGAATGGAGGTTCGCCGCCAGAGTGTCGGCCTCTGGAAGCCCGGGCGTGACGGCGAGGACGAGCGGTACCCGGTTCTCGCCGGTGCCTTTGGCCGCGAGCGTGACTGCGGCGAATGCGGCTGCCGAGCCGGTGAATGACGACAAGGCAAGGCATGGCGACGGATGATCCGTCACCATGCCGAACGCCGCCGCAAACCGTGCCAGCCGATCGTTCACGCTCAGTAGTTCTGCGGCTCGATCTGGAAGTAGGCCCTGGGGTGCGCGCAGACAGGGCACAAGGTCGGCGCCTGCTCGCCCTCGACGATTGCGCCGCAGTTGCGGCACTGCCAGCGGTTCTTGCCGACGCGGACCCACACCTCGCCGGTCTCGATGTTCTTGGCGAGCGCGCGGTAGCGCTCCTCGTGGTGGGCCTCGATCTCGGCGACCTTCGCGAACAGGTCGGCAAGGCGGTCGAACCCTTCGGCCTTCGCCTCTTCCGAGAAGCGCTTGTACATGTCGGTCCACTCCTCATGCTCGCCTGCGGCGGCCGCGAGGAGGTTTGCCGGAGTATCGCCGATTCCGCCGAGCTCCTTGAACCACATCTTGGCGTGTTCCTTCTCGTTCAGCGCCGTCTCCTGGAAGATGGCGGCGATCTGCTCGTAGCCGTCCTTCTTCGCGCGCGAGGCGAAGTAGTCGTACTTGTTGCGGGCCTGCGACTCGCCGGCGAAGGCGGTCCACAGGTTCTGTTCGGTCTTTGATCCCTTGAGTTCCATTGCGTTTATCCTTTCCTTGTTTGGATGCTGTCCATTTTATCATAATCTGACGCTTGGTGGCGGTCAGGGTGCTGGCTGGAAGACCGATCCGTCCGGGTTGACGAGGATGTAGCTCATGGAGCATACGGACTTGCCTGCGTGGGCGTAGGGCTTGTCCGTGTAGTTGCAGACGGTCTTCGAGCCGTCGCCGTAGGCCGTGAGGAACACGCCCGGCGCGAGCGTGCGGTGTTCCGTCATCTGCTCGCGCTGGAGATGGCGCACGGGCACGAACTCGTCCCACGCCTTCTTGATGCGGGGGACGTCCGCGAACTTGTAGGTGTAGAAGATGGGGCGGCCGCCGAACTCGACGATCTTGAGCGCCACGTAGGGATCCTCCACGCCGTCACCCTCCATCCAGCGCGGATCGCCGCTCTTCTCGAGCTTGTAGAGGCACTTGCCGCGCGTGTGGTTCTGCGTGAGGCGGTCGGACGTGTAGAGGATGATGCCGTGGTAGACAAGCTCCCACAGCGGGAACACGCCGGTGGCGAGCGCGGGCAGCTTCCCCTCGTGCTCGATCTTGAGGTCGCGCTCGATGTAGTTGATGTAGTCGATGTTGCCCGCCACGTGGTCGTAGCCGCTTTCGGACGCCGCGCCGCCCATGAGACGCTTCGACTCGGCGAGGATGCGGTTCTGGTACTCGGCCGTCTGCTCCCAGGTGCTGGGGTGCTTCGGGTCGGCGCACGGCAGGGGATACGTGGCCGAGAACACGTCTATGTAGTGCGGCCCGGGCACGCCGAGCGCGGCCATCTGCTTCAGCTCGTCCGGCACCCAGTCCCACGACCTGCGCTGGCACACCCAGTAGCACTGCCCGCCGGCCCAGAGACCGCCCTCCATCAGCTTGCCGGACGCGGTCTTGCACACGAAGTCGTCGCTCCACATCCGCGAGCAGCGGTAGCCGTCCGTGTGCGAGGCATGCAGCGTGAACTGGTAGCCGAGACGGTGCGCGCGGTCGATCAGGCGGCGGTACGCCTCCTCGCCACCGGCCTCGGCGCACACTGGGAAGTGTCCGGGCACGCGGCCGTCGTACCCGCCGTCCTGCCAGCCCGCGGAGCAGACGGTGAGCTTGTCCACGCCCGCGTCCTTGATCGCCTGCAGGAACTCCTCCGTCACGCCGAAAGGCATGTGCACGACAATCGGCGGCTCCTCGCCGACAGCATAGAACGTGCGCTTGTCGGGAATGGGCTTCGCCGCGTGCGTCTGGATGCGCACGACGATTGATTCGCAAAGGTAGTCGAGCTCGGGATAGTCCTTAATGCGGTCCTTGATCGTGCGCACAGCGCCGCGGTCGAGCTGGAACTTGCGGTAGGCGTGCGCGAGGCCGTTGTAGTCCGCCTCTGCGCCGTCGAGGCGGTGGAAGTCCACGACGATGTCGTCGTAGTACTCCGGGAACCAATTGCGCACCCTTGCGCAGTCGAAGCGCGGGAACACCTCGTACGCGCCCTTCTTCGCCGTCGCCACGAAGTTGTAGGAGAATCGCCAAGTCTTGACGTGGCCGTACCAGAACGAATCACCCCGCTTCAGGCCGAAGATCGGCATGAGCTGGTGCGGCTTCACGTACGTGCCGTTCTCCTTCTCGAAGAGACCGTATGTGCCGCGCGCCTGCATCCAGTAGCCGTCGTCGCCCTTCCTTGCCGTCATGAAGGACGGCACCACCTCCACGCACTTCGCGTTCTTGGGGATCTCCGCCTTCGGCATGACGAACCGCCAGGACGCGTCGCCCGTCTTCTCCAGTTCGGCCGTGCGCGTCTCGTAGCGCAGGCCCTTTGCGCCCTCGGGATATCCGATGCGCACGACCGCCATCTCTGCGCACGCCATGCCGCATGCCATCGCAACAGCCATTCCAATCGCCAGTTTCATCATCTTCTATGCTTCCTGATTAAGGTTCCATGCGGGGTTATCATACCACATCTCCGTTGATTCCGCATACAAAAGGTATCCGTCGCGCACGCCACCATCGGAATGGGCACTTGGGTTGCTTGAACCCCGCCGAATCGTGCAAACCAGCTAGCAATAAAACTTGGCGTCGCCAAACACATCCTTCCAACGCCCTACGATGTAAAGACTTTGCGATCCAAGAATGTCGAGGATTTCATGAAGCCGATGGTCAGGTATGTCACCCTTATTGTGACAGACCATTGCACCTCCAGCGCTTGTTATCCATATTTTAGTGTCGTCCTTAGACGGAACACCATCCGTCACATGGACGTGAACCGGTTCTGGCGGAAGACCTTCGTTTGTCCAGAAATAGACAAGATAAGGCCCGAGCTTAAAAACCCGCGGCATTTAGGAAGCCTCCCTTTTGAGCATAGCGCATTATCAAATGGGCGGAATTGGCGATCATCTTGCGAAAACCCTCCAACTCCCCATCTGTAAAACCTCGTACGTCCCGCCATTCATACGACGGAAGCATGCATGTTGCAGAATGAAAGTCCCTATATACTGGTCTTTCGACAGTAACCTTCACGCTCCCATCCGAAAGCAGTTCCGAATGGGTAATCTCCGTGTTGTCGGCCAATGTGAGAAACGGATAAGACATGAGTTCCTCCTAATCTGCATACTACACTCTGTCCAGACGGAAATTCCCGTCAAGACATCGGCATTATATCATTTTCTCGCCGCCGTCTCAACGGGAGAATCTTGTTTTCGCGGCGCGCCAGGTAGGGTCACGCGTCCCGCGTGACCGAGAACGGTATGGCGGCTTGTCCTCAAGCCGCCGCGCCGTTGCCAAATCGATTACAAAGGGAGAACGCCGGTTGACGTTGATGGGATGGCGCGACGGGCCCTGGAGGAGGGATTTTGGTGGTACTCACTCGGCGTAGCGCCCCAAGGCATTATATACCCCTGTCGCTTGCGAGCGTCATTTCAAGAATATGGAAACAGCATTGTTGAGCGGGCCGTAGCACCAATCGCGGCTTTCAAGAAAAGCCTGCGATTCTGACGCGTTGCGAGCCTACTTGTCGGAATCTGTTTTCGCTCTTGCCTTGCGAAAACAGAAATGATATCATGCCGCCAATCGTGTTGGGATGGTGCCGGTCGGGTGATTGGTACGAAAGTCCCAGGAAGGTTGGGTACGTGGGAATGTACATATCCACACAAGAAACTTAACAAAGAGGAATTCAATATGAGCATGTATAGTGAATTGATCGGCGTGATACATACGCTAAAGGCGTATTGTACTGGGGCTAATGAGAGCACTGATCAGGATAACGATAATCCCGACTTAAGTATAACGCATTTCTACAAGACAGAATTCTATAATGAGGGATGGATGTTGAAGCTTGCCCTTTCAAAGATGTTGGAATTCGATGAAGATAAATTTAAGGGTGACTTGTCGATCATCCGAAAAGCTCTAGCAAACGGCTGGGCATCGGAAGGCCGTCTTTCGCCTGCTTTTACAAATGAACATTCGACGCATGCCGATGCAATTCTGGGTAATATTGAAATTAGCAGCAAGACAAAATGGCGCGTTGAACCCCAGAAAAAGAATGGCTTGTTTGTCGTCATAGAAGCAAAGCTCGGGAGTGCTCTTTCGCCAGGGGTCAAATCAGATAAAAAGTTCGATCAGGCATCTCGCACCCTTGCGTGTATGGCAACTGCCATGTTAAAAGCCAAGTTTGAAGGTGAAGCGCACTTCTTTGTCATAATGCCAGAACGTGATAAACGGTTTTCCGTCCTGGATAAACTCTTAAACAAAGAGAAAGGCGAGTGTTTTAAGGGCAAGGCCTCTCGAGAAGAAACAAATGAAAAACATAAGCTAAAACTTGAGAATCGCAATCAAATTGAGGAGTTTAAGAATTGTGTTGAGCGCATTACTTGCCATCTCCTTGATTGGGGAAAAATCAGTGATCAACTGAACGATCATGCTCTTACCACATTCTACACGGAAGCATTGTCTGCAAACGGGTTGAAGCGTTAATCCTGTACGAATTGTTAGCGATTCGTGTGGGATTGCGGATCCTTTATTGAATATCCGTTTTTGCAGACGATAGGGTCGATTGCTTCAAGAAGTTCACTGGTGAGGGACACATGCTCGCACAGGGCGATGGTGACGATGGCGCCGGTTGGGTATTTCAGGTTAATGCAGACCGGTGTTCGTCCTGGATGCCTCTTGAGGACTTTGCATAGTTCAATGGTTCGCTCTACAAGCTGTTCGTCTTCGTAAGCCATTTCAACTGCAAGTTTGCCGTCTAGCGTCACGCGACCGTCAAGTGGTGTGACCGCATCTAGCGCGAAGCGGACGCGAGCGGGCTCTTCGCCTTCTGCATGGCTGCTGGAAACGGTTCCCTCCATCAACACGGGCACACCTTCCGCATCGCCGATCCATTCGCTGATGCGATCGTGGCATCGGCTGAATGCGCATGCCTCCATCTCGCCTGTTTCATCGGCGAACTTGATTACGGACCAATCCTTTGAGCGTTTTCCTTTCTTTGCATTAGCACCTCCCGACATCACCCTGACAGACGAAACCATCCCGAGCATCTTTACGGGACGTCGCTCGTCCGGTCCTAGTTTCTTGGCAAGAGTGGCGATCTCTTGTATGGTCATGTTAACGCGAGACGCGAACAACTGCCGCCACCGGGACAAGGGGTGTCCGGTAAGATACATGCCTGTAAGCCTGAGTTCATCTTCAAGCATCTTCAATCTCGGCCAGCGCAGCGAATCTTCCAGAGCCGCATCGCCTGTCGCCATGCCTTCGTCCATCGTCGCGAAGAAATCCGTCTGTCCAGAAAGACGGCGCTTGTGTTCGGCGTTTGCGCGTGCAAGAACTACATCAACGTTGCAAAACAGTCTGGCGCGATGGAGACGGGAGTCCTTCTCGCAAAACGAATCGAACGCGCCAGCGCAGATGAGATTCTCGAGCAGGCGTTTGTTCAAGGTGCCGCTTCCAGCAAGGCGCACGGCGAAATCGGAAAGGCCTGCATATGGTCCGTTCTGTTTGCGTTCCGACACTATCGCCTCGGCCGCCGCATCGCCCACGTCCTTGATGCCGGAGAATCCATAACGTATTCGCGCACCGTCATTCGATGGCGAGAAGTGCGCAATGGAGTCGTTCACGTCCGGTGGCAGGATGGCGATCTTCATGTTCCGCACCTCGACGAGCATCGCGGCAAACTTCTTTGGATCGCCGCCCAGTTCCGACGAAATCTGCGCGCACATGAACTCGACCGGGTAATGGGCCTTCAGGTAGCCCGTCTGATAGGCGACCCACGCGTAGCACACGGCGTGCGACTTGTTGAACGCGTACTTGGCGAACTCCGACCAGTCCTTCCATATCTTTGCGATGAGCGCGCGGGCATCGGCCTCCGCGGCGGCGCATGGCGCTTCCCTGAACTTTGGATTCGACAGGCAACCATTCTCGAATTTCGTGAAGAGTTTCTTCATGCGTTCAGGATCCTTCTTGCCCATCGCTTTGCGAAGGTTGTCGGAATCGCCGCGCGTAAAGCCACCGAGTGTCCGCGAAAGAAGCATGACCTGTTCCTGATAGACGGTAATGCCGTATGTTTCCTTCAAGATCTCCTCCATGAGCGGATGATCGTTGGAGACAGGCTCGCGTCCATACTTTCGCGCAATGAATGAAGGAATCTTCTCGAGCGGTCCCGGACGGTATAGCGCATTCATCGCGACAAGCTCTTCGAACCTGTTGGCTTGGAGCTGCTGAAGGTAGTTTTTCATGCCGTTCGATTCAAACTGGAAAAGACCTGTTGTTTCACCTCTCCCGAACAGTTCGTATGTGGCCTTGTCGTCAATCGGGATGCGTTCGATGTCGAGATCAATGCCCCGGCGCTCCTTGAGAAGCGCGATACATTCCTTTTCTACGGTGAGGGTCTTGAGGCCGAGAAAGTCCATCTTGAGGAGTCCTACGGATTCGACATAGTGGCAGTCGTACTGCGTCGTGAGAAGCGGCTCGTCGGGCGTCGGCATGACGGGCAGCGTTTCCGTCAGCGGATCGCGCGCAATGATCACGCCGCATGCGTGTACGCCGGGCTGGCGCAGGCTCCCGTCAAGGTGACGCGCACGTTGCATGAGCTGATAGACGGCGGCATTGGATTCATCTTCGCACACATGCTTGAGTTCCTGCGATTCCTCAAGCGCCGATTCAAATGTCGTTTTGGGCGTCTTCGGGATGAGCGCGGCCAGTTTCGTCGTCTCCGCCGGAGGAAAGCCCATCACGCGTCCGACATCCCGGATCGCGCTCTTGGGTGCCATCTGGGCGAAGGTGACGATATGGGCCACGCGGTCTTGTCCGTAGGTGTCCACCACGTATTGCAGCACTTTGGCGCGGCCGGCGTCATCGAAGTCGACGTCGATATCAGGCATGGAGATACGTTCGGGGTTGAGGAACCGCTCGAAGAGGAGTCCGTACTTGATCGGATCGACGTTTGTGATGCCGAGCGCATACGCGACGGCCGACCCTGCCGCAGAGCCACGGCCTGGCCCTACCCAAACGCCCAGTTTCTCGCGGGCAGCATGGATATAATCTTGGACGATGAGGAAATAGCCGGGGAACTTCATTTTATGGATGGTCGCAAGTTCTTCGTCAATGCGTGCGCGCACGTCTTCAGGCAACGGCTCGCCCCAGCGTCTCGCCGCTCCCTTGAATGTAAGATGGTCGAGATATTCGTCCTCTGACGAGAAGCCGGACGGAAGGGGAAATCGCGGCATCTTTGGCTGCTTGACGTCCAGTTCGATCGCTTCGACGCGTTCGGCGACTTCTAAGGTATTTTTCAGTACTTCTGGATGTTCGCCGAATATGTTCAGCATGTCGCCGCCGGACTTGAACCATTCCTCGCCAGTGTAGACCATGCGACCGGTCTTGTCGTCGTCCGTGAACTTCATGGGATCCGAAAGCTTCTTGCCTGTCGAGATGCACAGAAGCACGTCGTGCGAGTCGTTGTCCTCGGCATTGATGAAATGTACGTCGTTTGTCGCAATCACGCGAATGTCAAGTTCTTTGGCGAGCGCAAATACGCCGCACGTGACCAGCCGCTGGCGCGCGAGAACGTTCGCATTCATCTCTGGATGCGCCTTGCTGTCGTGTTCCATGACCTCAAGCGAATAGTTGTCGCCGAACAGTTCCTTGTACCATTTAGCCGTCCGCCGGGCTTCGTCCATCTGCCCCGCTACGATGGCGCGGGCGATCTCGCCGGCAAGGCAGGCCGACGAGCAGTGCAGGCCCTCGTGGTAGCGCGCGAGCAGATTGCGGTCGATGCGCGGCCGTCCATAATACTTCCCGTGTATGTGAGCCTCCGAGATCAGCTTCACGAGATTGTGGTACCCGACAGGAGATAGCGCGTGAAGGCAGAGGTGCGAACGTGTTTCCTTCGCATCACGCTCAAGATACGAACCGTCCGTGATGTATGCTTCGCATCCGAGTATGGGCTTGATCGGCTTTGGTGCCAGCACCTTGCCATACACGTCCTCGTCTGTGGAACGACATTCGTTGGAAAACTCCTTGAGAGCGAAGAGGTTGCCGTGGTCGGTCACGGCCAGCGCGCGCATTCCCAGTTGGCGAGCGCGTTTGACGAGCGGCCTGATGCGGCATTGGCCGTCGAGCAGGGAATAGCTGGTGTGCAGGTGAAGGTGGACAAAATCGGTTTGACGTTCCATGGGTCTAGTGCTTTGTGTTAGGAAGTATAGTTGAAAAGCGAAGCAGACGGCATGTCGTGCTGAAGTCAGGCTGGATGAAAAGCACGGCGGCGTCGAGGAAACCGGGCCAAGATTTTTCGGTGAATGAGGCGACTGTTCCGTTGCCGGCCAGGAAACATGCGACATTCAGGTCGTGCGTGACACCGATGAAAAGCGGCGCATCGTAATGGTAACGAAGGTGCCCGGCAAGATGCGAGGTGGAAGGATGCAGATCATTGAAACCCTTTTGCCGACCGCAGGTGAAATAGGCGTTTAGGCTTTCGAGATAGTTTCCCGCGTTAGCAAGTTCCATGCGGGCCGCCAGATCTCCGAAATAGAATGTCCTACCGCCTAGATACGGATCCGCGAGGACGGAGCAAAGTTCGTCTTCCATATCGAGCCCAATGCCTTCGAGCATGTGGAATGCTGTTTCCATGCAACGACGGTTTCCACCTGCGGCCATCGTCACCTGAACCTTGCCGGCAAGACGGCTCAATTCGCGCCCATAACGTGTCGCTTCCATTGCGCCACGTTCTGTCAAGGGCAGATTGCGTCCGAACGTCGGGTCGTTCGCAGGAAGCGGCGGCCGTTCGGCATGCCGCACGAGAATTGCGACGCGGATTCCGTCGTGCAACTCGTCGGCGACGTCTCGAAGCGTTGTTTCTGCGGGCTCATGCATGACCTGCAGCCTTGTCGTTTACCACGGTCTCGACGGTAATGCCATCGAAATCGAACCGATAGATGGTCTGGCGGCGCATGGCGTCGAAGATTTCACCGTGCCAGCCGGCAAAGCGCTTTTCGACATCCGCCATGTTCACGACGGGGACGGAGACAATCAGAAACTTCATGTTCTGGAGCTTGAGTGTAACGGCCCAACGGCGTAGGTCGGCCTTGAACTCCTGCAGCTTTGCGATGTGCTCGGCGTCCTTCGCGTCGAAGAAGAGCTGGTATACGAGGACGGGCGTGGAATCTGTTCCGGCTCCGGCCTTGTTGCAGGCGGAGGCCGTGCGATGCAGGAACTGGTACGAGACGTCCATGCAGTTCTTCAGGAACTCGGCGTAGTCTGCGAGACCGGTGCAGTCGGCGTGGTGGATGTAGCGTATCCACGCCCTGAGGACGCGGCGACGGAGCATGATGTCCGTGCAGCCAGGCATCTCCTCGAGCCATTCGCGGATCGTCTTGTCCTTGTAGCGGACGTATTCCGTCTGCTTGCCCTCGATCGCCATCTGGAGATCGGAATCGAGGATCATGATGTCCGTCATGGAAGGGCGGCCGACGCGTTCGCCGTCGAACAGCGCCTCAGTGGGGAACTCGAAGAACTTGAGCGCGATCTCCGGGTTGAAGTCGGGCAGAACGTGTTCAAACATCCTCCTGATCGCCTCCAGGTTCGCAGGCTGCCAGAATTCCGCCAGCGCGATAGAACTCGTCTTGCACGAATTGACTTGCATACGGCTGAGATCGCCAAGCACCTCGCCGTAGCTTCCGCGGGAGAACCCGAAGAAGTAGTTCATTTCGTCGTTGATCATTTCCTTTTCGTTTGTCATTTGCTTTTCTGTATTCATTTGTTCTTTGTGTCCTTTCGACGGCCAGTATTCTATCAGCTTCCGGCAAGCAATTTTTTAGTCATGTCCACCGTTCTCACACAGCGTCAAACATGGTATAATTGTGCGCATGCGCGGAGTGCCAAGATTTAAAAATGACGAGGAGCGACGCCTGGGCAAGGCGCAGTCGTCGCGCGATTGGCACCGGGTGACGCGCCATGAAGCCTGGTTTAGGAAGCACGAAAGTCCGACGCGGGAATCGTCGAAGGCACCGCCAACGCTTGCAGAGCTGCGCGAGGCTTTTTTGCACCGCAACGACTCATGCGAGAACATGATCAGGCTAGGGTCGATGCTGGAAGACATTGAGGCGAAGTACCACGTGGGGTATGAATTCTATTCCGATCATTTCGAACATGAAACCTTCTATGAAGTGGAATACGACGCGCCGTGGCTGACCGGTATTCGCGGTTACATAAAGACCGATCCGTTTCTCCTGTCCAAGTACAAGACGCTCATGCGCTATAAGAAGCTATCGGCTGATTTCCGGGTAGCGATCGAACTATACGATCCGAATCCGGCCTCGCTTGTCTTTGAGACGGAGGTCGAGGACTGGCTTGTTCCGATCCAGAAAAAAGCGAAGGAGTTGCTTCGCTCATCCAATGGATCTTTTCGGGCGCTGACGCGCCTGATCAAGGACCTTAATGGGGTTTAAGGACAACAGGAAGATTTGTCAGCAACAGGCAAAACCAGGCAGAGTATGCTATGATATCTGGCGTCTTTCCAACCAAAAACCAGAGAGGACACTACGGCATGAACGATTCAACTACAAAACCAGCTTTGGGCAGGCGGCAATTTCTGGCTGGTTGCATTGCGACGACGGCGGCCGGGTGCGTCAGCGTGAAGCTGAAGCATGATGAGGCCGTCTGCGACCCGAACCTTGTCGCGCTCATCTCCGACATCCACGTCGCCCTGCCGTTCAGCGAGCAGAAGTACCGCACCGGACGCGAGTACCCGCACGTGAACGCCACGATCCAGAAGTTCGTCTCGGAGATACTTGCGTTGCGACCGCTGCCCGCCAACGTGATTGCCCTCGGCGACATATCGCTCGCCTTCGCCGAGCACAAGGAATACGTTCTTTGCCGCCAGTTCCTGAAGCCGCTGGAAGATGCAGGCATAAAGGTCACGCACGCGATGGGCAACCACGACCGCGTGGACGAATTCCTGGCGGCGTATCCGGAGTACAAGGGACGTGGCGGCTTCGAGAAGAAACTCGTCTCGGAGGTGTCAACGCCGCATGCCGACTTCATCCTGCTCGATTCGCATGTCGAATGCGCCGTGAATGAGCGCGGCAAGTACTCGACCTGCACGGGATACGACCTCGGTGCGAGGCAGCTCGCGTGGCTGAAGGAGCGTCTGGCCTCCGCGAAGAAGCCCACGTTCGTCTGTTCGCACCACCAGGCCCCGGACCTCAAGATCGGCAAGCTGATCGCGCGCGCCCCCACGGTGTTCGGCTACCTGCACGGACACCACCACCACTGGATGACGAACTACATCATGGACGACTACGGCAAGAACGCGAAGAAGGTGCTGCAGTTCGGCCTGCCGTCGTTCGGCCTCGACAACGACGTGGGCTACGGGCTGATGCGCATCGAGGAGGACCGGGCAGAAGTGACATGCGTCGCGCGCGACTTCTATTTCCCGCTGCCGGCCGAGTTTCGTCCGCAGGAGGGCGGGCCCAGACGGCGTCCTGCGTCTTGGGACGCATTCCGCAAGAACTGGGACGGCCGCGTCATCACGTTCGCCTTCGACAAGTGAACGGCCAGGAACTTGGTGTTACGCCGGCCGCCGGCGGAAGGGTAGTTCGACGCAATTGTCCCGTTCAAGGAACTTTTAGGATTGGCTTGAAATGAGAATCCCTATGAAAAAGTGCGCGCTTATCGCCGTAATCTCGGTATCGTTGATGCTCTGTGCAGACCGGGTGACGTTTAACGGGAATGCCGTGCAGCCGTCCTTCGGGTCTGTTGCGGGCGTCTGGTTCTGGTCGTGCGGCGATGCGCAGCTGCTGTTGCTGGGGGTTGAGGGACGATCGGGCTGGCGCGCTGTCGCCTGCGGCGCGGGGTGGGCGCTCGACGGCGAGGCGATTCCGGAAGGCACACGCACGCTCGCGCGCAGCCAAGGGCTCGCCGCCGCTCGCTGGCGCGGTCGCTGACGCCCTTGTCGAGTGGGACTGGCGGCTGCAGGACGGCATCGGCACGCCGCGCGAGACGCGCACGTTCGCTGAGGCCGTCGTGCCGCTCCGCGCGCGATTCCGCAAGGCCGGACTCGGTGCGCCGCCCAAGGAATCCGCTGACGAGACGGAATGGCGCGCGCTTCACGTCGCCCTGCGCGCGCACGCGCTGAAGCGTCTTGCAGGAAAGAAGATTCTCTTTGGGAAGTTCGTGCCGGGCCGGATGAGCCACCAGCTCACGCAGTGTCTCGGTCATCGTGCGCGTCCGGGCGGCGGACTGTTCGTGCTGGACGACCCGTCCGCGATGCGTCCGCGCGAGATCACGCCACCCAACCTGCCGGCGGGCAGCTTCCTCAACCCAGAACTTTCGCCTGACGCCACGAAAGTTCTGTTCTCGTACTCGCCCGTGGGGGCCGGGCGCGAAAGCACGCATCCCGTCAGCAACGCTTCGCCTTTCTCCTACACGCGCATGCCGATCGAGATGGAAAACGTGTACAACGTCTACGAAGCGCCGCTGACGGGCGGTCCCGCGCGGCGACTTACCTCGGACGGCTTCGACGACCTCTTCCCCATGTACTTGCCGGGCGGGGACGTCGTGTTCTCCTCCACGCGGCGCGGCGGCTACCACCGGTGCGGAGGTGGTCCATGCCCGGTGTTCACGCTCGCGCGCATGGGCCCGAACGGCGAGAACCCGCATTCCATCTCCTTCCACGAGACGCACGAGTGGACGCCCGCGCTCTTGCCGGATGGACGTCTCCTCTACACGCGCTGGGACTACGTGGACCGCAACGCCGTTCTCTACCAGCAGCTTTGGACAGCCCGTCCCGACGGCGGCGGCGTGCGCATCTATTACGGCAACAACACGTGGAACCCGTGCGGCACGTGGGAGGCGCGTCCGGTGCCAGGCTCCACGAAGGTGATGGCGATCGCGGGGCCGCACCACGCGATGTCCGCCGGCAGCGTCGTCCTCATTGACACGCTCAAAGGCATCGACGGCGAACCGCCGATTACGCGCCTCACGCCCGAGGTGCGCTTCCCGGAGTCGGAGGAACCGCTCGCGCATGCGCCGCGGAAGCCGGAGGAAATCGCCTTCGACTACGTGCCGAAGAAGTACTGGGCGGGCGGCATCCCGGATCCGGACAGAAACAAGACTCCGACCGTCCAGGAGAAGCGGTGGCCGGGCCACACGTTCAAGTCACCTTGGCCGCTTTCCGAGACGACGTTCCTCGCCTCATATTCGTACGACCGCCTGTTGGGCGAGCCGGGCGGCAATCCGCCGAACCAGTACGGCATCTACCTGTGCGACGCGGACGGCGGGCGCGAGCTCATCTACCGCGATCCGCGCATTTCGTCGCTGTGGGCGCGTCCCGTCGAGCCGCGCACGTTGCCGCCGCTCGCGCATTCGTCTGTCGACGTCTCGCTGGCGGCGCGCGACGCGGGCACGTTCGCGCTCGGCAAGGTGACGGAGGCGTGGCCCGTAGCGTTCCCCACGAACCGTCCGATCACCGCGCTGCGCATCTTCCATATCATCAACAAGACGACACCGCACATCGACAAACCCAAGGTCGGCGCAGGACTCGGATCGGTTGGGCGTGAAGTGCTGGGTACAGTACCTGTCGAAAGTGACGGTAGCGCGTACTTCGAGGTGCCGGCGCGGATGCCCGTCTACTTCCAGGCGCTCGACAAGGACGGGCACGCAGTCCAGACGATGCGGTCGCTCGTGTATCTCCAGCCAGGCGAACGCGAGAGCTGCCTCGGCTGCCATGAGGACCGGCGCAAGAGCGCGTCCGTGCCCGCGCAGGCGCTCGCGCTCCAACGCGCGCCCTCGCGCATCGCGCCAGAGGTGTCGGGGGCGCGTCCGTTCAACTTCCTCAAGCTCGTCCAGCCAGTGCTGGACGCGAAGTGCGTGAAGTGCCACGACGGCACGCGGCCGAAGTGCCCGTCGCTGAAGGGCGATCCCGAGGGATGGGCGTGCAAGTCGTTCAACGTGCTCGTGAAACACGTGGCCTACTCGTCGTGGAACGCGCCTCACAACAACTACGAGCCGCTCACCGAGCCGCTCCGGTTTGGCGCGCTGGGGAGTCCGCTTCTCAAGCGGATCGAGTCGGGCCACGGCGGCGTGAAGCTTACCGACGACGAGCTGCACCGTCTCATCCTCTGGATGGATTCCAACGGTGCCTGCTGGGGCACCTTCGACAAGGACAAGCAAAGGGATTTATGATAAGAAAGTCGACCACGCCACTTTTCTTCTCTTTGGCGTTTTCCATGATAGGAGAAAAGTTGGATGTCGTTTTGGCGAATAAACTTTTCTTCTAATCTGTAAAACCAGAAATAGAAGAAAGGTTGCGATTGACGATGGGCCTAATCTGTGCGATAATATGCGCAAACAAATCTAGGAGGCTACATGTTTGTCGGCAGAGAGCGCGATTTGAAGGATCTTCAGGCGCTATGGGGACGTGACCATGGTGTGCTTGTGACATGTCGAGGCCGCCGTCGTATCGGCAAGTCTACGTTGATTGAGGAGTTTGCGGCCAGAAGTGCAGAGAGGTTTATATGCATTGAGGGGCTTCCGCCAAGAAAAGGCATGTCCGATGCATTGCAACGACGTTGGTTTTGCGAGAAGGTTGCCGAATATTCAGGACATGACGCGGTTTTCGCCGCGACCTGGTCATTGGCTTTTGCGCAATTGGACGGATTGTTGGCGTCCGGACGAAAGACGGTCGTGCTTCTCGACGAGATATCCTGGCTTGGCGGATACGATCCCGATTTCGCCGGGTATCTGAAAGAGGCCTGGGACCGGAAGTTTCGCAAGCATCCGAATCTGGTGTTCGTCCTCTGCGGTTCCGTGTCGGCATGGATCGCGGAAAACATACTCGATTCAACCGGTTTTGTCGGCCGGGACTCGCTCGACATCGAGCTGAAGGAACTGCCGCCGTTCCAATGCCAGCAGATGCTCGGACCGGCAGGCGAACGGATGTCAGTCAGGGAGAAGATAGATCTTCTGTCTGTGACAGGGGGAATTCCAAAATATCTTGAAGACGTGAGGCCGGAACTGTCAGTCGATGAAAATATCCGTCGCATGTGCTTTATGCCGCGCGGGATCCTGTTCCGCGAATTCGACGAGACGTTCAACGGGGTGTTCGGCCGCAGGGCTAGGACGAGGGGCCGGATTCTCAAGATGCTGATGACGGGACCGAGATCGGCGGCGGAATTGGCCGAAATCGACGGCAAGACTCCCAACGGGAGCTATGCGCGGGCATTGAAGGATTTGCGCATGGCCGGATATGTCGCCGGCGATGGCGGGCTGAATCCATGTACGGGTGAGCCGCTTCGGGAGGAACGGTTCAGGGTTTCCGACAACTATACCCGTTTCTATCTGCACTACATTGAACCGAGGCGTAAGATGATCGAAAAGGATCTTTTCGAGTTTACCTCGCTTGAGCAGTTCAAAGGGGCGGATACGATGTTCGGCTTCCAGTTTGAGAACCTAGTCCTTGGCAATCTGCAAATGCTTTTCCCCATGCTGGGACTCGAGACATCGCTCGTGTTGTCGGCAGCGCCGTACTTCCAACGTGCGACTGCAGACCGTGAAGGATGCCAGATCGACCTGATGATACAGACCCAACGCATGCTGATGGCGGTGGAGATAAAGCGCCGCCGCGAAATTGGACATGAGATTATCGACGAGCTCAGCGAAAAGGTCCGAAAGCTCAAATTCAGCAGCAATCTTTCCCTGCGGACCGCGCTTGTCTATGACGGCAGGCTTTCACCTTCCGTTGCAGCCGACCGTTATTTCGACTTCCTGATCCCGGCGGAGCGTTTTTTTGCGTCGCAGCAAGGCTAGCTGCCTTGGGCGACAATCTGATCTCTATACTTACACGGCTAAAAATGATGTGTCACAAAGAAAAGTTCATGAAAACAGAAAAAGCTATCATCGTAGTCGGCAGTATCCTTATCGGCGCAATAGCGGTGGCCGCGCCGTGGACGAAAGGCCCGGCGGAGAACCGTCCGACGCTCTTCAAGACGTTCGGCGATATCGTCAACACGCCGGAGGGCCTCGCGCTCGACAAGGATGGCAACCTGTTCCTTTCGGCGATCAACGGCGTCGACTCGTCCTATTCCGGACACATCTGGAAGCGCTGCGTGCAGACCGGAAAATGGAGCGTGTTCGCTGTCACGCGCACGAACACGAAGAGCGGCAAATCCTTCCCCCAGGGTATCTGCTTCGGCGACGACGGCCACCTCTACTACGCGGAGAACCAGTATTTCGCCAACCGCAACTACGCCTCCACCGTACGGCGCATCGTAATCGAGAACGGCGAACCGCAGCGTTGCGAGACCGTCGTCGAGCACGTGATGCTCCCGAACGGACTCCGCTGGCGCGACGGCGCGCTCTACTTCTCGGAATCGTTTGCGCACCACGGCGGCAAGTTTGGCGGCGCGCTCTACCGGATCCCGGCGGCGGATCTCCGCGCCGACAAGCCGGCCCGTCTGCTCGACAAGGACCGCATGGATCAAGACCCCTACTGCCTCGGGTTCGTGCCCACGCGCCTCTTCTCGCGCAACGGCATCGACCCGCTCGACAACAAGGTGCACATCTACACGGCCGGCCCCGATGGCATCGATTTCGACGCGGCCGGCAACCTCTACACGGGCTCGTTCGGCGACGGTCGCTTCTGGCGGCTGAAGGCGCTTGGCGGCGGCAAGTTCGGACAACCAGAATTGCTCGATGACAAGACAATGGTCTGTTGCGATGGCATCGTTCACGATGCCAAGAACGACCGCATCCTCTGCACGGCGGCCGCGCAGAACGCCATCTACGCCTGGGACGTGGCGAAGGGCAAGATGGAGCTCGTGTGGGCCAACGGCGACAACGACGGCGCGACGGGGCTTCTCGACCAGCCGAGCGAACTCATCTACCTGCCGGACGGACGCCTCGTGGTGGTGAACATCGACGCGCCCTCCGCGGGCATGGTCAACTCCGGCGCAGATGCCGTCCACACGCTCAGCGTCATCAAGTAGCCCCTTTACACCTTCGCGGGAAATCGGCTATACTGGCGACGTACCAGAAAGGAACGCCATGAACAGTATATTATCGGTTGTGTTGCTGTTGTCCGTAGTCGTATGCGCGCAAAGTGCGCCGGCCGCAGACGCAAGACCCGAAAGCCCGTCCACCGAGTGGCGACGGCTGGCCTTCCTGCCAGCGATCAAGCCAGATGCGCGCGTCTACCGCCACGTCGTCAACCTCGGCCGCACGGATTGGCGCGTGATCACGCCTCTGAAGCTTTCCCTCGAAGGCACGGAAGGTGGCGTGTTCTCGGTGAAGATGAACGGCAAGGACCTCGGCGAGACGCGCACCGCGCCTTTCGAGGTGATCGTGCCGCAGCAAGCGATCAGGGCCGAGACGGGCAACGAACTGGAAATCACGGTCCGCGAGGCCCCCGCGAAACCCGTCTCGCGCATCGTGCTGAGCGGAACGTATCCAACCACGAAGGGGCCTCTTCTCTCTGAACTCGCTTTCTTCACGAACCGCCTAGACACAACGATTCCCGCGCTTTCGGGAATCCCGGCGCGCATCGCCGCCGGCGACGTGGCAGGCGCGCGAAAGATCTTCGCCGACCATGTGCGGAAGAATCTGCGCCCCGATGCCGTCCTCGGCGACTGGTACGCGAAAACGAACATGCCGGCCGCCGTCAAGTCCCTTCGGAAGAAGGCCGCACTCGTGATGGACCACACGCTCAACACGCTGGGAACGTCCTGGCATTTCGATGGACCGGTGGAATGGGAGTTCAACCCCACCTACAACGGCTACCGCGAATGGAACTACCACATCTCCTACTTCGACTGCGGCGACCCGCTCGCGGGACTGTACCTCGTCACGCATGACGACGCCCTCGCGCGTTCGTGGCGCGAGCTTCTCCTCTCCTTCATCTCCTACAACCCCGTGCCGCTCCGCGCCGGTGCGGGCGCCACGAAATGTTGGCGTTCGCTCGACACGGCGTCGCGCACGTTCTATCTCACGCGTCAGATACATGCATTCATCTCCTCGCCGGTCTGCGATGACGAGTTCCTCGTGACGCTCTTCCGCAGCATCTGGGAGCACGGCCTGCGCCTCCGCACGGGACACGCGTACGGTGGCAACTGGTTCACGAACGAGATGAGCTCGCTCGCGCGCCTCACGTTCTACTACCCGTATTTCAAGGAGACGCGCGAATGGCGCGACTACGCTCTCGGACGCCTCCAGGCCGAATTGGACCGGCAGGTCTATCCCGACGGCTTCCAGAGTGAGCTCGCACCCGGCTACCACTGCAGCGTGATGCGACACTTCCTCTCTGTCGTCGAGACGGCCGCCGCGCGCGGCGAGCCCCTGCCGCCCGCCTTCGCGCAGGGCGTGGAGCGGATGTTCCTGATCTTCCCCCGCCTCGCGCGGCCCGATCTGCGTTCGCCGAACATCAACGATTCGGGGAACGCGTCCGGCGGCCCGCTCGCCCGTTCGGCGCTCCGCCACTATCCTCACAACGACGTGATGCGCTGGTTTGCGACGGAACGCCGCGAGGGACGCCCCCCCGAGTGGCTATCGTGCGAGATGCCCTACGCCGGATTCGCGGCGCTGCGCAATTCCTGGGACGCGGACGGCGTGTGGGCCTTCCTCGACGGCGGACCCTACGGCATGGCGCACCAGCACGAGGACAAGCTCAACGTCCTGCTCAGCGCCTACGGCAAGAACATGGTCGTCGAGGCCGGCACCTTCGCGTACGACACGTCGGAGATGCGCAAGTACGTGCTCTCCACTCGGGCGCACAACACCGTTCGCATCGACGGACTTGACCAGAACCGCCGGAAGGGATACCGCTGGCAGGCGGAGGATATCGCGCGGAAGTCCGACCTCGTGTTCCGCACGTCGCCGTCCCTCGACTGGGCGGAGGCCGTGTATGAGGACGGCTACGGTCCGGCGAAGGTGCCTGTGCGCCACGCGCGCCGACTCATATTCCATAAGGTCGAATCGGGGTTGCCGCCGTTCTTCGTGGTTGTGGACAGGCTTTCCGCAGGAGACGGCGCGCAGCACGCGTTCGAGCAGATCTGGCATCTCGAGACCTGCACGTGCGAGACGCGTTCCGACACGTTTGACGCGGACTTCGGAGGCGGAGTGAGGTTGGCCGGCGCGTTCTCCCAGCCGGGACTCGTTGACAAGAAGGGACAGCACGAACCCGAATACCAGGGCTGGATGCCCATCCACACCGGAGACGAGCACGAGCACCGCGCCGTCCACACTCCGACGTTGTGCGGGAAATTCTCAGGTGCCCTGCGGATCGTCACGGTGTTCATGCCTTCGCGTGGCCCCGCCGTCGTCATCAAGGGCGTGCGGGCTTCGACCGACCCGACGTCAAAGGACTACACAGTCATTCTCCCGGAAGGTCAGGAACGTACCTTCGCCGAACAATAAGGATTAAGAAAATGAAGACACAAGTTGCACTCATGTTGGCAGGGCTGGCGCTCGGACTGTTTGCGGCGGATGCGCCCGCGAAACCGGATCAAGCCGCGCCGGTCCCCGCACCCGTGTTCGTGAACGACATCTGCTTGCCTTCGTCGCTGTACCTGCTCTCCGACGTGCAGAACGACCTCTTCGTGCAGCCGTTCATCAAGCGCTGGCGCCCGTACGACGACTACGTCCGTTTTTCCATGAACAAGAAGTACGGCAAGTTCATGCGCCACCTCAGCACGGTGGTGACGCTTGACAAGCCTGTAGATGGTTCGGATCTCAACGTGGAGCTCATCAATGGCGACGAGTTCAAGACGATCAAGCGGCAGACGGTCAAGCTCCGCGTGGGGAAGAAAGGCGCGGGCGACAAGGATGTCTACGCGCAGATCGTGGGCGACAGCTTCACTCACGGGCAGTTCTTCCGTGATGCGCTCCTCGATTCCGGCTATGTCCCCAAGCTGCACCTCGTGGGTCTCTTGAAATGCGGCGACGGACAGTACAACGAGGGCCGTGGCGGATGGGCGCTTTCCTCGTACTTCAGCGTGCCTTCCAAACCGAACCGTTCCTACCACGGCTTCATGCAGCCTGACGGCGGTTGCTACTGGGGCAACCGCGACTTCTGGAAGATGGCGTGGCGCTGCGTTCGCAAGACCCAGCCGCAGGGGTTCGAGCCCACGTACTCGTGCGCACGGTTCGACGACTACGTGAACCGCTTCGACGAAAAGACGGGCGTGCTCCTGAACCCCAAGGCAGACGACATCCAGTTCGACGAGTCGGCGAAGACGTTCGTGCGCTACGACGGCGCGGCATGGCAGCCCGTGGACGGCAAGAGCCTCGTCTGGTCGTTCGACTACGGCAAGTACCTGAAGATGTGGAACATCCACCCGCCGCAGTTCCTTTTCGTCCTGCTCGGGCTCAACGACTGGCGCGGCAACCTCAACGCCGACTTCACCGAGTGGGGCAAGCGCATTGCGGTGATGAAGGATTCGTATCTCAAGGCTGTGCCCGGCGGCAAGTTCGTGATCTGCATCCCGTGTTCCACCTGCGGCTCGATCGACAATGTCGCCGGCGACTTCACGCCCCGCCAGAACGCCGCCATGTGGCGCTTCCGCGACTGGCTCATCAAGAACTTCGACGCGCGGGAGAAGGACGGCTTCTACCTCCTCGACGCAGGCATCAACACCGACAACGAGCACGGCTATCGCCTCGCGTCCGGCGCGGCCACGATCCCGTTCGAGAAGTGCCCAGGCGACGAGAAGCTTCGCATCCAGGCCGGCAATCCGCACCCCTATCCGAACTACCCCGCGATGAGCATTCCGTTCGCGGCGTTCATCCAATACCACCGCTGAGGGAGATTCGCTTCCCCGCCCTGCGCCGTTGCATGGCGATCAGGGCAGCACGGCGCTGGCGTAGCGGTCGTGGCCGGCGTAGTCGGGCTCGATGCGTATGCTGTCGAAGCCCGCGTCGAAGAGCCGCTTCTGGAGGGCTGGGCCCTGGCCGTCGCCGATCTCGAAGAATACGCCGCCGCCTGGGCGCAGCAGGTTAATGGCGTCGCCGATTAGGCGGTCGTAGAAGTCAAGCCCCTCGCGTCCGCCGTCGAGCGCGTTCATCGGCTCGAAGTTGCGGATGCGCGGGTCGAGCGTCGCGCACTCCGCAGTCGGGATGTACGGCGGGTTGGAGACGAGGATGTCGATCGTCTCCGGCTCGTCGAAGTCGTCGAGTCCGTCCGCGACCGCGAACCTCACCTTGTCGGCAAGGCCGCAGCGGGACGCGTTCTCCGTGGCGAGCGCGATGGCGTCCGCCGAGATGTCGATGCCGAGGAAGATTCCGTCTGCCATCTCGCGCGCGAGCGAGAGGATGATGCAGCCGGAACCTGTGCCGACATCCACGACGAACGGCCTCGCGTTGCCGCATGTCTTTGCGAAGGCGAGTACGCGCGTGACGAGCTCTTCGGTCTCTGGTCGGGGGATGAGCGCGCGCCGGTCGCACGCGAGGGTGAGCGAGCGGAAATCCCATTCGCCAAGCACGTACTGGATCGGTTCGCCTGCGGCGAGGCGCGCCATGCCGCGCCGCATGGCCGCAACGAGGCGTTCCTCGGGAACCTGCGCGAGGTGCGGAGAAAGAAAGCCGCGCCCGCACTTCAGCAGGCGCGCCATAAGCAGCTCCATCGCCACAGGGGCGTCCGGCACGCCCTTGCCGCCAAGGTACGTGCCGCCCAGCGAAAGAAGCTCCTGCCAGGTCTTGCTCACCGCTCAGAACGGCAGATCGTCTGGGTCGCCGGCATCCACGTCGGCCGGCGCTTCAGCGGGCTGCGGCACCGGGACCGGTTCGGTGGCCGTGCCGTCGGCGTTGAGAACGTCGATCTTCCAGCCGGTGAGGTCGGTGAAGTAGCGCGTGCCGTTGGGACCGTCCCAGCGGCGTCCGTCGATGGTGAACTGGACCTTGACCCGGTCGCCCTGCTTGACTGCGTCGACGAGCGAGCACCGCTCCTTCTTGAAGGTGAACAGCACGGGGTTGGGATACTTGTTCGGGGAATCGACGTCGTTGCCGACGACAAGCTCGCGCTTGGTGAATCCGTTCGCGCCGAAAGCCTTCGTCTCGCCGATGACTTCGACGACGCCCGTATAATCGTAGGTTACCATTTTCTTTCTGCTCCTTGTGTCCTGTCGGGATGATTCTACCAAATCCCCGCCGTGACCGCAAGACGGAGCGAAGATGGTGTCGGGGTGAAATCAAAACAGGACTTGTTGTAGTCTTCAAAACAGGACTCTGTCTTTCGGTGTCCTTGAGGTGTCTGGCGTAGACATGGCCGGAGGG
>CACXPT010000071.1 GCA_902769585.1 uncultured bacterium
CATTGCCGACAAGACGGAGCATTGGCGGAACATCCTGAACGCCTTCCAGGTGGCGGAGCGGGAGAAGGGTGAAGCCGCCGCCGAGGAAGTCCTGCTCGACGCCATCCACGGCGGAACCGGCGGCTTCATTCAGGTGTAACTTCGGGGTAACGCCGTTGATGGGGAGCATGATACGATGTTTCTGTTACATTCTTGAACCTGCTCGAAAATGTCACAGAGTGAGCAATTACGGACTTTCGTGACATTTGTGAGGCTGCTTGAAAATGTCACAGAGTGGGCAAATGTAGTTTTCTGTGACATTTTACCATTGCCATAACGCAATAAAGGTTGTACAATGTTGCCGTTTTCACAGAATAAGGAGTGTCGATGTTTTTTGGAAGAGAAGATTTGCTTGAGCAATTGTCCTCGCTTTGGAATAAGCGAGTGTCTTCACTCGTCACATGTCGGGGGCGTCGGCGAATTGGCAAGTCAACTTTGATAGAGCAATTTGCCAGCCGGTCAAAAGCCCGTTTCCTGAAGATAGAGGGAGTTCGTCCAGAGCGGAAGACGACAAGCGGCGATGAATTGGCCGCATTCGCAAAGCAACTTTCCGACCAGTGTGGATGCGAGCGGACGCCACCGCTTGACTGGAGCGATGCGTTTCGTCGGCTTGACAGGGAGATTCGTTCGGGGCAGAAGACCGTTGTACTGCTGGACGAGGTATCGTGGCTGGCGCATTTGGCGGATTCCTTCTCGTCAGACCTCAAAATCGCCTGGGACAATCTACTGAAGAAGCATGACAGGCTGATTCTTGTTCTTTGCGGAAGCGTTTCGAGCTGGATACGCGACAACATAATCGACAACAGCGCTTTCATGGGGAGGCGGTCGCTTGATCTGGTCATGAAGGAGCTTCCATTGAAGGAGTGCGTCAAGTTTTGGGGGCAAGCCGCGGAACGGACGCCGCCTCGCGAGATATTCGATGTCCTTTCAGTCACTGGGGGTGTGCCGCGGTATCTTGAAGAGGTCGATCCTGGATTGTCGGCGGCGGAAAACATCCGCAAGCTGGCGTTCCTTCCCAAGTCCGTGCTTCGCACCGATTTCGACGAGATGTTCATGGACGTAATAACGGAACGTCCGAAGTTCTCGGCTCAGGTGCTGAGGAGTCTTGCCGCTGGGCCGTTGCGGGCCACGGAAGTTGCACAGTCGCTCGGAATCGTAAAGAGTGGAAATGTCACGAATGCGCTCCGCCAGTTGGAGGAGGCCGGCTTTGTGTCCGTCGAACATGGCCGAAATCCCGAAACCGGCGAGGAGATACGTGACAGGCGCTATCGAATCCGCGACAATTACACGCGCTTCTATCTCAAGTGCATCGAGCCGGTGAAGGATGTCATAGACGATGGTTCGTTTGCGTTCGTGTCGCTTGATCAGTTTGAAGGATGGAATGTCGACATGGGCTTCGCGTTCGAGAACTTGATTGTCAACAATTACCGTGAGCTTCTTCCTCACCTTCATCTTGACCGCGTGTTGATCGTGTCGGCGTCGCCGTATTGCAGGCAGTCGTCTCAGCGATCTAGCGGCGAGGGGGTTCAGGTTGATCTTCTCCTGCAGACCCGGCAGT
This sequence comes from uncultured bacterium, assembly GCA_902769585.1. Lineage (GTDB taxonomy): Bacteria > Verrucomicrobiota > Kiritimatiellia > RFP12 > UBA1067 > RUG572. The sequence goes on from CACXPT010000071.1 coordinate 1,598, forward strand.
CGATATGCGTTGTGGAAATCAAGCGGCGGCGGTATATCGGGCGCGAAGTGGTCGCGGAGATGGTGGAGAAATGCCGCCGCATCGCGCGCCCGAAAGACGTGTCGCTCAAGACAGCGCTTGTCTATGAAGGTGAGCTTGCACCGTCCGTGGAGGCCGACGGATACTTCGACGCGATCGTGCCAGCGTCCTGTCTGTTGGGATTGTAGGGGGGGCTCATGGAAAACACATGCATCCCATTGCGCGCAGCCTGTGGCTACAGGGTTGCGGAATTCGCGGTGGAATTCGGCAACGGCGGCAAGAACATCTGATATAATATGCACTTGCGTTCTCAAGGAGTACGAGTCAATGGCGATTAACCTTAACAATGTAAACATTTCGCTTCAGCGGTTTTAGGAAATTTCGTCCGGCAAGTACAACGCCGGCGAGGTGAAGCTCACAAGCGAAACAGGCATCGACAAGGTCAACGCCCACGTCACGATGAGGTTCCTCAACACCGCGAAGATTTCGCATCTGGAGGTGCTGGCGATCAAGAACGCGTTCGTCAATGCGCTGAGGAGTGGAGGAGTGGCAGCGGATGAGCTGAACCGGGTCCGCGAGGAGCTGGGCCTCATGCCGGCAAAGCCGGTCGACAAGAGTCTTCACGAGCGCAGCATCAAGCCGCTTTCGCGCCAGCAGATCCGCGAAATCCTCGACCGCAACGCCGCCGCCATCAACCAGCATGTGGGGGCGGGGACGATACGCACCAGCCAGGAGATCCATGCCGGCGTGAGCGAGCGGACGCTCGCATCGCGCGGCGCAGACCGCGACTTGGCGAATTCCGAGCTTGCGACGCGGCGCAGCATTGTCGAAAACAAGGGACTTCTCGCCGAAACAATGGCCAGTGCGTCTGAGGCATCCGACGTTCTGTCTGCGCCGATGCCTGGCGGTTTCATGCAGGTGTAACCTTAGCCAAGTGGGACAGGTTGGGGCGTAATGAAATTTATCAAGTAATGCCAATCTTCATGCCAAAAATTTGATATAATCTAAAAGTCAAATGGCCAGAACAGCGATAGAACGTTTGGCTGAGGCGATCGGATATCCTGACCGGATACCCGATGGTGCGCTTGCGGTCACGTTGCGCGTGGATGATGCCGAGGTGTTGGCGTCAGTCACGGGCGACCGCCTTGTGCTTTCGCAGCGGCTGACCGACGATGCCGGAAAGCTGCCGACGCTTGCGGGCTATGCGGCGGGGCGGATGTTGCGCGAGGAGGCTGTGCTGACATACGGCGACGGGGCGGCGTTCCTGTGGCAGGACGCTTCGGCGGACGCTGGCGGGCAGGAGCTGGTGCGGCTCTTCGAATCTTTTATGGACTCCTGCGACTGGTGGCGCGATAGGGTGGCGGAACGACGCGACGAAGGCGCTGCCGCCGGGATGCCGTTAGCCGAAATGATGATAAGGCCCTAGAGGGAGAGCGTGGAAATGTGGAAATGTGAATATGTGAAAGCGTGGAAATGCCGGGTCGCAGCCGGGTGGCTTGCGGTTCTCGTGGCGTGCCTCGCGCCTCTCTTCGCCTCTGCAGCGGACATCCCATGGGCTGCGCCCAAGTACACATTGGTGGCTCGCGACATGGATCTGAGGACGGCTCTCGACACGTTCGCGACGGCAGAGGGTATCTCCCTGGTGATGTCCGACAGCGTCCAGGGCACCTTCTCCGGCGACTTCAAGGATGTGCCCCCTGCGGAATTCCTCCGTCGTCTTGCGACGGTGCACAATCTCACCTGGTATTACGACGGCGCGGCGCTGTACCTATATGGTGCTGGAGAGATACAGACGTTGCTCATCGACCTCAAGTACATGAAGGCGGGGGAGGTTAGGACCATGCTCGCCGAACTGGGCGTCGAGGACTCTCGTTTCCCGCTCAAGACGACTTCCAACGACGAGCTCGTCATGGTGTCGGGACCGCCACGCTACGTGATGCTGGTCTCCGAGACGATCTCGAAGGCCGACAAGCTGCGCGAACTGAGGACGTTCAACGAGGTCGAGACGCGGATGTTTCCGCTCATCAACACATGGGCGGACAACGTCTCGTTCGGCGTCTCTTCGCCAGAGTCCACGGCCACGATCAAAGGCGTGGCGCATCTTCTCGAAGAGATGATGAACGGGGGAACCGAACTCAAGACGCGCGAGGCGTCGCTGACGAATAACGTGTCGAGCTTCGATGCGGCGCAAACGGCGGCCTTTCGTCCTATCATACGCCCTGAGAACCGCATGAACGCCGTCATCGTGCGCGACGTCGCTTCGCGCATGCCGATGTACGAAAAGCTGATCAAGCAGCTGGACGTTCCGCAGAAGCTTGTCGAGATAGCGGTCACGACGGTGGAGCTCTCGCAGAAGGACGCGCTGGACTGGCAGCTGTCGCTGGCGTATTCGACGGCGTACGGGCACTCCGACATCGGCGCCGGGCAGAACGCTGCGAACCTGTTCTCGCCCGAGAACATCGCAGGCAAGGGACTCGCGGGCGCCGTGACCCACATCCACTCCGCATACGCGCTTGCGACATCGCTGACGGCGCTGAAGGAGAAGGGCAAGGCTCGCAACATTTCTCGCACCATGCTGCTCACGGTCAACAACCTCGCTGCAGAGATGTCCGACTCCCAGAGCTATCACGCTCGCGTCGTCGGTACGGAGGTGGCGACGCTGGAGGAGGTGAGCGCCGGAACCAAGCTCCAGATCAAGCCGAGAATCGTCCCTATGCCAGGCTCCAACGTCAACAGCCAGGTGTGGCTCTCGCTCCGCCTTGACGACGGCGGGTTCGAGTCCGTGACCGTGGACGCGATGCCCATGACGCGCGCGTCGTCGCTCCAGACGCAGACAGCCGTGTTCGAGGGCGAGGCGATAATGCTTGCGGGATATCTGCGCGACATCGAGGAGTCCGCAGGCTGGGGCATACCGTATCTGCGTGACATACCGTGGATCGGCTGGATATTCGGCGGCAAGTCGACGCGGAAAGAGACGGTGCAGCGAATGTTCGTCCTTACGCCGCACATTGTCGACCTCGACGCAGAGGCGCTTGCGCGCCTACAGGCAACACGCCTGAGGGACATCGTAGAGGAGGAGGTGCTTGAAGACGACGCGCACGGGAGCGACATTGAGCGCAAGCAGCGCGACCTCGAGCGCGAGCATGCGCGTGTCCGCAGCCAGCAGAAGGCGGCGGACGCCTACAAGCGGCGCGAGGCGGAGCTCGACCACAGCTACGAGATGCGCCAGTTCGACCGGAAGCGCGGCAAGTACCGTCTCGACGAGGACAAGTACGAGTGGAAGCGCATCGAGAACGAGGAGCGGGATCGGTTCGATGCGGAGAAGGCGGAGGTCGTGATGCGGCGCCGCAAGGCCGAGGCCGACGAGAAGGCGGCCGAGGAGAAGAAGAAGGCCGAAGAGGCGAAGGAAACAAAGGAAGAGAAGTCTGGATGGCTGTTCTGGTAACAATCGCGAACGGGTTTGCCGAGGTGGGCGCGGGCGTATGGCTCATGGGCCATGCGCAGCCGGCGGCTTTCTTCGGCGATGCCGTCCGCCGTCGCCGCAGGGGATGGCGTGTGCCAGACCGCGGTCGCCTCGATCTGGTGGAGACGAGCGCAGCCGCGAAATGCTCTACCGTCAGCCGTCCGTTCCTGACTCACATACCATGCGCGGAGCCGGTCTTTGCCGTCTCGGAGAAGGTGCTCGTGGCGCCGGCCGAAGCATGGGCTGGCGCACAGACCGTAAGGCCTGTGCCCATGAGCGTGCGCAGTGCGATCTGCGTCACGGAATTCAGGCAAGAGTGGCTCGTGCTGGCTACTGCCGGACGTACTGTGCGGATACAGGTGACGGACGGCGATACGCTGTCCGCGAGGATAGAGGCGGTGGTGGCGTGGACAGGCAACCGCCCGACCGGCTACTGTCCGAAGCTGGGCATTCTCGACGTCCTACTGCCGCGCGGCCCGAAGGATCTGCTGCTCCATTTCCACGGCCCCTGTCTCGTGTGGGTCGAAGGATCCAAGCACCAAGCACTAAGCACTAAGCACTTCGGGAGGGCCTGCTGATGGCGTTTGACGCGGCACAGATCCTCCGGCAGACGTATGCGGCCGGCGCGGAAGCGATGCAGATGCGCGAGATGGCGGAGGCGCAGCGTCCTGCGGCGGCAGAGGTGCAGCGCGGCGAGCTGATGGGCACTGCGGTTGTCGTGGAGTCCGACCCGATGGCGGAGCTGATGGACTCGATGGAGGAGCTTTCGTTCCAGTTCGAGGAGAAGACGGCGAAGAAGACGGCGGAGCGCAAGATGGGCGAGATGCAGGGTTCGCGTTCTGCGCTTGTTCGCGCGCTCGAGGCGTGGAACGCGATGATGCCCGACATGCCGGGCCAGGAGAAGCTGCTGAAGCTGCTGCAGGCTTGCCGCCAGATGCAGTCTGCCGGTATCCGCCAGAGCGTGGACGGCCTTCTCAAGGAGCTTGCGAGGGAGTCTACCGATCCGAGCCACCAGTTCGCGATGCTCGACGTGATGGAGCAGATGCTCGGCGAGGGCGAGACGGAGCTGAAGAATCTCGTCCGCCAGGCGCGTACGCAGCTGATGTCGGAGAAGGGCGCTGAGATCAAGGCCGGCATCAATCTCGCCGAGGAGGTGAACGCCCGCGCCACGTCGCCGGAGGAGATGCAGGGTCTTCGCGACATGTACAGGAGCGAGGTGGTGGGCTTCACGAAGCCTCAGGACTGCTTCCGTTCGCTCATTGCCGCGCGAGGCGCCGCCGGCCTTTCCGACGCCATAGCGTTCCTCATCGCGGGCTGCGGCAAGGATCTCGCCTCGTCGTCTCCGTCTATGGAGAGGGAGGCGCTCGGACGGATACTCACGGATCTTCAGTGCGTGCAGGTGCTGCAGACCGTGATGGAGAAGCTGTCTCAGCTGTCCGCGCGCATGGGAATGCAGTTCGGGGAGCCTTGCGCCCTTAACGGCGAGCAGCTCACAGGCCAGGTTCTCGAGCTCACGGAGCAGGCGTTCGTGTCGGCGGCGGCGATCGCGAATCTTGTCGGGGAGTGCGGCATGAGGAAGCTTCTGGCGCAGATGGACTTCACGAGGGAGCTGACCTGGATATTCCGTCAGCTGTCGCCGCGCCTCTTTGCGAAGGAGGGCGACCGCCAGCAGATGATAGAGGCGGCCCAGGAGCATCTTGACGGCCTCATCACGGAAGAGAACGAGCGGGAGGAGTCGGCATGATGGCGCCAGGCTGGATAGCTGCCCTCGTGGGCGACTTCGGGAAGGCCGCAGGTCTCCCCGGTCTCGCGCTAAATGACCGCGGCACGGCCGTGATCGCTTTCGAGAACGGGTATGCTCTCCGCTTCGAGTACGTCGAAGGCGAGCTCGTGATGGCGGTGACGGTTCCGGCATATCTTGACGCGGAGCGGACGAAGGCGCTGCTAGCATACGCGCATCCCAAGGCGCGGACCGGTCTTCGCTTGAGGGTGGGATATCTTGCCCGCAGCGGGACGGCGGTGTTTGCGGCAAGGCTCAAGGAGAGGGCCGTGACGCTGCCGGTGGTCAACCAGGCGTTCGCCGTCCTATGGCGCATCGCGCAGGAATTCGGAGGTGCAAGATGAGCCTGAACGTCTCTCGCACCACCGAGCCGCTTCGCTTCGACACTGGCATCGGCAACGCATCGTTCGCCGAGGTGATGGATTCGCCCGTCAACGGACAGCCGCAGCGCGCCCTGCTTCCCGGTTCGACAACCGTTTCCCAGGCGGTGGATGCGCTCTTCCCGTCTGACCGCGCCGTGTCCGGCGAGATCATGTCCGCCATGGTCGCAGGCAACTCTACGATGCTGCGCACGCCCAGCGGATTCAACAACACGGCCCGCAAGGCGGCGCATACGCTGCGCGGGCGCGGATCGGCTGCGGCGGACGCGGCCGCCCACGAAATCGAAACGCTGCTCGCAGACACAGACCTCTTCGAGCGTTACCGGATGGCTTTGCTGGAGACGTGATGAAACTGACGAACTTCTCTAACGTGTTCAGCCGTTTCGGCGATCTGGTGCTGGCCTTCCTGGTGGTCTGCATCATCGGCCTCCTGATCATCCCGCTGCCCACCCCGATGGTGGACCTGCTGATCTCCATCAACCTGATGATCTCGACGGTGATGCTGATGCTCTCGCTCTACCTGCCGCGGGCGCTCGCGTTCTCCACGTTCCCGTCCATGCTCCTTTTCACCACGCTCTACCGTCTGGCGCTGAACGTGACGACGACGCGACTCATCCTTCTCAAGGCCGACGCCGGCGAGATCATCTACACGTTCGGCAACTTCGTGGTGGGCGGCAACTTCGTGGTGGGCGCGGTCATCTTCCTCATCATCACGATCGTGCAGTTCGTCGTGATCGCCAAGGGCTCGGAACGTGTCTCGGAAGTGGCGGCCCGCTTCACGCTGGACGCCATGCCCGGAAAGCAGATGTCGATCGACGCCGACCTGCGCGCCGGCGCGATCGACCAGGAGACCGCCAAGCAGCGGCGAAACGAGCTCGCAAAGGAGAGCCAGCTCTACGGCGCGATGGACGGCGCCATGAAGTTCGTGAAGGGCGACTCGATCGCCGGCCTCATCATGACGGCCATCAACATCGTCGGCGGCATCTGCGTGGGCGTGCTGATGAACGGCAAGGAGGTCGGCTGGGCCATCACGAAGTACGGCATCCTCACGATCGGCGACGGTCTCGTCTCGCAGATTCCCGCGCTGCTCGTCTCCATCACCTCCGGCGTGATCGTCACGCGCGTTGGCGACGTGGACAACAAGCCTCTCGGCCAGGACATCATCAACCAGTTCTTCGCGCAGCCTAAGGCGATCCTGCTCGGCGCGCTGATGCTGGTGGCGATCGGCCTCATCCCAGGATTCCCGAAGGTCCAGATATTCGGGCTGGCGGTGTTCGTGGCCGCAGTCGGCTACAGCCTCATGCTGAAGGCGAAGATCGCCGCGGCGCGGGCGGCGAAGGGAGAGGATCCGCTGGCTGCCGCCGCGCCGTCAGAGGGCGGCGCGCCCAGGCCGAAGAAGAAGGACGGGGACGACTTCTCGATGGTGACGCCGCTGACCGTGGACATCGACGCCGAAGTGCGCAATGCGCTGTCGTACGAGACGCTCAACGACCAGATCATGTCGGTTCGCCGTGCCCTGTACCACGACCTCGGCGTGCCGTTCCCCGGCATCAACCTCTCGCTGAACCCGGCGCTGAGCGATGGACGCTATCGCCTGCTCGTGAACGAGGTGCCGGTATCCGAGGGCGCGCTCCGCAAGGGTTTCGTGTTCGCGCTGGAGGATGTCGAGAACCTGACGGCCACGGGCGTGGCGTTCGAGACGGGGAAGCCGTTCCTTGCCGGGCACGATACATGCTGGGTGAAGGAGGAGGACAAGCCGCGGCTGGACGAGTCCGGCATCAGGTCGCTGGACCTTGGCGGCGTCCTCTCCTACCACCTCTCCGGCGTCCTGCGCCGCTACGCGCACGAGTTCCTCTCTTTGCAGGAGACGCGGCTTCTCTTCGACCACATGGAGAAGGAGGCGGCAGAACTCGTCAAGGAGGTGCAGCGCGTGCTGCCGCTCCAGAAGATCACGGACGTCCTCCAGCGTCTGGTCCAGGAGGGCATCTCGATACGCGACCTGAAGCGCATCACGCAGACGCTCATCGAATGGGGCCAGAAGGAGAAGGACACGGTGCTGCTCGTCGAGTACGTGCGCGCCGCGCTGAGCCGCTACATCTCCTACAAGTTCTCCGGCGGGCAGAACATCGTGGCGGCGTACCTGCTCGATCCGTCGCTGGAGGAGAAGATCCGCAAGTCCGTCCGCCAGACGTCCGGCGGCTCGTACCTCGCCATGGATCCGGCGACAGTCCGCTCCATACTTGCCGTGGTCAAGCGGACCATCGGCGACCTGAACAAGATTCCGCAGAAGCCCGTCATCATCGTCTCCGTCGACATCCGCCGCTACTTCAGGAAGATGATCGAGAAGGACTACTACGAGCTGCCGGTGCTCTCGTTCCAGGAGCTGAGCGCAGAGATCAACATCCAGCCGCTCGGGAGGATGAAGTTATGAAGTTTGAAAGTTTGAAAGTTTGAGAGTTTGAGAGTTTGAAGAAACGATGAATTTTCTGCTGAAGATAGTCGAGGGGCCCAACAAGGGCGCGGAAATCGCGCTCGTGGAGGGTGTTGCCGTCACGCTCGGCAAGTCCGACACATGCGACATCGTGCTGGCGGACGCCACGTTGGGCGACGAGCCGCTTGAGATCGAGGCGTCGGCGGATGGCGTTAAGTTCGGCGGCGAACCCCTCGAGCCTTTCCACGTGACAGTGCGCGGTTCCACCTCTTTTGCGGTCGGCCCATCTGATTCTCCGTGGGGGGAACTCGTGTGGCCAAGTTCTGAAGCGCCAAAACGCGAAGAAGAGGAAGAGCCTGAGCATCATGAAGAGAAGCGCGACGAAGGGGGAGAAACGCCGACGCCGGCTCCGGCAGATGGCGCTGGGGAATCCGAGAAGAAGAGACACGGTTGCTTCGGCTGTCTGATCTGGGTTGTCGTGCTGCTGCTGATCTTGGCCGGGTTCGGATGGTATTTCCGTGATCGGCTGGAGCCTCGGGTGAAGGAACTGGTAGGGCGCGTTGTCCACAACGCGCCGCCGGACGCCTCCGAGACGTCGGCTCCCCACAACACGGCTAGCGAAGACCCGCTTGCCGCGATCGTGGCGCGTTACGGACTCTCCACCACGAACCGCAACAATCGTGCTGTCCTGGTGGGCAACTTCACGACGCGCGCCGAGCGCCTGACGGCAACAGCCGAGGCATACGCCGCGAAGCCTGGCGTCGAACTTGATTTTGCCGACGACGAATCGCTGAAGACGGCGGTCGCCGACACGCTTGCGCTCGTTGGCGAAACGAAGATGTGCGTTTCGGCCGTAACAAGCCGCGTGGCCGTCCTTTCCGGAAAAGCCACTAATCTACGGCAGATGCTTGAAGCGATCTCCGCCGACGTGCCTAAGGTCGTGAACGTAGACGTCGCAGGGGTCGTGTTGGCGAATGACGGTGTAGTGCACGAGGCAGTGGACGAAGATGGGGGAGCGGTGCCGGGCGCATCGTATCATCGTCGCAGATCCAAGAAGGCAAACGTAGTGTCTCCGCTCCCCATCTGCGGTATCCTCACAACGCCATATCCGTGCCTTGTCCTGCGTGACGGACGGCGCATCATGGAGGGGGCGCCGGTGGGTGATTCGATAGTCCTGAAGATTGAGTCCGACTCAGTTACGATCACAAACTCAACCGGGAGGTTCACATGGAAGCCGTGAAAGAACCTCTGCTGCTGCTGGAGATAGAGAAGGAGCTGGCGGGGCCGGATGCGCATGATGCGCTCGTTCGGTACGACGCCGTGCTGGTGGCGTTGGGACGACGGCTGGAGGCGGCATTGAAGGCAGGCCTGCCGCCGGACGAGTTTCCGAAGGCAGAGGCATTGATGGATGCCAATACCATCGCAAGGAAAATTTTGCGCCTGACCGTCCGGGTGGACGGGGAAGCGCGAAAAGCGTAGCCGAAAGGCGACGTTCAACAGCAAACAAAAAACAGGAAAAGCAAAATGGCAACTCAATCACCACTTCAGCCGATAAGCGACAACATTCCAAGTCCGTCGCTCAAGCTTCAGCAGCGCCACTACGAGCGCGTGTCCGCTGGGGCAATCGAAGGCGGCAACTTCATCCACACGGACTCGGTTTACAATGCCCTGTTCAACGCAGCGTCCGCCATGGAGGCCCGGCTTAAGGAGTCGCTGGAAAATTACCAGCAGCATCCCGACGTGCAAGCCAACCTCCAGCAGCTTCAGTACGACCTGCAGCAGTGGAATCTTGCGCTCACCACGATGACGAACATCAACAAGAACATGGGTGACGCGTTGAACTCCATCGCGTCCAATTTCCGCTAATGTTCGACCTTACGCCCGAAGAGGCGCGGCTCTTGTTGAACGTCGCCCTGATGGCGACAGGGCAGAACCGCTTCCGATCCGCCGCGAAGATACTCACGGCGCTCGGGGCGTTTCGCCCGGAGGAGGCGTCCGTCGCATCGGCGAACGCCATCCTCTTCATCAGCATGCTCGATTTCAAGGGCGCCGTGGAATATCTAGACAACGAGGCGATACCGCGTTTCCCAGACGCGGCTATGCTCAAGGCATTCAAGGGAATGGCTCTTGTCAGGATGGGGCGGACCGCAGAGGCCCGAGTCCCTCTTGAGGAGGCCGCGAACCAGTCCGCCGATCCAGCGGCGGCACAGCTCGCAAAGGACTTGCTCACATGACAGAATCAGTGATAGTGGAGGCTATACGCAGTGTGGCGACGACTCATTCGCCATCGCAGCTGGGCGCTGTGTCCGCGACGGGAGGGCCGCAGGCCTCTGCGGCCGTCGCCGACCCGGACGCTGTTGCGCGTTTCCAGGCTGCAATGGGGGTGGGAGGGCCGCAGGCCGTTGCGTCCGTAGACCCAATACCGTTCGCATCGGAGGCGACGGCGGCTTGGCGCAGCGCGCAGGCGAACAACCAGGGCATCTTGCACCGCATACGGGCTCTTTCGCAGCTCGAAAGGATGCACGGGCCATCGGCACGCGATCTGGTCGAGCTGCAGTACGAGGTGGCGAACCTCGCGTTCCAGCAGGAGGTCGTCACGAAGGTCGCCGACAAGTCCTCGAACGCGATCCAGACGCTGGTGAAGAATCAGTAGTGCTTGGTGCTTAGTGCCTAGTGCTTAGTGCGGTAACGGGCAGAAGAAAGGAACTGTAATGGAAAAAAGACAGATTGTTGATTTTATGCAGGAAGATTTCATGCGCCCTGCGCATGTTTGCCCGTTTGGTTCCGGACCAAGCACCAAGCACCAAGCACCAAGCACCAGGCACCAAACAATAGGCATGCTTATTGCAGTCATTTGCTTGTTCTTCGCCGGGTGCGACAAGGAGACGACGCTCCATTCCGGATTGGAGGAACGGCAGGCCAACCTTGTCATGGCCGCGCTTCTGGACGCGGGCATCGATTGCCACAAGGCACCCGGCGAGGAAGGGACGTGGAACGTCATGGTCGTCGAGTCGAAGTTCGCCCAGGCGGTGAACCTCCTTGAGCGGCAGGGACTTCCGCGCCAGCCCAGGCAGGGAATCGCGGAGGTGTTCAAGAAGACCGGCATGATATCGTCGCCGAGCGAAGAGCGTATCCGCTTCATGGACGCCCTCGCGCAGGATATCGCCCGCACGATATCGATGATCGACGGCGTGGTGGACGCGCGCGTGCATGTCGTCCTTCCGGAGAACGATCCGTTCGCGCGAAACGCGCTCCCGTCTTCGGCCGCCGTGGCGATTCGTTCGCGCTGGGACGCCGACCTGACCGAAATCGTGCCTTCTGTGAAGGGTCTCGTGAAGAACGCCATAGAGGGCCTCTCTCACGACAAGATCCAGGTGACCATATTCAAGGACGAGAGTCCCAAGAAATGACAGAAGACGAAAGACAGTTCCTCATGACGGCGGCATGGATGTTCATGCGGCACGGACAGCGTTCGCGTGCTCTTGTCGTCTGCGAGGCGTTGGTGGAGGAGGAGCCGCGCGACGGCATCTCCGCCATTGCGCTGGCGGAACTGCTTCTCGGCGATGGCGACGCCGCGCGTGCCCTTGAGGTCATTCATGTGGCGGATGTGCCGCCAAATCTTGCGCACGCCGCAGCCGTTCTCGAAACGCGCGCCTTGCAGGCGCTAGGCCGCAAGCGCGATGCTGCCGCACGTTGGAATCGCTATCTTGAGGCCAGGAAGGGCGCAGGAAGGGCCTGGCTGGCTAGCTAGGTGGCTTGGTGGTTAGATAGTTGTTGAATAGCATCATATGGCGAAGGCGACTGACATAACGGTTGAAGATGCACGCGGGCTGGTGTCGGACCGGCTCCTCTGGCCGCGCGTACGCGACTTCCTGTGGGACTTCGCCCCCCAGGTGCATGCTAGCTGGGTGGAGGACTTGCTTTCGCGTAGCGGCGCAATGGTGCAGAGTGTGATGGGATCGCCTCGCGTAAAGCGCTACGTCCTCGCGTCACTAGGCGTCGAGCCATGCTTTCACACGTTTCCAAAGGACGACGGCAGTCGGCTGCTGCTTCTGGACGGCGCTACGCTCGAGTCCGTTGCCAAGTGGCTTGGCGCGCTCGCATGCGCAAAGAAGCTTCGCGGCGTCACTAGCGGCGCGGACGTACGCGCTCTCAAGGCTGCGCTTCCCGGCATCTATCCCGATGTCTTCGGATATGTGGCGTACTTTGAGGGATCTGAGATTGAAGATTTAGGATTTAAGATTGAAGAGGGGAGCCTCGGCGAAATAGGGCGTTTGGGCTGGCATATTCTTTTGTCCCTTTTGGATTCGCTGCCTGCGTCTCTTGTCGCCCGGCTCAAGCTGAAGCTTCCCAAGACGTATTCGGACGCAGCAAATCCTCAATCATCAATCCTCAATCCTCAATCCTCAATCTTCAATCAGAAATCGCTCACACGGCTTCTCAAGCTCAAATTTCCGGAGGCGTATTCGCTATGCTGCTCGTGAACAAACCCGATTTTACCATTGCAACCGATCGCCGTATCGTCAAGGCGACCGAGGTGGCCACGGTGTGTTCCGCTGAAGAGATCATAGCGGCTGCGGAGGCCGATGCCGCTCGCATCCGCGAGGAGGCGAAGGTCGCGTTCGAGGAGGAGAAGAAACGCGGCTACGAGAAGGGACTTGCCGATGGCAAGATGGAGATCGCGATGCAGAAGCTCGATCTCCTCGATTCCTCCGTCGCGTTCATGGAAGGCGTCGAACAGAAGATGGCGGATGTCGTGCTGAAGGCCCTAAAGTCTTTTGTCGTGGAGGTCGGCGACAGGGAGATGGTCGTGAACATAGTCCGCAAGACCCTGAACGCCGTCATCCGCACGCAGCGGCACGTCACCCTGAAGGTCGCGCCGGAGATGGTGAGCGTGGTGAAGGAGCGCGTCGCCGCGCTCCGCCAGGACTATCCTACCGTGGAGAGCTTCGACGTCATCGAGGATTCTCGCCTCAAGGGGCCGGCGTGCATCCTGGAGACGGAGGCCGGCGTCGCCGACGCCTCGGTGGATACTCAGCTTGCCGCCATCGAGAAATCGCTTCAGCGGCACATAGCGAGGGGGACTTGATGGGCGGAATCTTCGACTACATTCCCGAAGTGCTCAACCGCGCCGTGGAGGACGCGCAGCCCATCGACGTGAAGGGCAAGGTCATCCAGGTGGTCGGCACGATCATCAAGGCGTCCGTGCCCCCGGCGTCAAGATCGGAGAAGTGTGCATTCTGAGGAATCCGTGGGAGGAGCACGAGGTGCAGGCGGAGGTCGTTGGTTTCACGAGGGAGGCTGTCCTCCTGACCGCGCTTGGCGCGATGATAGGCATCAGCGGCGAGACCGAGGTGATTCCCACTCGCCGCGTGCAGATGGTGCCCGTGGGCAAGAACCTTCTCGGACGAGTCCTTGACGGCCTCGGTCGTCCGATGGACGCAGACAAGAAAGGGCCGTTGCGGCCTGACGGCTACTATCCGGTATATGCCGATCCGCCGTCGCCTCTCGACCGCCGCATCATATCCACTCCCATCTCGCTAGGCGTGCGCGCGATCGACGGGTTGCTTACCTGCGGAGAGGGCCAGCGTATGGGCATCTTCGCGGCGGCGGGCGGCGGAAAGTCCACGCTTCTCGCCCAGATCATCCGCAACACGGAGGCGGAAGTGACGGTGCTCGCCCTCATCGGCGAGCGCGGACGCGAGGTGCGCGAGTTCATCGAGAAGGATCTGGGGCCGGAAGGCCTGAAGAAGTCGGTTCTCGTGATCTCCACGTCCGACCGTTCCTCCATGGAGCGCCTCAAGGCCGCATACGTGGCGACGGCAATCGCGGAAAGCTTCCGCGACAAGGGAATGAAGGTGCTTCTGCTCATGGACTCCGTTACGCGCTTCGGCCGTGCGCAGCGCGAGATCGGACTCGCCGCAGGCGAGCCGCCGACGCGGCGCGGCTTCCCTCCGAGCGTATTCTCCGAGCTACCGCGCCTCATGGAGCGCGCGGGCAACTCGTCGAAGGGCTCCATCACGGCGCTTTACACTGTTCTTGTGGAGGGCGACGACATGACCGAGCCGATCGCGGACGAGACGCGCTCCATTCTCGACGGACATATCATCCTCTCGCGCAAGCTCGCGCAGATGAACCACTATCCCGCAATCGACATTCTGGCATCAGTCTCGCGTTGCCAGTCCGCCATCATCCCGAAGGATCATAAGGTCGCCGCCGCGAAGTTACGCGCGCTGCTGGCGAAGTACGCCGAGGTCGAGCTCCTCCTTAAGATCGGCGAATACAAGAAGGGGGCCGATCCCGAGACGGACGAGGCGATCGCCAAGAATTCAGCCATCAACGCGTTCCTCCGCCAGGGCCTAGACGAAAAGCCGACCTACGACGATTCCATCCGCAAGCTCAAGGAGGCGGTGTCATAGAGCCACTAGCCACTAACAACTAGCCACTAGCCACTAAAATGTACACGCTCCAGCCACTATTGAGGATCCGCACGATGCGCGAAGACCGCGCAACGGGCGAACTCACTGCCGCTCGGCAGGCGCTCTCCGCCGCCGAGGAGGCGTTGGCGGCGCGGAAGCGTGAGCTTGCCGAATATGAGGCGACGAAGGAGGAGCGGCGCGACAGGATATACGCGGCGGTAATCGGCCGCACGGTGAGTCGCGAGCAGATCGATATGGCGAACGAGGGCGTTGCGCGCATTGACGAGGAAGGTGCGCTGAAGGCCGACAACGTGTCTCGCGCCGAGGCTGAACGAAAGGCACGCGAGGAAGCGACCGAAGTGGCGCGCCAGAACCTCAACATCGCCACGAAGAACAGGATGAAGATCGACGAGCATCGCGCAGCGTGGCTCGCTGAAGACGCGAAGGCGCAGGAGGCTCGTGCAGAAGGCGAGCTTGAGGATTTCACGGTTAGAAAAGAGGAGATATGAACGTGGACGCAGTTAGTTTCGATGTTGGAGGTGTCATGGCACCGACTTTGACGATGGCAGATGCGTCTGGACTTGCCCCTCTCGTCTTGCCGGAGTCGTTCCTGGAAAGGCATGACACGCCGCAACCATCCTTTGATGCCATTCGCCGTTTCGAGACTGCAATGGCCGATGCAGATACACGTGCGGCCGCACAGGCCCTTCGCGCTTCATTGGCAGTTGCCGACATGCCGCGTCAGGTCGCACAAGATGGCAACATCATGGCAATGGCAGCCGATAAGTCTGGGAGCGTGGTCGTTGACAAGTCGGTTGGCCAGCAGCAGAATCCGGTCGCAGCAAGCTGCGACCCTCCCGTACGTGGGCAGGACACGATGCGAGGTCGCGACATCCCGGTAAACGGGCAGAACCTTTTGCGTGATGCGGGAGGGACGCAATTTATTGCATCCGAATCCAAGGTCGCCGCCCAATTGCCGGCTACGGTAACCATAGTTGACAAGCTTGCGGCCGTAGTATCCGACAAGCCAGCGGTCGTGGTAGCTGACACGCCAACAGTCGTGGTAGCCGACACGCCAACAGTCGTGGTAGTCGACAGGCCAGCGGTCGTGACAGTCGATAAGCCAACAGTCGTGGTAGCCGACAAGCCAGTGGTCGTGACAGCCGATAAGCCAGTGGTCGTGGCAGCCGATAAGCCAGCGGTTGTGGTAGCTGACAAACCAGTGGTCGTGGCAGTCGACAAGCCAGCGATCCAGCAGCAGAATCCGGTCGCAGCAAGCTGCAACCCTCCCGTACGTGGGCAGGAACCGTCGCGCGATGCGGGAGGGACGCAATTTATTGCGTCCGAATCCAAAGTTTCCGCCCAGTTGCCATCTACGGCAACCGTAGCCGCCAAGCCAGCGGCCGTGGTAGTTGACAAGCCAACAGTTTCGGCAGCCGACAAGCCCGCACCTGTGGTAGTTGACAAGCCTCCGGTCGTGGTAGTTGACAAGCCAATAGTTTCGGTAGTCGACAAGCCTGTGGTCGTGACAGCTGATAAGCCAGCGGTTGTGACGGCCGATGAGCCAGTGGTCGTGACAGCTGACAAGCCAGTGGTCGTGACAGTCGATAAGCCTGCGAGCGTGGTAGTTGACAAGCCAGTGGTCGTGACAGCCGATAAGCCTGCGGTCGTGGTAGCTGACAAGCCTGCAGCCGTGGTAGTTGACATGCCAACAGTCTCGGTAGTCGATAAGCCTGCGGTCGTAGTAGTTGACAAGTCACCGGTCGTGGCAGCTGACAAGCCTGCGGTCGTAGTAGTTGATAAGCCAACAGTCGAGGTAGCCGACACGCCAACAGTCGTAGTAGTTGATAAGCCAACAGTTTCGGTAGCTGACACGCCAACAGTCGTGGTAGTTGACAAGTCACCGGTCGTGGCAGCTGACAAGCCTGCGGTCGTAGTAGTTGACAAGCCAACAGTTTCGGTAGCTGACACGCCAACAGTCGTGGTAGTTGACAAGTCACCGGTCGTGACAGCCGATAAGCCTGCGGTCGTGACAGCCGATAAGCCAGTGGTCGTGGCAGCTGACAAGCCTGCGGCCGTGGTAGCTGACAAGCCAGTGGTCGTGCCAGCCGATAAGCCAGCGGCCGTTGTAGCCGACAAGTCCGCGGCCGTTGTAGCTGACAAGCCTGAGGTCGTGGTAGTCGACGGGCCATCGGTTGTGGTAGCTGACAAGCCTGCGATCCAGCCGCAGAATCCGGTCGCAGCAAGCTGCGACCCTCCCGTACGTGGGCAGGAACCGTTGCGAGATGCGGGAGGGACGCAATTTATTGCTTCCGAATCCAAGGTTTCCGCCCAATTGCCTTCTACGGCAACCGTAGCCGACAAGCCAGCAGTCGTGACAGTCGATAAGCCCGCAGCCGTGGTAGTTGACAAGCCAGCAGTCGTGTCAGTCGACAAGCCATCGGTCGTGGCAGCCGACAAGCCAGCGGCCGTGACCGCTGACAAGCCTGTGTCCGTAGCAGCCGACAAACCTGCGTCGGTGCGGCCCATTGATTCCGCAGACGAGCCGGAGAAGGTTGCTGTTCTACAGGCCGCGCCTGTCCAGGTGGCTGCGCCAGAGGCGCTTGGCGTTACCGTGCAGGCTTCGCCCGAAGTTGCCGCCGTGTCCGCCGCGACAGCCCGTACCGAGGTCATTGTGGATACGGTCAACCAGATTGTGGAGGCCGTGGTTGGACAGATTGTCGTCACGCCATCGCTCGTAAAGGGCGAAGGCGAGGTGCGCATGACCCTCAAGCCTACCGTGCTTGACGGGTCTGACATCACCCTGACCGCCAAGGACGGAACGCTCACCGTCGCGGTGACGCCTGCTACGGCTGCGGCCGCGCAGGCCGCCGCCGCCGCGTTGCCGCGGCTCGAGACTGCGCTCGCCGAACATGCGCCGGCCTTCAGGCATGTCGCGGTCGCTCTCGTAGCGAAGAAAGGAAAGACAGATGAAACCGCTTGAAATCCTGGTTGCGATCCCCAGATGGGTCAAGGCAACGCCTGACCAGATACTGGACTCTCCGGCGTTCGCGTTGCCTTGTCGTCTTGGCGAAGAGCAGGTTTCGTTACGGCTCGGCGCCGTCCAGCCTGGCGACACGTTGGATCTCTCCATCCTTTTCGGAGACGAGCAGCACTTGCTTCGCCTGGCGCGTTCGCCGCATTTCCCCGAGCTGGACAAGTTGTGGGACAATCGCGCCGAAGTGCCAGAGCCCATCCTGCTTGCGCTCGTGGAGAAGGAGTGCGGTCCGCTATTCCAGCTGCTCGAAAACGCCGTGCGTCGGCAGCTCAGGCTCGTCGGTCTTGCGGAACCATCGGCCTCTGATGCGCGAATCGTGTCCGCGCAAGTCAACGACATCGTCTTCTCCCTCACGCGTTCCGACACTGTGACCGCTGCGTTCGGAAACCTCCGGCATATTGATTTCACTTCTTCCGAGCTTCGAGCCGAAACGTTTTCGGCCTTGACCGAATACGCTGCGTTCGCGATCGCGCCGGCCGACCTGGCGTCGCTCTCGGTAGGAGACGCGCTGCTCGTTCCCGAGATCGGTTCCGTTCCGCCGCGGCTTGTCGTGGACGGGCGTTTCGTCGTGGACGAGACGGGAGTATCGCCTTTCGCAGACGATGGCCGCTGTCGTGTTGTCGCGGCAGAGCCCTGTACCGTTTCGCTTGGCGATCTCCTTGATGCGGCGGAGAATCCGCGCCGTGTCGAGGGCGAGGCGTCTGGGCAGCTCCGTCTGACGCAGGGCGGCAAGACGGTCGCCCGCGGTCGGCTTGATCGTCTTGGCGAGCAGCCTGCGTTCATCGTCGAGTCTCCAACTCCATGACCATCCACCAACTAACCACTAGCCACCAATGTTCCAGACAGATCCATTTTCACTGATTATCCTATTGGTAGGGTTGTCTCTGCTGCCGTTTGTGGCGATGATCGCGACCTCGTACCTGAAGATCGTCGTCGTCATGTCGCTCATCCGCAATGCGCTCGGCATCCAGTCAATTCCGCCGAACATGGTCCTCAACGCGCTCGCCATGATCCTGACGTTCTACATAATGGCGCCGATCATGAGCGAATCGTGGGGAATCGCGCAGGCGGAACTGGCCAAGACGGCTCCGGCCGCTGCCGGTGCCGCCAAACAGGGTACGACTGCCACAAACCAGGTCGCCGCGCTCTCGATAAGCACCGAAGCCATAGGCAAGGCAGCGGAACCGTTCCGCAAGTTTCTGTCGGAGCATACCGCTGCGCGTGAGCGGGCATTTTTCATCAACACGGCCGAGACGCTCTGGGGCAAGGAAGGGGAACCGGCTGTCGTGGATCCCGAGAGTTTCTACATCCTGCTTCCGTCATTCTGCGTGTCAGAGCTCACGAAGTCGTTCCAGATCGGATTCCTTGTCTATTTGCCGTTCATAGCGATCGACATCATAGTGTCTAACATCCTGCTGGCGATGGGCATGATGATGGTCTCGCCGGTGACCATCTCGCTGCCGTTCAAGCTGCTGCTCTTCGTAATGGTCAACGGCTGGACGCTTCTCATCCAGGGACTCGTGAGGGGGTATCTCCTATGAGCCATGCGCAGATCCTGGACTACGCGAAGATGTGCCTCATCATAGTCCTGAGGCTGTCGCTCATCCCGATCGTCGTGGCGACGGTCATCGGCATCCTCGTCTCGCTGCTCCAGGCGCTCACGCAGATACAGGAACAGACGCTCGGCTTCGCCGTGAAGCTGATCGCCATCTCGCTCACGCTTCTTGCCTGCGCGTCATGGCTTGGTTCCTCGCTGCTTCTCTACACGCAGGACATCTTCAGCCACTTCGCGCTGTTGAGATAGACCCCATGCCCTACATAGAGTTCCATAGGTGGATACTGGCGGCGGTTCTCGCGATGGCGAGGATCGGCGGGGCGTTCGCCCTCTTTCCGGCGCTGACGGAGTCGATGATTCCTGGCGTAGCGCGGAGGGTGGCGACGCTCAGCCTCGCCGTTCTGGTGATACCGTCCGTCAAGGCAGGGATGCCGCCTGGTGAGCCGACATGGTGGATGTTCGCGATTCTCGCTGCGCGGGAGGCGCTGATAGGGTTCCTCATCGGCTTCTTCGCGTCGATCCCGTTCTGGGTGGCGGAGAACGTTGGTAACTTCATCGACAACCAGCGAGGCGCGACCATGGGCGAAGTATATTCGCCGCTCAACGGTTCGCAGGTCTCGACCACGGGCATATTCTTCACGCAGCTCGTCTCGACCATCTTCTTCGTGAGTGGCGCGATATTCCTGTTCCTCGGCGCGCTCTACAATAGCTACATGATCTGGCCGGTGTTTCCGGCTGATGCGGTGTTCCCCGCTTTCGTGTCTGACGCGCCTGTCAGGATCCTCACCGCGCTCGACGGGATGCTCCGCACGACGGTGGTGATCTCCGCGCCGGTCATCATCGTCATGTTCCTCGCGACGCTCGGTCTCGGACTGGTGAACCGCACCGCGCCGCAGCTCAACGTGTTCTTCCTGTCGATGCCGGTCAAGTCCGCGCTCGGCGTCGCGATGCTTATCGTCTACCTGCCGTTCATCATGGACATGCTGATGTACACGAAGGAAGGCGCGATTCTCGACCCCGTAAGAAAGCTGCTGGGAGGATAGCGATGGCGGAATCGAGCGGCGAGAAGACGGAGATGCCTACCCCGAAGAAGCTGCGCGACGCGCGGCAGAAGGGGCAGGTCTGCACATCGAAGGACATCGTCTCGACGGCCATCCTCGTCGTCCTTTTCGCGCTCCTCGGCTGGATGGGCATCGCGCTCATGGACGACGCCTCGCAGCTTGTCGCCTTCGTCGGGCAGCGTCTCGGCGGCGACCCGTTCGCCACCACCCAGGAGGCCATGGGAATTACCGCCCTCGTGATATGCAAGCATTCGTTCATCTTCGTGGTTGTCGCGGCGGTGATAGGCATAGTCGCCAACATGGCGCAGATAGGAGTCCTGTTCACGTTCGAGCCGATAATCCCGAAGTTGGAGAAGCTGAATCCGGTGGAGGGCGCGAAGAAGATATTCTCCATGAAGAACCTTTTCGAGTTCCTGAAGAACGTCGTGAAGGTATGCTTCCTAGGCTACCTTCTCTACAAGATCATCTGGGCCAGCGTCCCCGAGCTTCTCACGATGTGCTACGGCACCACGGACGACATCTTCCCGTGCCTGAAGCTCATGCTCAAGCGCCTTGCGATATACACCTCGTTCGGGTACATCGTGATCGCCATCGTCGATCGCCTGTTCCAGGGACGCAACTTCACCAAGCAGATGATGATGACGAAGGACGAGGTGAAGCGCGAGTACAAGGAGATGGAGGGATCCGCCGAGGTCAAGCAGGCCCAGCGCCAGTTCCGCGACGAGATACTGAACGGTCCGGAGCCGACGAAGGCGGCCAAGCAGTCGAACGTGGTCGTCACCAATCCAACGCGCCTCGCGGTCGGCATCCGCTTCAAGGCGGAGGAGGCGCCTCTGCCGCGCATCTGCGCCATGGGTTCCGGGCGAATAGCGAAGATCATACGCGATACAGCCCTCGCCGAGGGCATTCCGATCATGGAGGACAAGCTGCTCGCCAGAGCCCTCTACGCGAAGGGGAAGATTGAGGATTTCATTCCGGACTCGCTAATCGAGCCGGTTGCGGAGGTCCTGAAATGGGCCAAGCAGATACAGGACGCCAAGAAAGAGGAAGAGGAGCTGGACAGCGTTACGCTGGAGGACTTATGACGATAGAAGATCACTACAGGGCGATTGCGCCGAAACTGACCAACTGGCTGGTCGCGACCGGCAGCCCGTACCACGAGGCATGCGACATCGTCCAGAACACCTTCCTGAAGGTCTGGAAGATGAAAGACGACCTGCGCAGCAACGATGCCGACGTCTCGGGACTCGTCTTCACCATCGCCCGCAACTTGCGCAAGAACCTTGCCCGCGATAACGCGAAACTTACCTTCGTGCCGGAGATACGCGATTCCGACGACTCGGAGTCCGGCGCGTCAGCAGTCCTGTCCGCCGATCTGGCCGTCCAGCCGTCCGGCCACGACGCTTCGGATGCCGAATACCTGCGCCGACGCCTTTCGGAAGCGTTTGCGAAGTTGCCGCCGATCCTGCGCGATGCGTACACGATGTTCCAGATCGGCGAGATGTCGATCCGCGAGATTGCCGCCCAGACAGGAGTCACCGAGAACCTGGTGAAGGTGCGCATCCACCGCGCGAAGGAAAAACTCAAGGAAATTTTGTCGGATCTGCGTGTAACCTTTTGAGGCCACAGGTGTAGACTAGGTGAACGAGAACACGGAGAACAAAAATGGACATCAACATCAACAACGGATTTGGCAACATGACGGTCGGACAGCTGGGCGGCGGCGAAGCGCCACAGCAGGTCGACAGCCCGAAGGCCGCACAACAGCCCAAGGACCTGACTATCACGGAACGGGACAAGGCTATGCCGATAGGCGAGCCAGACGTCGAGGGCTTCTCCGACGAGGCGCTTTTGCGTGACGATCCGCTCGGCAAGCTTGTCATGGCGGCGTTTAACCTTCCGCCGCCTCCAATGCCAGATTTCAACTAATCACGATGCAAAAGGCAAATAAATGAGCATTACAGCGCTGTTCCTCGCCGTCACGATGGTGCCGGCGGGTGGGTGGAATGTCAAAGTTGAGGCAGATGGACTGAATGGGACATTTGCGATAGAACCGCCGCCTCGTATGGCGGTGAGTGGCGAGAAGCATGTGCGTCTGCCGCCGCCGTCGAAAACTCCGGTATGGGCGAAGGAGTGCCGGTTCAGGGCGGTGATCGCGCAGGGATGCATGGTCGGGTGGGCCGTCGACATGGAATCGGTGGCGATACGCGCCATGCCGGACGGTCGGCTTCTCGAGAGAGGCCGCGACTACGAGGTCAACCCGCAGTGGGGCGGCATACACCGTCTGGATACCACAGTCATCGGCACGAATACGCCAATCTCCATCGACTACGCATACCGCATGCGCCGCATCGATTCGGTCGTGCGCGACACGAACGGACGGCTGACCCTGCGCAAGGGCGAGCCAGCCACCGTAACGCCCAAGCCGCCCGCGCTGGCAGACGGCGAGGCGCGCATAGGCAACGTGTTCGTGGACGCGCAGACGAAGTCCATCGAGCCGCGCAATCTCTTCCCGGTGCTGGAGCCGCCGCCGAGGCCGGTGCGGTCTGAGGACCCGCAGGCCGCGAAGCTGTTGCCGCGCACATGGGCGAAACTCAATGCAGGCGAGACCGTCACCGTGCTTGCCTGGGGCGATTCTGTGACCGCGTGCGGGTTCCTGCCGAATTCGGACAAGTGGCAGGAGCAGTTCATTCGGCGGCTTCGCAAGCGTTTCCCGAAGGCGGACATCCGCCTCGTCTCGAACGGGTGGGGTGGACGCTGCTCCAACAGCTTCCTGGCGGTTCCGCCGGACAGCCCCTACCATTTCGCGACCAAGGTGGCTGGCGTGAAGGCCGACTTGGTTATCAGCGAGTTCGTGAACGACTGCGGCCAGGGCGAACGCATCGTCAAGAACGACTATCCCAAGTTCCTCAAGGCGTTCCGCGAGGCGGGATCCGAGTGGATCATCATGACGCCGCACTACGTTCGCCCCGACTGGATGGGGCTCAAGGACTGCCAGAACACCGACGACGATCCGCGTCCGTTCGTGAAGGCCGTGCGGGCGTTCGCGTCCGAGAACGGCATCGCGCTCGCGGACGCCGCGCGCCGCTGGGGTCATCTCTGGCGCGAGGGCATTCCGTTTTCGACGATGTACGTGAACGACATAAACCATCCCGTTGCCTTCGGCATGACCATCTTCGCCGACGCCCTCATGGAAGTGTTTGGGGGTGAAAGGTGAAGGGTGAAAGGTGAAGGGTGAAAGGTGAAGGGTGGGGGATGAATTGAGTATTTTACAGCTTAAAATTACCCTTGTCTAATAACGGGCGGTTGTGAGATAATATCAGCCAATTTTTCAAAAACCCGAACAAGGAATACTGGAACTATGGCTAAGAAGATCATGGTCGACGGCAACACCGCGGCCGCCCAGATCGCGTTCGCGTGCAGCGAAGTGGCAGCGATCTACCCGATCACCCCGTCATC
>CACXPT010000072.1 GCA_902769585.1 uncultured bacterium
GCCGAGGCCGGGCTGCCAGACGCCGCCCCGGAAGTAGATGTACGACTCGCCCGTCGTGTGCGCGATCTCGCGGAGCGTCTTCAGCGTGCCGCCCGCGTTCAGGTAGAGCGACTGCGGCTTCTCCGTTGACGCCTTGCCGAGCGTGAAGGTGTTGGAGACGACGAGCGTGCCGCCGTCGTTGATGTGGATCTCGCTGGCAATCGACCGCGCGGCGTTGCCGGCAACAATGTCTTTCATGGTGAACGTGCCTCCGTTCACGATCACGCGGCTGACCTGCTCCACGCCCGAAGTCGCCAGCTGGTTGCCGATCGTGAGCGTACCGCGGCAGTCAAGCGCACCGCCGTTCACCTCGATGGTGGGCGCCGCCGTCTGGTTGCCCTGCCAGTCGTGGTTCATGGTGATGGCGCCCGTCGAGAACGTGCCGCCGTTCACCGTCAGTTTCGGATGGAGACCTTCAGGCGGCGTCGTCGCAAGAAGGCCGCAGTAGAGCGACAGGTAGGTCGTTCCGGACACGTAGAATGTCCCGTTGTTCATGACCAGCTCGCCGGCCGTCTCCATGGCCCCTTCCGTGACGGCTGAACGGTGCCCGATGGACACGGAGGGGGTCGTCACGTACGGCGCGTCCGAGTCGTCCCCGCACGTGCCCACGACCACGCGTCCCTCGCTCACGATGAAAGGCTTGAGGATCGTCGTCAGGCCATCGCCGTTCGCCTTGATTCCGTCCGAGAGAGCGCCAACGCCCTGCGCGCTGCTGGTTCCCGACGAATAGGCGTTGTCCTGGTTGCCGAGCGCGAACGGCCCCGGTCCCTGCAGGATCATGTCGCCCGTGCCCTTCTTCATGATCGAACCAGTGCCAGTAGAAGCGCTCAGGAACGTAAGGTCGTTGTCCGTCCGCAGCACGCCGGCGTGGTTCGCACCGGGATTGATGTAGAGGCCGGCCACCGTTGCGTCGGCGCCCGTGTAGTAGAGCGTGCCGGGGCCGAGCGTGAGCCATGAGGGATTCGTCGCCGCGAAGGAGATGTCGGAGATCGTCGTGAGGCCGCTGCCCGTCGTAAGCGGGCCGGTGAAGCCCGCGAGCGTGTCGCCCAGCTCCACCGTGCCGCCGCCGGCGGCGGTGGGGTTCGTGGTGACGGACCGCTTGCCGGCCGTGTCCTCGGCCTCCACGGTCGCCGTCGTGCCTTCGTCCGTGGGCACCACGAGGTCGAGCGGCGAGACTTGTTCGCTCGGCTCGCCTGCGGCGGCGTCGGCGACGGTCAGCGCGAGCGTCGCCGTGTTCCCCTCCGTCGTCACGTCGAACGAATAGGTGAAGCCCTCCGCCGGCGCGTTCGCCCACGTGGCGCGGGAGGCGATGAGGGAGAGGTTCGCGGCCTCGGAGGCGGGGCCGACGAGAAGCGGATAGGTTCCGGCCGCCGAAAGCGCCGTGCCCGATGCGACGGACGCACCGTTGGCCGTCATCGCCGAGAAGAGGTTGAACGCCACGGTCGTGCCGGCCGTCATCGCGAAGGCGTCCGCCGTGATCGTCTTGTTCGCCAACAGGTTCAGCGTCGCCGCAGCGGACGCGCCTGCCACGCCAAGCGTGAGGGAGGCGACGGTCTGGTTCGCGGCAGCCACCACGAGGCGTCCGCCCCCCGCCACCGTGAGGTCGGTTCCCGCCGGGAACGCGCCCGTGGCGGCGAGTTCGCAGACGGCGCCGTTCTCGACCATCGTGGGGCCGTCCCAGTGCTGCGGCACGACGAACCGGAATCCGGCGTTCTTGCTGGCGTTCATCGTCCGGATCGTCACGCCCTGCGCCACCTCGTCCGGATAGGTGTTCGCGGCCGCAAGTGAATAGTTGATCGTGTCGATCGCGTTGGCGTTGCACCCGCTGCCGGAACGGAAGACCGCGCCGTGCGTGCCGATGCGTCCCGAGGTGAGGTCGGCGCGGAGCCACGTCGTGTAGCCCGCCGCGCGGATTTCAAAGACGCCGCCGTCCACGAGGACGTTCATCTCGCACCCGGGCCCGGTGCCTCCCTTCCGCAACGCGTTCGTGCGGAAGATGCCGCCGTTCAGGATCTTGAGATTCACGGTCACGTTCGTGCGGTTGCCGGTGATGTAGAAGTCCGTCACGTCGAGCGTGCCGTTCGTGCAGACCGTCACGTCCGCATGGCGCGCCGCCGTGCCGTGGTTTTGGTTGCCGAAAGTCATCACGCTGCCGGTCGTGCCGGTACTGTTCACGACGATAAGCGTTCCGCCATCCACGAATATGCGCGTGTCTGCGCCGGGATCGTCGCAGGCGCCAAGGCGGCTTGTCGCGTAGACGCACAGCCGGCCGCCGTGGACTTCAATGAACGGGCAGGTCCGCTGGGCGGTGGACACCGAGAACCTCTCCTGCATGTAGTTGCGTCCCATTGTCAGGGACTGGCGGGCGTTGAACGTTCCGCCGTTGACGATGATGCCGGATGACGGAACCTCGTTCGGCGTGGTCGTGGTGAATCCGTTCTGTCCCCCGAGGTTCAGCCAGCGGTTGAAGTTGACCGTGCCGCCGTCCAGCTGGAACACGGCGCTCGTCTCCTGTCCGCCGTTGGGGTTCCGCGGATCGACCGTCGTGCCGCCGATTTTCGCGTCGTCCGCCGCAGAATTGAAGTTCCAGGTGCCGGACTTGACGACGATCCTGCCTTCCAATAGCGAGAAGCCGCTGACGCCGTTGGTGGGCACGCCGCCCGCATCGCACCGCAGGGGGGCCTGGCTCTGGAGCAGGCCGAATTTGTCGCCGTAGCGGGAAACGCCGTGCGTGCCCGCCGCGTCGAGGATGAGCGTGCCCGGACCGGTCTTGACGAATGCGCCGTGGTCCCAGCCGACCGCCCCCGTCAGGGTCAGGTCGGTGCCGATGTCAAACACGGACGCGGCCCAGCCGAACAGCGAGCTGTTGGTGACGGCTCGGGAGAACGTCGCGCCGGATGGACCGTTGTAGCGGAACACGCCGTTGTCGAGTACGAGCGCGCCCGAATGGCCGAGCGATCCGACGGTATTGCCCGCAAGGAGGCGCGTCGCGTCGAGCGTGCCGTTCACGACCCACGTGTCGCCCGCGTAGAAATTGTTCTGCGCCATCGTCACGAAACCGCCGGGAGCGTTCGTCTCGTTCACCTGCACGGGTTGGTTGCCGCCGAACGACGGCACGTTCGTGGCGACACCGGTGCCGGGCGCGATCAACACACCCGACGAGCGGCTTGACAGAAGCTCGGCGCGGGCCGCAAGTTCCGCTGCGGCGGCGGCGGCCTCGGCCAAGACCGCCGGATCGCCCTGCGGGTCGTCCGTGATATCGCCGCCGGACGTGCTGAACGCCGTTTTCTTCGACGTGAGGACGTTCCCCGTCACGACATCCTTGAGGCCGATCGTCGAGCCGCTCTTGTACGGGAGGTAGTAGTGCACAAGCAAACCGTGGTCCCATATCTGGCACGAGTAGAGCCTGATCTTGCTCAGGTTGCTGTAAGTCCCAGCGGAGGTCTGGCTGCCGAAAAGGGCCATCGAGAACTTCGCCGTCTTCGTGCGCGGACGCACCGTGTTCAACATGGTCAGCGCGTTGGCCACGCCGTTCGTGGAGATGCGCTGGGTGTTGTGCAGGCCGTCCATGTCGAACCGGACGCGCGACTTCGAGACCGTGCCGTAGCCCGTGCCCGTCCAGTTGCCCTCGCCGTCGCAGAATCCCCACGAGAACCCGCCGCCGCCGGACGTCTGCCCCGAGTTGTACATCTCAAGCGTCAGGTAGTTCACTTCGGTCATGCGTGTGCCGAAGAAGCGCACTTGTTTTTCCAGCGTCACGTAATCGAAGTCGATCACGATCCGCGTGGTCGGGTTCGGATAGTAGCCGGTGTCGATGACTTGCGCCCCCGACGACTCGATGTAGGCGTCGGCGCCAGCCGCCGACAAGGCCATCATGCCGGCGATTCCCATCGCCGCAACGCGTATCATTTGCTTCATGTTGTGCTCCTTTTTGACGTGAACATCTTTGTGCCAAGCGCCTCAACGAGTTTGCCGTACGTCAGCGGCTTGAGGAGTATGCTGGTGAAGAGGTCGGCTCGCGGATCGCTGCGGGACTCCGTGTCCGCCGTCACGGCAAAGACCGGCAGGTCTCCAAATCGCGGGTCGGCGCGGACCTTCTCGATGAATTCAAAGCCGTTCATGTTCGGCATCCAGTAGTCGGAGAAGACGAAATCGTACGGATTCCCGCCCTTCATCGCCGAATCAAGTTCCGCGAGAGCCTCCCCGCCGTCGCACGCTTGGCCGATCGCGGATACGCCCGCCTTCTTCAGAAATGCCGTCAGTACCTTGCGGTTGACCGGCGAATCGTCGACGACAAGCACGTGTTTAGGCAAATCCTTCAAAATGGCGGCCGATTTCGACTCGACCTCAAATCCCAACTTCTCCTTGCCGACCTTGACCCCCGGAATGCGGGCCTTGAACGTCGAGCCCTTCCCGAGCTCGCTCTCGACGGTGAATTCGCCGCCCATCGCCTCGACCAGGCTTTTGCAGATGGAGAGACCCAACCCCGTTCCGCCCACGCGGTCAGCCGAATGGCTTGTGTCCTGGACCTGGACGAACGGATCGAGGATGTGCGCCAGCATGTCGGGCGGGATCCCGCAGCCGGTGTCGGAGACGGAGACCTCGAGGTTCGTGCCGTCGTAGGAGGCGGAAACCGTCACGTTCCCCTGCGTAGTGAACTTGACGGCATTCCCGATCAGGTTGAAGAGAATCTGGCGGAAGCGATGGTCGTCCAGCAGAACCGTCGGCACGCCCTCCGTATGGTTGACGAGCTCGATTCCCTTCCCCGACGCCGCCATCCAGAAGGACGAGAACACTTCGTCCGTCATTTTCTCCAACAGCACGGGCTCATGCTGGAGCTTCATCTTCCCCGCGTCCATCTTCGCGAGGTCGAGGACGTCGTTCACGAGCTGCAAAAGCGCCGTGCCGCTGGCACGGATGGACTTGAGAGCCTCGTCCCTCTCGCCCGGACTCTTCATTCCGCCCTGGAGAAGTTCGGAATAGCCGAGAATCGCGTTGAGCGGCGTGCGGATGTCATGGCTCACGATGCTGAAGAACGTGCTCCGGGACTTCTCGGCCGCACGGGCGCGTTCAAGCGCATCCTCAAGTTCGACCGCATGCTTTTCAGCCTGCTCGTCCTGAATGACGAACACATGGAAGAAACAGATGCTGATGAGGCAGCCGAGCGCCGTAAACGGCGTGAGCGGCCAGACCACCTGAAGGACAATGGCCGCCCCCAGGGTGACACAGCACATGAATACCATCATGCTGCGCCTGCGAAGGGCGTCACGGCTGCCAATGGCCCTCGCGAGCACGAACGCCGAAATAAGGACATCGTATGCAACCAGAAAGGCGAAGGCAAGGTCACGGATGCAGCCCGTCTTGTAATTGCCGCTGGCATCGAAATAGTAGAAGCACTTGTTGAATGGATTGACAGCCAATGCCGCAAGGTTAAAGGCAAGAAGCGCATAGCCGAACCATGAGAGCATGCGCGTCGGCCATTTGCCTAGCCCCAGATAGTCGATGGCAAAACGGTTCCACATGATAACGAAAGCGACAAGGGAGAGGAAAAAGAACACTGTTTCGACATACAAGGCATCACGCCAGCCAAGTCCGGCAAGTATGCCCCAGGCAGCGTCTGCGATATAATAGGCAAGTACCCCAATCAGGAATCCACGGTAGCGCGTCATATGCGCAGAGGACACCCCCCGGCCAATCAGGAGGTTGAAGTTGATGATCAGATGAATCGCTAGCGCGACAATGGAAAATACCGAATATAGGTAACCCTGCATGACATCGCTCTTTTTCTCATTTTTGCACAGACACCATCTGCCTAAAGCTTGGCCACATGATACCACATTTAGGCGTTCATAGGCAAGTCGAGAATTACTGCTGCCGCGCACGCGCACGGCGTTTTGGTATACTGTCCCCATGAATCTCGAGGATGTCAGGAAGGAACTGAAGCAGGGCAATCGCGTCCTGCTCATGGTGAGGCATGCGGAACGTCCGCACATCGACCACGAGGACCCGACGTTCGGCGCGGCGCTCCCGCTAACCGAGAACGGCGAGCGGGCCGCCGAGGAGTACGGCGCACGGCTTCGCGAGTTCGCGGACGTCGTCCAGTTCTACGCCAGCCCGCTCCGGCGCACCGTCATGACTGCAGAGGCAATAGCCAGGGGAATGGGCGTTGCGTCGCCGGACATCCCAACCGACGACAAGCTAGGCAACGACACGTTCTACTTCTCAGACCAGCCCGCGGTGTTCAACCTCTTCCGAGACGGTTCCTTCTACAAGCACGTGTTCGACTACCTGCGCGACGGACACCAGATCGGCTTCGCCGACATCCATGCCGCCTCGGACGCCCTCGAGGAATGGGTGCTAGAGCGCTTCACCGGTCAGCTCGGCATCTTCACGACGCACGACCTCTACAACGGCGCCTATCTAAAGGCTCGCGGCGTCGTGGAATCCTTCACCATCGAGACATGGATCCAGTTCCTCGACGCCGCTGCCATCATCATCTCCCCCGATGGGCACCGCCGCTACGCGCTCGCCCGCGCCAACCCCTAAGTGGCCGCACCCGCTCCGCCGCCGCAGTTGCAATGTCCGCAGCCGCAGTCCTTGCGCGAGCAGCCGCATGAGCATGGCGCGCCCTTCCTGATGTTCCGCCAGACCGCAAGCACTGCAAAAGCTAAGACGACCAGCAGAACTATAACGGACGAGATGCTCATTTGGCGGAAACCACCTTCCTTGCCGGCCGGAAGATCATCCAGAGGCACCAGAGATCGACCAGGATGGCGATGGCCGTCCAGAAGCCGAACCCGCCTCCAGCCACGAGCACGCCTATCTGGTACACCGACAGAGCGAGCATGTAGCCGACGAACAGCTGGAAGCCGACCGCGAACCAGCCCCATGCCTTTGACCCCATTTCGCGGAACGTCACCGCGATGGCCACCATGCACGGCGGCACGAAGAGGTTGAAGAGCATGAACGACATTGCCGCGAGCTTCGGGAAGCTGCCGAACGACGCGAAGAGGTTCGAGACGTGCGCCGCCGTGGACGCGCCGTCCATGTTGGCCGCGACGAGTCCCAGAGTGGCCGTGGCCTGCTCCTTCGCGATCTCGGCGGAGACGGACGCCGCCGCGCCTTGCCAGGTTCCGAATCCGAGCGGCGCGAAGAACCACGCGATCCAGCTGCCCATGTCGTGCAACATGGAGCGCTCGATCTCCTCGTCGGCCAGCAGGTTGAAGTGCCAGTCGAAGTGCATGATGAACCAGAGGAACACGCAAGCCGGGAAGATGATCATGCCCGCCTTGAATACATATCCCTTAACGCGGTTCCAAGTGTGGATAAGGACGCCGCGCAGCGTCGGCATGTGATAGGCCGGCAGCTCCATCACAAACGGGGTCGCCTCGCCCGCGAAGGCGCGGGATTTCTTGAGCGCTATGCCGCCGAACATGACGATCGCGATGGCGATCACGTCCATCATCGGCGCCACGTACCACATCTCGCGGAAGAATACCGCCGCGAACATGGCGATGATCACCGTCTTCGCGCCGCACGGGATGAACGTGGAGAGGATGATCGTCATGCGCCTGTCGCGCTCGCTCTCGATCGTGCGCGCCGCCATCACCGCCGGCACTCCGCAGCCCTTGCCGACGATCATCGGGATGAATGACTTGCCGGAAAGGCCGAAGGCCCGGAATATGCGGTCCATGATAAGTGCCACCCGCGCCATGTACCCACAGTCCTCGAGGAACGCGAGGAAGAGGAACACGATGCAGATCACGGGCACGAACCCGAGAACCGTCGCAACGCCGCCCCATGCGCCGTCAACGACGAGGCTCTTCACAGTTTCTCCCACGCCCATCTTTTCCAGGCCGTCGCCGATCAGCGCGCCGATGCCCGGCACCCAAACGCCGAATGCCGACGGATCCGGCTCCTCGTACTCGGCGGCCTTCTGGTAGGCCGCGTAGTCCACGTCCCAAGTGTCCGGCTCGCCGCATCCGCAGCCGCAACCATCGCACTCGTCACCAGCGTCGCGCTTCGCCTTGCACTTGTCGCAGTCGCATTCCTTTGCGACTGGCTCGCCAGTCTCCTCGTCCTCCACAAACACGCCCTTCTTCACCACTGTGGCGGCAAGGGCCTTGTCGAGAACCTCAAACTCGCTCTTCTCGAATTCTTCGCCGTCTTTCTCGGGCTTGAATTCCTTCTCTGCCTTCTCGTTGAACTCGTCAAGCGCCTTTTCGTATGCGCCTTCGCCGTTCTTCGCGTCATAGGCCTCCTTGTAGGCATCTTGCCAGCCAGTCTTGGAGGCGTCCTGCTTGGCGAACTCGCCCTGCGCATCCTCGAACTCCATGTCCTTGTACTTGCCATCCTCCTTGCAGGCATGCATGGTGAACGGCAGGTGCCAGCCGTCGCCGAGGAACCCGTCGTTTGCCCAATCGGTGAGGAGCGTCCCCGGCCCCTTCTCCGCCACGGCGAGCCACCACATGGCGCAGAGGGACAGGATGAAGATCGGCAACGCGAGGATGCGGTGCGTCACGATCCTGTCGATCTTGTCGGAAAACGTCGTCGAGGCCCGCCGCGCAGAACGACTGAAGGTATCCCCGATGATCTTGCCTATGTACTCGTAGCGCTGCGTGGTGATGATGGATTCCGCGTCATCCTCCATCTCCTTCTCGCAATCCTTGATGTGGTCCTCCACATGCGCAAGGATGTCAGTAGGAACCTTCATGGTCTCGATCGCCTTCGTGTCGCGCTCGAACACCTTGATAGCCGCCCAGCGGCTCGTGGCGTTCTCCACGGCACCGTGCAGGGACTCCTCGATGTGCGCCAGCGCGTGCTCCACCGACCCAGAGAAGACGTGCGGACGCTCTTCCTTGACGCCCTTCGCCGCCGCCTCGAGCGCCAGGGCCGCGGCCTCCTTGGTGCCTTCTCCCGTAAGCGCCGATATCTCGACGACAGGGCAGCCCAGCTTTTTCGAGAGCTTGGCGGCGTCAAGCCGATCGCCGTTCTTCCTGACCACGTCGATCATGTTCACGGCCACCACCATCGGCAGCCCCAGCTCCAGCAGCTGGGTGGTGAGGTAGAGGTTACGCTCCAGGTTCGAGCCGTCGATGATGTTGAGGATCGCGTCGGGCTTCTCGTTGACCAGGTAGTTGCGCGAAACCACCTCCTCCAGCGAGTATGGCGAAAGCGAGTATATGCCTGGCAGGTCCTGTATGATCACGTCCTTGTGCCCGGCGAGGACGCCGTCCTTCTTCTCCACCGTGACGCCGGGCCAGTTGCCGACGTACTGGTCAGCCCCGGTGAGGTCGTTGAAAAGCGTCGTCTTGCCGCTGTTGGGGTTTCCGGCGAGTGCTATCCTGATTGCCATTTCCGTTCTCCTTGAATCCAGCCTGCCCGTCCAGTTTGTCGAATCTAGTTAGACTAGGCGAAGTTAAGCCTCAAAAAAAAGACCTAGACGAGTATCCTCCTCGCCAGACCGCCGTCCACCGCCACGCGGCTTCCCAGCACGCCGACCACGAAGTTGCCGCCCACCTCGGCGACGACCTCCACCTCCATGCCCTCGACAAAGCCGAGCGCGCCCAAGCGATGGCGCACGGCGTCGTCCCCTGTGACGTCCTTTATGCGGCACCGCTTACCGATTCCTATCTGCGACAATGGCATATCTGCTTCCTTCCAATTCTTTTCCAAGCCTAATTAGCCCGGACGAAGAATAGTCTACCACACCGCCCGCCGACGCGTCAACGGGAAAGTTAGAAATATTTAATTTTCCTTCCCGTGGCTAAGCGAGCCGGCGGGATGCCGCCATCTGGAGCGAGACGGCGACGAGGAGCAGGATCACCCCTGCGAGCAGGAACGGCGCGAAGTACTCCTGCCAACGCTGATACACGGTGCGGTCGAGCGGCGTCTTCTCAAGGGAGTCGATCTCCTCCAGCGCGGCCTTGAGGCCGTCGGCGTCGTTGACGGCGAAGTAGCGCGCGTGCGTCTTTGACGCGATCGACTTGAGCTGGGATTCGTCGAACGACACGTCGGCGTACGCGATCTGCGTGCGCCCGAACATGTCCTTGGCGCGGAACGGCGTCCTGCGCGAGTGCGTGCCCACGCCGATGGTGTAGACGCGCACGCCTAGCTTCTCGGCCGCGGCCGCGGCCTGGTCAGGCTCCACAACGCCCGCGTTGGAGACACCATCGGAAAGGAGAATGGCTATCTTCGACTTTGGCTCTGCGTTCTTGAGGCGCGCGAGCGCCATGGCGAGTCCGTCGCCGATCGCGGTCATCTGCTCGTCCTGGTCGATGGGGCGGCCGTTCGCGTCGTAGGCAGTGGTCGGTATCTCCACGCCCTTCAGCACGTGCAGCAGCGCCTCGTGGTCTGCCGTGAGCGGCGCTCGGCTCGAGGCGTAGCCGCCGAACGTGACGAGGCCGATCAGATCATCGGGACGAGCTTCCACGAACTTGGCGAACATCTCCTTGACCACGTCCAGCCTCGTCTTGTAGTCGCGTGTACCCTTCGGCGTGAGATCAAGAGCCTCCATGGAGCCCGACACGTCCACAGTCATCGCGATGGCGATGGCATCGACGTTGCGCTGTCCCTGCGAGAGCGCCTTGCGCGGACGCGCCGCCGCAATGACGAGCATCGCCGCACCTACTAGGAACAGCCACGGGGCGAGGTTAGCCGCGCGCGCGCGCCAACCCGCCGTCTTGGCAGGCAGCCGAAAGACCGGCGCGAACTTGATGCCCGCTCGGCGTCCCCGGCGGAGCATGCGCCATGCCGCTGCCGCAAGCGGCAGCGTCAGAAGGAAACATAATGGCCATGCGAAGTTCATAGTGCTTAGTGCTTAGTGCTTGGTGCTTGGTGCGGGGAGGATGTTGGTGCTTGGTGCTTAGTGCTTGGTGCTAGGTGCGAACGGGTGTAATTGGTGCTTGGCGCTGAAGTACGAAGCGTCCGAATCAGCGACCCTAGCATGCGAGCAATAGATTCCATCAGATGGTCAATCTCGTCAGTATTAGAAAAATAGCCAAGACGTGTCGCGATATCTAGCTGAGTGCCAACCTCAAAAAGCGAACCTCGACTGATTAGCAGAAAATTAACAAAGTCCTTGTGCGAATCACGTCCAAATCCTTCTGCAATATTCGATGGAATTGAAACAGCGGCTCTCCTCAACTGGTTGGTGAGCGCAAAGACTTCTTCTTTGGGGAAGCTTTTGCTTGCTCGATACACATGGACAACCAATTCCATCGCCTTCTGCCAAACTTCTAATTCCTTGTAGTTCTTAACTCCCATAATCACCTCTCTTGTCTTCACGCACCAAGCACTAAGCACCAAGCACTAAGCACTAAGCACCAAGCACTAAGCACCAAGCACCTCCCTATTGTCCGTCTCAAGATAATTTCTCGCCTTCCCCGTGGCGGCGTCGGCCATCTCTGGCGTAGCCTCCACGCCGGCGAACTTCACCATGTCGGCAGACTCGAGGAAGTTCTTGAGTTCGGAGATGGCTTCGCGCGTGAACGCCGGGTTCTCGCGCGCGGCCCGCAGGAACTCGTCCGTTGTGAGGTTAGGCGCGCGCACGTTGTGGCGGCGCTCGATGTAGCGACGCACGACCATCGTCAGCTCCACGTAGAAGTCCTTGTAGAACCCGCGGCCAGGCAACCCCTTCTTCAGCAACTGCTCCAGCTCGTACATCGCGCGCTCTATCGGACTCATTCGGTGCACGCGCACCATCGTGCGGATCTTGCGGACGATCAGCCAGACGAGACATCCGATTCCACACGCACTAAGCACTAAGCACAAAGCACTAAGCACTAGCTTCCAGCTAAGCGGCGGCAAATCGCGCTTCGGCTCGATTTCCATGTCGCCAGTCACCGCCTCGCGCGCCTTTGGCGGAGCGAACAGCACCGGCGCCGTGTAGAAGGTGCTTGGTGCTTGGTGCTCGGTGCTTGGTGCGGGAGGGTCGCGCTCCTGCGCGACCGAGACCACGAAAGGTGCGAGACGATACTTCTTCGCCATCGGCTCCGGGACGAGCCGCCAGCGCGACACGAGCGTCGTGCCACCGTCCGCGTCGGCGAGCGGCTCTTCGGTGAAGTCCTCTGCCACCTGAAAGCCCTGGAATCGCGTGCGCAGGTCTGGCAGCGTCGCCGTCTGGCCCGCAGGCGACTTGACGGTCACTGTCACCGTGAAGTCGCGCCCGGGATCGACCGTCTCCGGCTCCGCCTCGACCGTGATGCCGATGCCGTCACGGCTCAGGTCCGCCACCTGCGCAGCAAACAGAGTGCCAATCCCCATGACACATATGAAAGCGAGATACCTCACCAACGCGCATCGCATGTATAATCCTTCACCCTTCATCTTTCACCCTTCACCTTTCACCCTTCACCTCTTAGAGGCTCTCCTCTTGAACAATGCCCTGATGGACTGGATGTAAGGCCTATCTGTGGCGACGGGCACGTTGTCGATGCCGTTGCGCGCGAAGAAGCGGTCGCGGGCAGCGACCTGTTCAGCCGCAGTCTCTGCGAACGCGCGGCGCACTGCGGCGTCGGAAGTGTCGACAAGCAACAGCTCGCCCGACTCGGGATCCTCGAGCTCGGTGAGTCCGGCCTGCGGCAACTCGCTCTCGGCGGGATCGCTCACGGGAATGGCGATCATGTCGTGGTGGCGCGCAGTCACGCGCAGCTCCTTCTCGTATCCGGAGTCCTGGAAATCGCTCACGAGGAACACCACGGCGCGGCGCTTCTGCACGCCGTTGAGGAACTTAAGCGCTCCCGCGATGTCCGTGCCGCCCGTAGCGTCGTCCTCGGCCGCAAGCACCTCGCGTACGAGCCGCATGACGCTCTGCCGCCCCTTGCGCGGCGGGATGTACTTCACGATTTTGTCGGAGAAGAGGACGAGGCCGATCTTGTCCTGGTTGCGTATGGCCGTGAGCGCGAGGAGGCTCGCCACCTCGGCGGCCAGCTCGGCCTTCGAGCGCGTCACGCTGCCGTATGATTGCGATCCAGAGATGTCCACGAGGAAGAGGACCGTAAGCTCCCGCTCCTCGCTGAAGCGCTTGATGAACGGCGTGCCGGTGCGCGCGGTGACGTTCCAGTCGATGGAGCGCACGTCGTCGCCGGCGACGTACGGGCGCACCTCGTCGAACTCTACGCCCTGTCCCTTGAACGTGGAGTGGTAGTCTCCGCTCAGCTGGTCGTCGATCAGCCGGTTGGTGAGGATCCGTATCTTCCCCACCTTCGCCATCAACTCTTTGACGTCAATAGCCATGTTGAATTCCACAAAATGATTGCTGCTTACCCGCCGGGACCATCCTCACCGCCGAGACTTCCGGGAACTGGAACATCCCGGTTTTCCCGGCGGTCCCGGTGGTCTCGGCGGTCCCGGTCACGGCACCGGTATCGTGGAGAGGATCTTGTCAATGACCATGTCGCTGTCCACGTTCTCCGCCTCGGCTTCGTAGGTGAGCAGGATGCGGTGGCGAAGGACGTCGTGCGCGATCTCCTTCACGTCCTGGGGCGTCGCGTAGGCGCGTCCGTGCAGGAGCGCGTTGGCGCGCGCGGCCTTGTTGAGGCAGAGCGTCGCGCGCGGCGAAGCGCCCACCTGAATCTGCTCCTTGAGGGACTCGAGCCCCTTAACCTTGTCAGGCTCGCGCGTGGCGAATACGATGTCGAGGATGTAGTCGCCCACCTTCTCGTCGCAATAGACCTCCTTCAGCGTCTCGCGGAGGGCGAGGATGTCGTCCATGGTGGCGACGGCGGCCACGTCCGGCGCCTTCGCCTGCTGCGCGAAGCGTTCCATGATGCGACGCTCGTCACTGCGGCTCGGCGTCTCAACGAGGCACTTGAACATGAAGCGGTCAACCTGCGCCTCCGGGAGCGGGTAGGTGCCTTCCTGCTCGATCGGGTTCTGCGTGGCGAGCACGAGGAACGGCTTCGGGAGCGGATACGTGGTCTCGCCGATCGTCACCTGCCGTTCCTGCATAGACTCCAAAAGCGCGCTCTGGACCTTGGCGGGCGCGCGGTTGATCTCGTCCGCGAGGAGCAGGTTGGTGAACACGGGGCCCTTCTTCGGAGAGAACTCGCCCGTCTTCGGAGAGTAGATGAGCGTGCCCACCACGTCCGCAGGCAGCAGGTCAGGCGTGAAGGATATGCGCTTGAAGTCGAGGCCTAGCGCCTTGGCGAGCGTGTTCACGCTGAGCGTCTTGGCGAGACCAGGCACGCCCTCGAGGAGGATGTGCCCGTCCGTCACGAGCGCCAGCACGAGGCGGTCAATCAGCTTCTCCTGTCCGACGATGACCTTGCCGACCTCGTCCTTTATCTTCGTCACAAGCTCGCCCTGCGCGGCGATCCTGTTTGTCGCATTCTGCAGATCCATCTGTATTTGTTCCTTTCTCGGTTGTTCCAGCCGGGACCTCGCGGCCCCATTTCTCGGATGCGGCATAAATATACCGCAACCACCCCCTTCCGCGCAAGTGGGTAGTCTTCCGAATCGTCCTTTTTCTAACAAGACGCTAACACGACTACTCCGTCTGCGTATCCTAACGCAGAGCCTCGCACATCTCCAGCGTGTAGTTGCGGTAGTCCACGCATTCCATCAGGATGCCGTCGGCCTTGACCTCGCGCGCCAGCTCCAGCAGCTTGCGCGTGGCCTCGCCCTTCGTGACGCCCAGCCACTCCGCGTAGTTCGCGATGCCGCTCTTCTGGAAGGTGTAGGCGCTCACGGGACAGAACAGCTGGCACCGCCCCTTGTCCTTCGCCACCAGCTCGTACAGCTCCTTCGTCGACGCCGCCGCCAGTCGATCGCCTTCCTGCTCCAGAGCGGATCCTCCGTCTTCGACACGCCAAATACGCCAAAGAGGAACCTAACCTTCCGCCCCGACGCGTCGAGATGCCTCCGCACGTCCCGGAAGAACGCGTGCTGCGTCTCGGCGACAAGCGCGATCCAGCGCGGGTCGTCCGGCTTCGGGATCTCCTCGCCGGGATACTTCGCGCGCCAAGCGTCGAGGTTGGGCTTCACGTATTCGTCCGCCACCGTCCAGCCGCCCGTGCGCCACGCCTCGATGTAGATCGAGTCGGGCCCGTAGGCGAGAATTTCGTCCAGGAGACGCAGCTTGTGCGCGCGCACCTCGGGGAACGCGACCGACGCGCGCCCCACCCAGGGCTTGCCGTCCCTGTTCACGCACCAGAACTGCGGATGGTCCAGATTCCAGGCGCCGACCTTGCTCGTGAAGTGGTGGTTCTCCTCATAGGGCCAGTAGGCGCACCGGCCCAGCTTCCGACGGCCCAGCTCTTCCAGGGCGAACTTGTACGCGTCCACGCCCGCGCCGCCGCCGAAGAGGCGGATGCGCCCCTGCACGGCGCGTCCGTCGGGAATGCGCACGGGATTGAACGCCGGCGCCATGTCGAGCGCGTTCTCCTCGCGGCTCCAGTAGCGCGGCGACGATCCGCCGTTCACGCGCCAGGCGAGCGTGTCCGCGCCCGTGAGCTGGATGTGGTCGATGATCGCGCGAATGCCGTCCTCGGTCTCCACGTCGAAGTGCCCGCTGAAATCCCAGTGGTCGGCCTGCGCAATCTTCTCGAACGCACCTGCGCCAAACACCATACCGCAGACAGCCGCGAATAAAACGATCCGTTTCATTTCCGGACCTCCCTCCGCAGCAGCCGCCGACGTTCGCGCGGCTTCTCAGCTGCCGGGGCTACCGACGGCGCAGGACGCGTGAAGATCTGGCCGTCGCGGTCGTAGACGAGCGCCTGCCCGTCTGGAGAGAAACAGGGATTGCGGCCCTCGCACACGCGCGTCTCCGTGCCCGAGACGAGTTCCTGTACGTACACGCACCAGCCCGGATCGCCCACGTGGTAGCCCGTGTAACAGACGCGCCGTCCGTCCGGCGACCAGCGCGGCGAATGGCACGCGGCGTCCGGCGGCGTGAGCGCGACGGCCTTCTCCAGGTTGTCGACCGGCGCCGCCACAACGCGCCAGTTGCCCCTGAATCCGCGCATCTCGCCCCACAGCAGGAGCTGTCCCGACGGCGACACGGTCGGCTGCATCGCCCCCGTGTTGGACTTCGCGTACTGAACCTTGATATCAATGTTGGTCGTCCCCGGCGCGAGGGCGGCGACATGCGCCTTGCAGAGCCCCGTGCCTTTCAAGTTGGACTTCTCCTCCCCGCGCGTCGTCACGAACCAGACCGTGCCGTCGGGCGCGGCCGAGGGGGAGTAGTCGAACGCCCTTCCGAACGTCAGCTGCTCCGCACGGCCGCCCGTCCAGCGCCAGATGTTCGCGCCGCCGTCTATCGCCTTCTTCTGCACCGCCGCAAGCGCCGTGTTCGTGTCGTGGCAGTACGTGTAGACGAGCGAACCGTCCGCCGCCCAGGCGGGTTGCCCCGCGTTGCCCGGACCCGACGCGACCCACTCCGCGTCGCCGCCCTTTGCGGACACGACGCCGACAGCGAGCCGGCCGCCCCGTTCGCATTCAAACGCGATGCGAGAGCCGTCCGGCGAGAACACACCCCGCCGCCCTTCGCACACGCGCACCTCGCCGCCGAGCGATTGGCCGGCACACACTGCAACTGCGAGGGTAATCGTCAACAGGAGGTACTTGTCCATGTCACATTACCGGAAGAGGATCGTGGTGCCGCTGGCGTAGCTCACGCGCAGGGTGGTACCGTTGTTCGACGCCATCCAGCCGCGCGGGAAACCGACGAGTTCTGGCACGCCGGACGACGCCGTCGCCGTGTAGAGCCTGTAGGACGTCTTCTTGTCGAGCAGGCTCGGATCCGTCACCGTAATCGTCGCTCCCGCGCCGATCGTCACAGGACCCGACACCGTCAACGTCGGCGCGTTAGTGGGATCGAGCGTGAACGCGCCCGTGACGGTCAGGCCGCCGGACGGCGGAATGAGCGTGCCGCCACCGCCGATCACCGCATCCGCGCCGAGCGCGAACGAAGTCTCCGACATGTCGAGCGTGCCCGCCTCCACCTTCACGTCGCCCGTGAACGTGGGCGTGGCGGAGAAGGCGAGCTTGCCTTCGCCCTTCTTCACGAGACCACCGTCCTTCGCAGCCGAACAATCGTGCTCCATGACAGCCCCCATGTTCTTGTTGCCGCCGTTCGTGTCGATGACCGCGCCGCCTTCGCGCACTTTGGCGTCCATGGTCGGATTGAGCAGATCAATCTTATCGCTGGGATAGACCTTGAACAGGCCGCCGTCGAAGATGACGGTTGCAGTGCCAGACACATTAGACGCCTTGTAGAAACGAGTCACATACACCATGCCGCCCGCAAGCTCGAACGTGCCCGAACCGCCGTTTACGTTGCCGAGGCGGATATCGTAAGTTGCATTTGTGCAAAGCAGGCTACCGCCGGAAATGCGCCAGTAGCCAGATGCGCCGTTTGCGCACCCGATCACCAGATGTGACACATTTTGATCCGATCCGGCTTCTATGTAGGGTGAACGAGACTGGTCAACAACGACCGTGCCTCCGATCTGCTCCACACGACCTGTGCTGCTGGATTGGTTGCATACCGTTATTCGGCCGGGGACATACAGCTTGGCCGTATCGGAGATGGTCAAGATACCGTTGGCACCCGTTATGTTGCCCACCCAGAGGCCACCGACCGTCACGTCCGCACCGTTCTCGATCACAGCCTCGCCATACCCCTGGCGCGGCACATGGAGCGAGTTCATGTCCGCCACGCCGCCGCTGAAGCGCACGCGCCCCCAGCCGCTCGCATGGTTGGAGACAAAGAACTTGCGGCCTGTCGCGTTCTTGCCCAATTTCCACGCTTCCGTGTCCCCGTCTTGCCAGTGGGTCAGGCGGGAATCGACGAACTCGACCACGCCCGTGCTACCCGCCTTGGCAATATCTGCTCCTGACAGTTCGCCGTTGAATACATTTACAGTAGCGTTTGAAAAAACCAGATGCCCGTTGCCGCCGTAACCAGCTGCAACGTTAGCTGGAGCATTGAATGTCGTATCTCGAATGACGGCACCAATCTTGTACGCCTTGTTCGTGCCGACCCAGAACGAACCGGCCCCCGTACTCAGCCATCTGCCGTCCGGCACGAACGGCGAATTGATCAGCTCCACCCACGCCTCAGACCGCGCCCCGTCCTTGTAGACGATTTTCGCAAGAACGTCTGCGGCGTTCTGCTGGTTGCGCAGCACAAGACGCGAGTACGAATCGGCCATTTCCGTCATCCAGATGCTGTCGCCAATGGTCAAGTCGGCGCAATCGGCGAACTCCACCGTGCCGGTCGTGCCGGTCGCATGTCCAAGCCTGACGGAGTTCGCCAAATTGAACACGGTGTTCGAGACGAGCAGGCGGGCCGCGTTGATCGTGGCGTTCGGCACGAAGATGGCCGCCGTGTTCGTCCAGACGGAATCGCAGATGGTCATTTCATTCCACCCAACTCCGGGGTCTTGGTAATTCTTTGGGTTGGAACCGAGCTGGAATTGCACCTTGCTGTCGATTCGTCCACCCACGACCTCCAGGCGGTTCGTCGCGATGCTGCCGTAGCCGAGCTTGACAGCCCCTTTCGTGATATTCCACACGACATTGGAGAGGACGATCTCCGCCACGCCGTTCTTTGCCCAGACACCTGTCAACAGACCGCCATTGGTGGTAGGGAGGTTCTGCGTCAGCGTGCCGCCCTGCATCG
Source organism: uncultured bacterium (assembly GCA_902769585.1). Taxonomy (GTDB): domain Bacteria; phylum Verrucomicrobiota; class Kiritimatiellia; order RFP12; family UBA1067; genus RUG572. The sequence continues at coordinate 18,668 of CACXPT010000072.1, forward strand.
CGAAGCGTGCGTTGTTGCTGCGTCCGACGACGAGGCGGTAGTCGTTGAGCGTGACGTCGACGTTTTCCAGTTCCATCTTCGCAGTGGAACCCGAAAGGCCGACCTCGGTCAGATATTCTGACGTCAACGTGCCGCCCTTCTGGCGATAGACGGTGTTGTCGGAGGCGACATTGCCCAGCTTGAGCGTGTTGTAGATCACGTCGAGGCCGTCCGCCGTCACAGTCGAAGTGCCGGAAACCGTCGCCGTGTCGCCCGATACCGGCACACCGTTGTTCCAGCGCGCCGTCGTGTTCCACGCGCCGGTGCCGGTGAATTCCGTCGACTTCGCCGCCGCCGTCATCGTCAGCAGCGCGCACGCGCAAAAGAATGTCTTTTTCATGTCTGTCTCCTTCTCATGGGTACAAAAAGGGAATGTGCGGGAATGTTACCACATCCCCGCACACGGCGCGTTCATGTTTTGATTTTACGATTTTTAGCACACGCTTTTCACTTCGGCAGCCAGAGGCCGACGATGGAGTGCTTTTCGGGACCGGGGTTGTACTTGATGTAGGTGAGCGCAAAGACGGTGTCGTCCGGCATCAGCGCGCACGCGCCGTAGCCGCAGTCGCCCTTCGCGTAGCTGTGCAGGAGCTTGACCGTCTCGCCCCGGCGGCGGTTGGCGCAGTAATTGAATTTGTAAGGCGCATTCGGCTCGTAGTTGCGCGAGACGATCGTCCATCGGCCTGTCGAATCCTTCACCCCGGCGTGGCGGTGGCCAGAGAGCGCGGGCGCAGTGTCCACGGGCGCGGTCCACGTCTTGCCCTCGTCGCGGCTGAACACCATCTTCGAGAGCGCGCCGCGGCAGTTGTCGCGCAGAATCGCACAGAGTTCCTTCCCGTCGTCCGACCGAAGCAGGAACGGCTCGCAGAGGTTCATCTTCTTGGACTCGGCCACGAGCTCGCCCGGCGCCGACCACGTGAAGCCTCCGTCCGTGGAGCGAATCTGGTACACGCGGTTCCACATTTTCCTGAATTCGGGCCAACGGTCGTTGTACATGCCGAGGTACGAGCCGTCGGCGCAGCGGATGACCGTGGTGAGCGGCATCACGCACGTCACGGGGATTGCGTTCGGCAGCATGCGCCAGGTAAGACCGTCGTCCTCGCTCACGCAGTGACGCATTTCGATGCAGCGGCCGTTGGCCTTGTCGGGACGCCCCTGCGCGAAAACGAACAGACGCTCCTTGCCGTCGTTCCCCTCCAGAGCGAAGATGGCGGGACAGTTGCGCGTATTCTTCCACTCGGCGGGGAAACGGTCGTCAATGCGCGTCCACGTCTTGCCGCCGTCCAGCGACTCTGCCGCTGGACCGCACATGCCGCCGTGGTTGATCGTCCAGACGGCGATCATCCTGCCGCTCTTCGTCCGCACGAGCGTGGCGTGCCCGTTGTAGGTTTCGGGCGTGCCCTGCGCGATCACCACGTGCCGCGCCCGGTCGCCGGACACGTCGCGGAAGGCGGATTGCGCCCCCGCCTCTTCGCCGTGGGCCAGAAAAAACAGCCCGCAGGCCATTACCATGAACTTCTTCATCTTAAACATTCCTTTTCTCCTTAGATCGCTTGCGCCAGGCGCCAGGCGAGACTCCGACCTCCTGCTTGAAACGCGTGGCAAAATGCTGAGACGACGAAAACTTCAAGTCCACGGCTATCTCGACGATCGATTTCCTCGTGCGTTCGAGCAGCTCCTTCGCCTTGCGGATTCGGCAGGCGAGCAAAAACGCATGCGGCGGCAGACCGACAAGATGCTTGAACTTCATTGCGAGAGAACTTTGGGAAAGACGCGTCTCCGCGAGAAGGTCGTCCAACACGTATTCCGCCTCCGGCGCGCGGCGCATCCGGTCGATGATCCCGCGCAGGGCGTCATCGCGCGGGACATGCGTGCCGGCATGCCCCGCGTCGGCGACAGCCAGCAGGAGCGAAACCGCCCACATCTTCAGGCGCAGGGATCGCGACGGCGAGGAGACCGGCTCCTGGTCGACAACGGCGAACAGGTCGCGAAACCCGTCACGAATCGCGTCCGTCGACGGAAACAGCCGCGCCGGCAACGCCTGCAGTCGGTTCACGAGCCAGCGGGTCTCGGCAGGCGTGAGGGACGGCAGCGCCTCCCCGCGGGCGGGCACGCGGAAGAATACCCACCAGAGTTGCGCGCCCTTGGGGTTGACGCGAAGCCGGTGCGCGTCCTGCGGCTGCGTCACGAACATGTTGCCGGGAAGAAGCGACCAGACCCGTCCCTCGCAATCGAACTTCACCGACCCCCGTTCGCAAAACGTCACCTCCATGCAACGGGCGTGACGATGCTCCACGGCGCCCTCGCGTACCTTGGCGGACCGGCTCCGCCCCAGCACCGGCAGAAACGAGAGCTCGGACGACAAGTCGAGGACGCGCCGCTCGGGCGTGTCCATGAACGTGCAGCCAAGCGTGGGCACCTTATGCATGGCGGGCGCCTTTCCGTCCCGTCAGCACCAGCACCGCGAAGGCGGTCAGGTGGCAGAACCCGAGCGTGCAGAACACCGGCACGTATCCGGCGGCGTGGATGGCGCGCCCGGCGAGCAGGTTGGCCGCGATGCCGCCGATCGACCCGCCGAGCGCGGAGAGCGCGAGCAGAGAGGCGGCTTGCGTGCGCGGCACGCTCTCGGAGATGAGCGTGAGCTGGTTCGCCATCCAGCAGCTCTGCGAACCGAGGATGAGCGCGATGCAGGCGATGGAGAGCCAGGCGTTGGGGGTAAGCACGGCGATGATCGACACCGGCATCACGCACGCCGCAAGTAGCATGAGCGCGAGACGTGCGCGCCGGGGCTGCCACCCGCGCCGCACGAGCCAGTCGGAGAGCGCCCCGCCGCCCGGTCCGCCGACGTCGGACGCGAGAAACGGGATCCACCCCACCGCGCCGATCATCGCCAGCGTGAAGTGGCGCTCGGTCTTCAGGTAGCTGAACAGCCAGAACGTGAAGAAGTAGACGATCGGATCCGTGAGCAACCTCGCCACGAAGAACCCCGCGCACTTCGGCTGCCGCAGAAGCGCAAACAAGCCGGGAGGGACGCGCTCCTGCGCGTCCGCATGGGGAGCCGCCGTCTCGGCGGCGGTCGCGCAGGAGCGCGACCCTCCCGTACGGTCCGCCATGATCACGGCGCGTTCCTCGTCCGTCAGGCGCGGATGGTTCTCGGGCGAATGGTACACGTGCCGCCACACGGCCCACAGCACGAGTCCGAGCCCGCCCGTGATGCCGAACGCCCACCGCCAGCCGAGGTGGAGCGAAAGGAACGCCACGAGCGGCGGCGCGATGATGGAGCCGAGCACGTTGCCGTTCGAGAACACCGCCATGTCCACTCGGCGATCGCCTTCACGCCGCCGGGCGAGTTGAAGCTCTCGCCCAGCCCGAGCAGGAAGCGGAACGCCGCGAGCGACAGCCAGCCGACGGCCGCCGCGTGTCCCATGGCCGCCACGGACCAGAACACGAGCGCCGTCATCATGCCCAGCTTCACGCCCACGCGGTCGAGCACCTTCCCGCAGAACGTGTAGCCGAGCGCGTAGGCCGCGAGGAACGCCGCCACCACGTAGGAGTATTCCACGTCGCCGAACGACAGGCTCTCCTTCAGCGTCGGCGCGAGAACGGAAAGGACCATGCGGTCCAGGTTGTTGAGGAGCGCGGTGAAGAAGAGAAGCGCCACCACGCCCCAGCGGAGATGCGTGCGGAGAAAGCTCACGGATCGACCCTCGGTTCGATGGGCGGCAACGCCGCCGCGTCCACGATGCACCCGTTCGCGCGCAGCACGTCGCGCACGCGCGCCACGTCCACCTGTGCGTTCGCCGTGCCCGCCACGACCTGCTCAGCCGCCACGCCGCACGCCTCGCCCATCGCCATGCACGGCGCCATCACGCGGAGCGGACCCAGCACGTCGCG
>CACXPT010000073.1 GCA_902769585.1 uncultured bacterium
GTTCATCTGCCAGAAGTTCGAGCTGGACGTGGGGACGGTCGGAAAGGGCGTCATGTTCGGCCCCAACCTCGCGGCGATGGTCACCGTTCTCACGGCGGGTTTCGTGACGGACTTCTTCGTGCGCCGCTTCCCGCGCTTCCGCCTGGGCGTGCAGATATTCGCGCTCCTCTGCGGCGTGCCGCTCTTTGCGGCGTTCGGCTTCGCCACCTCGGCGCGGATGATGTTCGCAATGCTCGTCGGCTGGGGGATCGTTCGCGGGCTCTTCCAGTCGAACACCTTCACCTCGCTCTTCGACGTGGTGCCGGCGGAGAGCCGCGCGTCGGCGGTCGGGTTCGTGAACGTCTTCGCCTACGTGATCGGCTCGTTCGCGCCGGTCCTGTTCGGCTTCATTTCGCACCGCTGGGGCGTGCGCGGGTTCGAGGTGGGCTTCTCTGCGCTCGGCGCGCTGCTTATCTTAGCCGCCGCGATGATGGCGTATTCGTACCTGTTCCTCTTCAGAAGGTATCGAGTGGAGAAATAGCAAGTTGGAGAGTTGAGGAAATGAAGAAAACAATATTCATCACGGGGGCGACGAAGAACACGGGGCTCGCCATTGCGCGGAAATTCGCGGCGGATGGCTGGAACGTGGCCGTGTCGAGCCGCGACCGCGCGGCCGCGGAGGAGACGGCGCAGGCGCTCGCGGCGGAGTTCGAGGGCGTCGAGGCACTCGGCCTCGCGATGGACCCGGCGGAGGTGCCGTCGATCCGGGCGGCGTTCGCGGCGCTGAAGGACCGCTTCGGGCGGCTGGACGCGTTCGTCTCCAACGCCGCCAACCTCGGCGTGGGGTTTTCGGTGCTGAACTCGGAGGAGTCCGACTGGGACGCCGTGGTGAACGCCAACGCGCGCGGGTCGTTCTTCGGCGCGCAGGAGGCGCAGCGCCTGATGACTGAGGGCGGCTCGATCGTGTTCATTTCCAGTTGCCACGCGAAGAAGGCCGTGCCGGGCCGTGCGCTCTACACGATCTCGAAGGCGGCGATCGGCGGCATGACGCGCTCGCTCGCGGTCGAGCTCGGCTGCCTCGGCATCCGCGTGAACGCCATTCTTGCGGGCGCGGTGCGCACGGACCGGTGGGACGGCCTTTCGGAGGAGGAAGTCGAGAAGCGCCGGTCGCGTTGGCCGGTCGGGCAGGAGTCCACGCCGGATCAGATCGCGGCCGCCGTGGCGTTTCTCTGTTCCGATGCCGCGGGCACCATCTCGGGCGCGGAAATTCCCGTCGACAGCGGCATCGGCGTTTGCCTGCTCGCCTACAACAAGAACTGGATCCAGAACGATCCCTACAACGTCAAGTACTGGGAGAAGAAGGAAGGTTGAAGCTCTCGGCTACAGGCAAGATGCAATAGAACGCATTGACGCTGCGTAAGAGGATTCGTGTGAAATGAAATTTTTCCTTTCGAGCCATGTAAGGTAGGCTTTTGATTGAAGTTGTTCAATCTTGAAAAGGATGAATTATGCTTACAAATCAAGTACAAGGCCACGGCTTTGTGCGTAAGGAGTTCGTCCTCGGCACGTTAATAGGAGAGACCATGAAATACGCAATCATATCAGACATTCATGCAAATCTGGCCGCACTCGAGAGGGTGTTGGCGGACGCCGCGCGGTACGGCGTGGACCAGGTGGTCTGCGCCGGCGACGTCGTGGGCTACGGCCCAGACCCCGCAGGGGTGATCAGGGTCTTGCGCGAACGCAGCATCCCCACCGTCATGGGCAACCATGACGCCGCCGTTGTCGGCTGGCGCGACACGGACGACATGATCGGAAGCGCGAAGGAGGGAACAGCGAGGCACCGCAAGGAGCTGGGCGAGGGCGACCTTGCCTGGCTCAGCTCGCTCCCGTACGTGTACGAAGGCGACGGGTTCGCGGTCGCGCACGCCAACTTTCGCGCGCCGGAGGGCATGGACTATATCCACACCAAACTGGATGCGAGGGACTCGATCTTCAGTCGGGACGAGAAGATACTGTTCGTGGGCCACACCCATGTGGAAGCGCTCTACAGGGTCGGGTTCGTGTCGGATCCCCACTATCCCGACAGCGAACAGCTCGAGCCGCACGACTTCAAGATTGAAGATGATTGGCAGTACCTCGTGAACGTCGGTTCGGTGGGCTATCCACGCGTCAAAAACTACTCGAGCTATGTTATCTTCGACTCTTCAACTGGCGAGGTCCAGTTCCGTAGGGTGGAGTTCGACTTCGCGGGCTACAAGTCAGCGCTTCGCGCGAAGTCGATTCCGGTTCCGCCATGGATGGAAGAGATGGGAAAGGAGTGCGGGGTATGATTGTCTGGGATCCGGTTGAATGTCTGGTTTGCCGGCTGGCCTCGCTGCGGCAGCACCTCTGCCTGTCGGAACGGAGTTCGAGATCCTTGCGTGGATCAAGGCCCGCTACAAGGTGCTGGGCGAACTGTATGCCGTTGACGAGCACTGGGAGATTGTTTCGCCCGCTCTGAATGGCGCCCCGAGGGGGCCTGTCACCGGCGCAGTCTGTCTTTTGCTATACTGTCGCTGTGAAGCACGAGAAGTGAGGAAATAGGAGAATGAAGTTTGACAAGAGTTTTCTGAAAAGGGTGCTGTCTGTCCCGTCGGTGTCGTATCGGGAGGAACGGGTTCGGGATTTCATTCTGGGATTCGCGAAAAGGCGCGCGATTACGGTGACGGTGGGCGAGGCGGGGAACGTGTACCTGACAAAGGGGAAGATTGGGAAGGGGGAGTACGTTCCATGCTTCGTCAACCACATGGACACGGTTCAGAGACCTCAGTGCGAATATGTGTACCGGAACGAGCGATTGGCCGTGAAGGAACGGAAGAATGCAGAGGGGAAAACGGAGCTGTACGTCGATGGCTTTGGAATTGGCGGGGACGACAAGGCAGGTGTTGCGCTGGCGCTGGCGATCATGGACGCGCTGCCGAAGTGCAAAGCCGTGTTCTTCGTCCAGGAGGAGGTCGGCCTGGTCGGCTCAGACAAGATGGATTACAGTTTCCTCAAAGATGTTTCGCTGCTCATCACGATGGACTGCTGGGGGCGGGTACGCACGGCAAGCGAATGGCGCAGGAACAACGCGAAGATGTATTCGAAGAAATTCTACAACACAGTGCTCAAGAAAGTGTATGAAAAGCACGGGGTGGTGGTTCTTGACCATCCGGCGAACACTGACGTCTGCAAGCTCATGATGAAATGCAACCTTTGCTGCTGCGACATAAGCAACGGCGGCTATAATCCTCATGGCCTGGACGAGTACGTGTGCGTGGAGGATGCTAAAGCGGGCTACGATCTCATACTTGATCTCTGCCGGTCATTGGATGGCCGGCGCGCCTATCGAATCACGCCGGAGGAACGTGGTGGCTAAGTTCCCATTGGGGACATTGCCCTGAGTATGGCAAGCGATTGAGGTTGCCCCTCACCTCGTCGTAGAGGATGCGCAGAGCGCCTATGCGCTGGGCAAGGAACTGCTCGAAGCGGTGGGGACCAGCCAGCATTGGTCTAGTAAAAAGCTCTTTGCCTGTTGTCCACTGAGTCGGGCTTTGCTATACTAGTTGCACCTGCTTACAGGAGGGCAGCGTGTGAGGAGATTATAATGGCGTTCATATTCATGACAAAGGAAGAGCTCAGGCGTCGGCAGAGAGAGACGATGAAAATCGTGAAGATCCTCGATGATGTTGACTGGGTGTATGGACCCAAGGCGAGGGTAAAACGACATGAACGTTCTGAATGGGCGCAGAAGGTGCTTTCGGATGGTAAGCTCCAGGCTGGCGGCGCGCGTCCACCAAAATGGTTTGAAAGCCGGATAGAAGCTTTGCCTCCTGACGCGATATTACGCTTCAACCTTTGCGAGTGTCGGGTGGAGAATGTCACGCTAGGGGCGGTGGCGTTTGAGGAAATCCTCAAAGAGTTCGGAAAACGTGAACGTGGCGTTGCTTTTTCCGAGTTGGTACGTGGTTATATAAAGAAGAAGTTTAACGACATACAATCGAAAGCGGCTAAAGCGGCGCACTTGGATCCTCAGGTGGTTAATCGGATTTATAACGATGTGTATAAGAAGGAAAAGGGAACCGACAAGAGAACGGTGATCGCGCTGGGGTTGGCATTTGAATTGACTCTCGACGAAGTCACGGAGTTTATGCGGAGTGCAGGATATGCTTTTTCCGATAGTGACGAAGACCGATTGCTTGAACTGTGTTTCAAAAACAAGTTTTATGAAATCTCTAAGATTGATGCTACGCTTCAAGCCATGCAAGTAAAAGGCTTGGGAAGCAAGCCAAGATGTGAGTGAGTGTCAAGCAATCGAGAATTGATATTTTCAATTCTATAAGGCGTGGAAATCCCGGGATAAGCGCGGAAAATCCCATATTTATTGCAATTCGCGATTCATATATTTTTCAGCGACAATCCATTAGAATATGCGCCGTCTTGACCGCATTGGGTCTTGATGGCGCGGTGGCCATTGGGGTCCTTTGCGACGGGACACGAGGGCACTAAAAATGGCAAAGAAGAACAAAACGGCTCAGTCGAAACCCTTCCGTATGGCCGACACGGAATGTACCGAATTCATCCCCACGCCTGAGCGCTGGGCAGAATTCTACGGCAAGTGGTCCAGCCACATGGTCCGTTCGCTTTGGAGTCACGGCTCCAAGGCAGACTGCGAGGAGGCGGTTCAGGTCGCCTTCCTCAAGGTCATGGGACTGTCCGAAAACCTGAAGCTGCGCAAGGAGCTCGAGCCGCGGACTGAAGAAGAATGGTATTCCTTCGTCCTCTGGCAGGCTCGCGGCGTGCTCAGCCACATGCACCAACGCGCGGCTAGGTTCGAGCCGTTCGACCCGGACCGGCACCACGGAGGACTGTCCGTCCATCGCAGGGACTGCGAGCACCTTCGCCGCGTTCTGGACGCTGCGATCTGGGAGGCGTGCCGTGGCTTGCGCAATCCCGTCGCGAAGTACAAGGCGTTCGTCATGTTTACGCTCGACGAGGCGCCGGCCGAGAAGGTCGTGGAGGCCATCCCCGAGGTGTTCAACGCCAACAACCTCTACCAGATCTGCGCCCGCGTGCGCCGCGCGCTCGCGGCCGCCGCGCGCCGCCCCGGAAGCACCCTGGCGCAGCTTCGCTGCGCATAACGACTTGGAGGAACAAACACATGCTAATCTGGAATCCAGTTGCAAATTACATCACAGGTCTGGTCGCCCGGCGCCAGCTGTTCAGGTGCCTTGTCGACGGGCAAGGCGAATACGGGGGCGTGCCCCTGCCGGTCGGAACGGAGGACGAGATCCTTGCGTGGCTCGAGAGACGCTACAATGTGCTCGGCCAGCTGTTCGTCCTTGACCGGAAGCAGGCATCCCAATGTGGGTGGCATATCTGGTACACCATTGACTATTCCAAGTCGTGGACGCCAGACCCCGAGACCAAGCGCTACCTCGTGGAAGTTGACGGAGTCGAGAAGCTGTTCGTGCTCCGCCCCGTCCCCGACGGGCTGCTGCCCTGGCAGCTGAGCCATGCGTTGAAGTGGAACGGCGAGGTGCAAGCGTAGGAACCTGTAAAAAGGCGAACCTGCCCAAGGAGAATTTCGCCGACGGCCACAGGTTCTGAAAATTATGCTACACTATGCGCATTTGGAGAAACTGGATGGAAAATGAACAGAAAGTGATCGAGGTCGTAGGCGGCATCATCCGCCGCGGAGGCCGCTATCTCCTCGGGCGGAGGCCTGTCGGCAAGTCGCTGGGGGGACACTGGGAGTTCATCGGAGGGAAGATCGAACCCGGCGAGACGCCCTGCGAGGCGCTTGCCCGTGAGTGCCGCGAGGAGATCGCCCTTGAAATCGTCAACGCGCGCGTCCGCACATCAGTTACCCACGCCTACCCCGACCGCACAATCCACCTGACGCTCATCGACTGCGAGCCCGCACCCGGCGCGGAGCCCACCGTGCTCGAGCACGAGGCCCTCGGCTGGTATACCCCCGCCGAAATGTCCACCCTCGACTTCTGCCCCGCCGACGCGGAATTGCTGCCGGTGGTGTTTGAGAACTGAGGCGAATGTGACTAAAACAAATAAAAAGGAGAAGCGACATGAATGTTGAAGGATTCAAGAATTGGTTGCTGGCTTCTGGACAGAAGAAGTCCGCAGCAGAAAACCGTGTTGCGAACTGTGCAACCGTTGAACGTGAGCAGCGTGTTGACCTTGACGTGTGTTACGCAAATGATCGGTGCGAACATCTGATTGATTTGCTGACATATTCTCGTGAAGACAAGGGAAGGAACATACCGCCTCGCCATAACATCCCAATTGATGGGGATGTCTACAATGGAACGGCGACATACAAATCTGCAGTGAAAAAGTATGTGGCGTATAAGGAAGATGGAAGGACTGCACAACGGAAGCCGACTTCGCCCAAGAAGTTTCCTCCGAAAGTTGAACAGAAGTCAATAATGTTGGATTCTGCAAAAGCCAGGAAAGATGTCTCAGATGACTTCAAGACGATTCTCCTGAGATTTCGCAAATGGTTGGTAGAGGAAGCTGATTTGAAGCAGAAATCGGCATGCCAGTACAAAACGTATATTAACAAACTTCGTTCTGCAGTTGATGGTCATTTCGGCTTGGGATGGTTTGAGTCGTTACCGTCAGAATACTTAAAGGATATGTCAGAGGAGCTCTTGATACAATGTTCGTCTTTTATTGAGGATAGTATTCGGAATGTTCCGAAGCCCGACCGAAAGATGTGGAATAACTGGCGTAGCGCATTCCATGCTTTTGTGCTTTTTCTACATGATATAGCGGATGTGTACAACAAGGATTCTGAAGCGTTTTGCAAGGAGATTGCGAAGGCAACCACGACAAGAAAACGAAAGGCGAAACCAACTTGCCAACCTTTCGATCTTAAGTGCGCAATGGACGAGGAGATAATAGCAACATATACTCATCAAGAGCTTGCTCGGGCTTTCATGGGGCGGCTGAAAACTCAGAGCCGGTATTATCCTAAGTTTGATTTGTTGTTCCCGCCCCGTCTGCTGACGAAGATGTTCAAACGCAGTAAGCGTAACATCTGGATAGAGTGGTTAAAGCATGACCTAGAGGATATGCGTATATTAGTGTCAAACGATTCGCCGGTGCCGTTCTCGGACGTAAGGCGGTTTGAGTTCCACGGTGATGGAACTGTGCTGATTACTAAAAATGATGGGAGGACATTTGAAATGATGACGAGAACGGCGGACGGAGGGATTGCGAAGGAGTTCGCGAGGCGGGGACTACGCGATGTTTCGATTGATCATGTTGAACCGATAGAAAAGGTTCTTCGACGGAATATGGACAGACTTGGAGGGTTGAGGCAACTTACAGAATTGTTCCACGCGTTTGAAAAATTGGTTGCCCGCAAGTTGGACCCGAGAGCGGAAAAGGATTGGGTAGGTGCTTTTTATGATCAGCATAGGCAAAGATTGGGGACGGATGAAATGCGGGATCTTATTGTCTCGGATCTGAAGATACTTGATCTCGAATTCGAATTGATGGACACAAGATACAACTCGATCAAGGGTAAGGGCGCATGAATAACAGGAGCGTATATGTCATACAAGCCAGGAAAACTCAGTAACCGTCGATATCGCACGTTAACCAAAATGCTTGAAGGTGGTCAATGTCAGTTTTTCCGACTTGTGGATTGGGTGAAGCTACTTAAAACATTATCAAAAGAAGATGCCTTGTGGCGGTATTCGAAAGCGTTTGAACTTTGCCCATTTGATAAATGGACGGCTGCTGAATGGGGTCTGGCATTACAAGGAATGCCGGAGCTTATTGAGAAATGTCCGCCCGAGATGTGTGAATCTATAAGCGGGGAAGATTGGGTTAATATCCTAAAACTACATCTAAAACTACATTCTGCGCTGTCGGATTGTTGTGATTGGGATCGAGTGGCAGGGGCAGATTGGTTGTCATTGTTACGTGAACAGCCTTCACTTGTCACCAAACACAATTGGGATTGGTCGAAAATCCCGGCAAGTGATTGGCCTAAGTTTCTTCAAGCCAATCCAGAGTGTGCAAGCAAAATTCCGCGTACGATCGAAAACCTTGCGTCGGTCATAGCGTCTGGGTTCGGGGAGCTGGTCGACATGGAAGAAATTACGGGTAATGACTGGAGCAAAATAATTATCTTAAAGCCTGAATGCTTTAAGCATTGTGATCTGGAGAAGTTGTCACCAGTTGATTGGCTTGCGATTTATCAGGTTAGAGTTGCCTGCTGCAAGGGTGATACGCTCGAGCATAGTGTAACTGAGGTTTCACGGCCATTAGAGGATGAGTTCTTCAGGTGGTTGGCGAAAGATTGAGGATTGGCGGTGTGTGTACTATGAAATGGAACGCTCGTCTGCGCTTTAAGGCGTGTGGATATAGGCTGGTACGGCAGGAGCTGGATTCGGCGGGGAATGCGGTCGGCGAGCCGGTCTCGACGCCGTATTGTCCCGACGGCGGCTTGTATCTCGTCTATATCAGGGATGACGAGGGGCGGGAGTTCCAGATCGGGACGGACGCGATTGACTTCCGAGCGAAACTGCCGCCGAACACCGGCAGCGGGCTGTCGATTGGGCGGGCGGGGAACTTCTTTGATGAAGCGAATGGCCGCACCTTCGAGTTCCGCGAGGATATGCTTGCCTCCATGCGGTGGGAGTCGGAGCCGTTTGAGATAGATGGCGATTTCCGTCCGTGCGATATCTACATCTACTATTGGGCAGTACCCGATGCTGATGGCGGCGAGCGCCGCTTCATTGCTGTTGACAAAATCGAGTATCGGCATGAGCCGCTCAAGATGAACGTCGTGGATCATGGATACAAGACAATAGCCGATAAGGTTTGGCGGACATCGGCCGTAGAAACTACGCGGAAGTGTTCTGCCGTTTGAACGGCAAGAATGTCGCGAACGGTACGTTGGGCGAGATAGGCCGGATATTCAACATCTCGTTGCCTAGGTGTCGATGCAAAAAACGAGTGGAGTCTTGATTTTTAGAATTTTTTGAGAACCGCTGGACATTTGACTGTGATTATGAGACAATGTTCGCCGTTCAGCCCTTTTAGGGCCTTAACTCCAATAAATTGGAAGAATGTGTCGCAAATGAATGTTTTGCGCCATGCTCTTGATGCAAGATCTTTGGAAACTGTCCAAAGATCGTCGCTCAAAACTAAAAGAAAGGAACAAAGAAAAACGATGGAAAACAAGACGCAGAACGATAAAGAAAGGATTGCCAGATGAAAGTGGACGAACGGCTGTTCAACGAAGTTAAAATCAGGCTGGCCATGAAGGTTCACGGCTTAGCGTATGGCGATGCCGTACAGATGATCCATCTGATGGAATGCATGCATGCCGAAGTGGACGAAAAGCTACACGAGAAGCGTCGTACACGCAGACAAAGCATGACAAAGGACGAATTCTTCACGTTACGCCCGTAGGTAAAGTATGGTACAATAAACGCCACGAGGAAAAGGCCAAAGATCACTATCAAGACAGTTACATTTTGACATGAAAAGACTAGTCTATATTGCGATGTTTCTGCTGCCGTCGGTTGCGGCGGCGATGTCGTACCCGCCGTACGAGGTGTACCCATACCTTGCGGACGCGACGGACAATCCGCCACTGAACTACATGAAGGTGTGCGAACCGGGACGTACAGACGAGGCGAGCGCGAGCTACGTGGTGCTTGGGATATCTTTCCCAAAGACGTACCAGGCGGTGGGCGGAAGCTATAACGGAGACCTGGTGGTTCCCGCCTACATCGATGGACTGCCCGTAAGAAAGGTCAACGAGGCGGCGTTCATCGAGTGCTCGTCGTTGCGGAGCGTCAGGTTTCCGCACACGCTCCGCGAGCTCGGTGCCCGCGCCTTTGTAGACTGCCTCCAGCTGACAAACGTGACGTTCGAGACGGGGGTCACCACGATCGGCGACTTCGCCTTCTCCAACTGCGTGAGTCTCGCGTCCATCACGTTCCCGAAGTCGCTGTCGCGTCTGGGGGCACGTTGCTTTCAGGGATGCATCTCCCTCGAAGACGTGTACTTCCTCGGCAACGCGCCGCGGCTGACGATTCCGTCCATGACGGAAAAGTCGGGCCTTGGCGAGAGCATCTACCGCAGCAACGGATACAACGAGCGCTTCAAGGTGCACATCAACCGGAACACGTCGGGCTGGATCGCGCCCTACGTGAAGGGCGTGCCGGAGAAGTGGCCCGTGGACTTCGGCTACATGCAGGCGCACGAGACAGTGGAGGAGTCCGGCGGCGGGACGCTGGCGGAGGAGACCGGGTTTGTGACGGTCGTCACCGAGATCAAGGGCGGGGCCGTTGCCGTGCCGGAGACCTGGGCGGCGAATTTCCCGTCCTATGCCGAGAAGTTCGGCAGCGACTTCACGGCATCGCTCACGAAGCCGACCGGGAAGAAGGACGCGGCGGGCAACAGCCTGCAGGTGTGGCAGGATTACGTGGCGGGAACGGATCCCACGGACGTGAACGATACGTTCCGCGCGACAATCTTGATGGTAGACGACGAGCCGGTCGTTTCGTGGGAGCCGGTGTTGTCGGCGGCCGAGGTGGCCAAGCGCACCTACACAATCCTTAGTCGGCAGTCTCTCCACTCGGGCGACTGGACGCCAGTTCCCGCCGGACACGCCAAGGATTACAACTTCTTCAAGGTGACCGTCGAGATGAAATAGGTTCGTAGCGGTCAATATTTGATCGACAAGATCAAAAAAGTAGCGCACGCGCAGAAAAATCGTGCGTGTACGTAAGGAACGTGCCGATGGCACGTTCTTTGCTTGTGTGCTTTGCCATAAAACGCAAAGGACGAAACATTCAGACACGGAGAAAGGAAATGACGACGAAAGAAGCGCAGCAACTGGATATGGAGTCCGAAATTGACGAGGCCATCGATACTGACATGGCGGACATGACGGAACGGGAAGCCGAGCGCGCGCAGGAGAAGTACATGCTGTCCGACTCGGCCGTCCAGTCGTACATGTGGCAAATGGCGCGTACGCCGATACTGACGGCGGACGAGGAGCTCTCGGCATTCAAGACCATTGCCGCAGCAGAGGCTACCTGCCGTACGATCTTCAACCGCTTCCGCTTCGCGCCAGCGCTGTATGCACGGTTGCTCGATCGGGTAGAGGGGCAGGAAGCTCGGTTTGACAGCATCGTGTCCGACAGCTTCCCGGGCGACCGGGCGGCGTACGTGGCGAAGATACCAGCGCTGAGGCGGAAGCTGAAGCTGGCGCGTAGCGGCGCGGCGGTCGGCAGGTGCGCGGACGAGATGTTCGTGGGCCAGAAGTGCTTCGAGTCTCTTTGCGAGGACATCGAGTCGCGTCTCTACCGTCCGTGCGAGGCACTGGTCTCCGAGAAGGCGAGGCTTCTTGCTCGGCGTCCGTCGCGCAAGCGGTCGGCGGAGCTGGACGAGGTCCGCTCGCGTTTGGCGCCTTTCGAGGAAGAGCTGGACATGGGCGCCGGAGAGTTCGTGGAGAAGTTCGGCGAGCTCCGGCGGGCGCTGGCGGACGGACGGGCGGCCCGTGCGCGTGTGGTGGAGGCGAACCTTCGCCTGGTGGTGTCCGTCGTGAAGCGCTTCATGCACTACGGGCTCGAGTTCCTGGACCTGGTCCAGGAGGGGAACACGGGTCTGATGCGTGCAGTGGAGCGGTTCGACTACCGCAGAGGGTACAGGTTCTCCACATACGCGACGTGGTGGATTCGCCAGTCCGCGACGCGTGCGATCGCCGACCAGTCCCGCACGATCCGCCTGCCGGTCCACCTAGGCGAACGTTTCATGGCGTTGATCCGCGCGCAGCGGATGCTGACCCAGGCGCTGGGGCGCGAGCCGACGGAGGGCGAGCTCGCGAGCGAGCTGGGCGTTTCTCCGGAACGCGTGCGCAAGCTAAGGGCCATGGCGACGCTCCCCATCTCGTTGCAGACGAAGATCGGCGACGAAGGCGCAAGCCTCGAGGACTTCATTCCGGACACCGCCAGGACAGATCCTGCCGAGGTGACGGAGAAGTGCCTCATGCACGATCAGCTGATGGCTGTCCTGGATACGCTGACCGCGCGCGAGCGGGAGGTGCTCGATTACCGGTTCGGCATGACAGACGGGACCGATCGCACGCTGGAGGAGGTAGGACGAATGTTCAACGTCACGCGCGAGCGCGTGCGGCAGATCGAGTCGAAGGCGTTGCGCACGCTGCGCCATCCGAGCCGCATGCGTCGGCTCTTGGGACTTGGGGCAAAAAGCGCATGAGGGGAAGGAACGCGAGAAAATCCGAGAAATATTCTTTTCCATGTAAGAACGTCGCTCGTGAACACTTATCATTATCGGGCGCATCAATGAAAGCGTCTCAACAAGGAGAAACAAACAATGCCAAATAACGAAGAGATCATGACCGCCGCCGAATTCTTCGGCGAGGTCGACAAGGAGCTGAATGCTCCTTCGCGGAAAATCCGGCCACGCGGGAAGCGGAAGTCGGACGACCTGTTCGCCGACGTGAAGGTGAAGATGGTCATGCGCATCCACGGAGTCTCTCGCGCAAAGGCGCTCGAGATCATCTCTGACCGTGCGGCAGAGAAGGCGGCTCTGGAAGATGGGGAAGATGCCCGTCCGCGTGACGGAGGTATCATGTCCGCCGCCGAGTTCTTCGGAAATGTCTAATGGGAAATAAGCAAAAGCAAGGAAAAACGAAAATGGCGAAATTCAAGCAAGTACCGCAGAACTTCCTGTTCCGCAAGCTCCTGAAGCACTGGTGGAACATGGTCCAGAACTACAAGGGCGACTGCCACGACAACGACTTCTTCGACGTCGTCCGGAACTGCTTCGACCACGACAAGGCGGTCGAGCTCATCGAGACGGCATACACGTCGGCCGAGCTTGAGGAGATGGGCAAGGCCCGCGCGCGCAACTGCCGTCTGGACCTCAGCGACCCTCTGGACGAGGTGTTCTGCGCGCTATGGAACAACGAAGGGTCTCGCGACAAGTGCAAGGCCGTCCTTGCCGCCGCGCGCGAGTACATGGAGTCAGGCTGCAAGGACAAGGGCGACGACATCGTCGCCAGCCGCTTCGCGGAGCTGAAGCGCGCCCTGAAGCTGAGCGGCCTCGAGTCCGAGATCCTCATTATGGCCTACATCCGCGACCAGACGTGCTTCAGCTGGCCGGTTCGCGTGGAGGACCGCGAGAAGCCCCTCTACTACGCGATGGCGCTCGACCGCTCGTACGACGAGGTCGTGAAGGCGATGTCGCCGCAGGGGACGCTGCTCAAGCTTGGCCTCCTCGACAACGACTACGACTTCAGCCGCCGGACGCTCGGGGGATTCATGGACGGCACTTCCGACGAGACCATCGAGCGCCGCTTCTACGCGAAGTCCGAAGAGAAGGACGTCCTTCCCTGGGAGTTCTTCGGCGACCTCTCCGCGAAGGACGGCGAGATCCTCAAGCGCATGGTCGCCGCGAGCGGCGGGAAGTGCAACATCCTCCTATACGGCGCACCCGGCACGGGCAAGACCTCCTTCGCCCGCAGCCTCGCGAAGGAGCTCGGGCGCACAGCATGGGAGATCCGCCAGGGGGACGACGACGGCCGGAACATGAAGTCCGAGGCCCGCATGATGGGCATCCAGGTGTGCAACAACCAGGAGGACCCCGATACGAGCCTCATGGTCGTGGACGAGGCTGACGAGCTCCTGCGCGGCAGCTCGTGCGGATTTGGCCTCTTCGGCCTCTTCGGGTTCGACACCGGCGGCAAGTCGACGGAGAAGGGCGTCATGAACAGTCTCCTCGACGAGATGAGGGTCCCGGCGGTGTGGATATCCAACGCGCCGGCGCGCGAAATGGACGAGTCCGTGCGCAGGCGCTTCGACTACTCCATCTGTTTTGAGCGCCTGAACAACGCCCAGCGCGTCGCGATCTGGCGCAACCAGGTGGCGAAACACGGCCTTGAGGCGCTCATCCCCACCGCGAGGATCGACGAGTACGCCGGCAAGTACGAGACGAGCGCGGGCGGCATCTCCACCGTGCTCGAGAACGTGAAGCGCATGGCGCCCGCCCCCGAGGCGGTGGACGAGCTTGTCGCCACCCTCATGAAACCGCACTGCAAGCTCATGGGCGTGAAGGACGCCAACGCCTTCCTCCCCGCGAAGGACTACTCCCTCGACGGCCTGAACATAAAGGGCAAGGTCTCCCTCGAGCGCATCGTCAAGGCGGCGCGCAACTACCTCGACGCCGGCTTCGGCGCGGCGGCGGAGGACAAGCCCCGCATGAACGTCCTCCTCTACGGGCCTCCCGGCACGGGCAAGACCGAGTTCGTGAAGTACCTCGGCAAGGCGCTCGACCGCAAGGTGGTGGTGATGAAGGGCAGCGACATCGACGGCCTCCTCCAGGACCGCTCGAACGCCTCCAGACGCTGGGAGATCACCCAGGTGAACGAGCTCCTCCAGCAGATGGAGAACTTTGACGGCATCATGGTGGCCGCCACGAACTTCTCGAAGAACCTCGACCCCGCGACGATGCGCCGGTTCACGTTCAAGCTGGAGTTCGGCTACCTCGATGACGCCAGGAAGAAGGCGTTCTTCGAGCGCATGTTCAAGACGACGCTCGCGGACGAGGAGTTCGCCGAGCTGCGTCAGCTCCGCAACCTCGCGCCCGGCGACTTCCGCACCGTGCGCCAGGAGCAGTTCTATCTGGGCGACGCCGTCACGAACCTCGACCGCATCGCGGCCCTGAAGGACGAGTGCGCCGTCAAGAAGGACGGGGACTCCAGCCTCCCCATCGGCTTCGCGGCCTAAGGATTTTAACCACGAAATACACGAAACACACGAAAAGGAAAAACAAATGAATGCAAGTCTGATTCCGATGGTTGTCGAAAAGTCCGGACAGGGCGAGCGCGCGTACGACATCTACTCGCGCCTCCTCAAGGACCGGATCGTGTTCGTGGGCGGAGAGATCGACGACAGCATGGCGAACGCTATCGTCGCCCAGCTCCTCTTCCTGCAGGCGCAGGATTCGGAGAAGGAGGTGTCGATGTACATCAACTCTCCGGGCGGGAGCGTCACGGCGGGCCTCGCCATTCTCGACACTATGAAGATGGTGAAGTGCCCCGTGGCGACGTACTGCGTGGGGCAGGCGTCTTCGATGGGCGCGATCCTCCTCGCGTCCGGCGACAAGGGCCGGCGCTACGCGCTGCCGCACGCCCGCATCATGGTCCACCAGCCGTGGGGCGGCGCGCAGGGCAAGGCGAGCGACATCGAGATCACCGCGCGGGAGATCCTGCGCCTGAAGGAGATGCTCAACGGCATCCTCGCCGAGGCCTCGGGCCGCACGCTCGAGAGCGTCACCAACGACACAGACCGCGACCACTTCATGTCCGCCGACGAGGCCAAGGCGTGGGGCATCGTGGACAAGGTGCTGTAATGCGACCACAGGCCCTGAAAATTGTGCTATACTCTGCGCGACAGGAAGAAGACGGAATGGAAACGGAACAGGACTGCATGACCGAAACAAATGACAGACCCAAGCTGTCTGGATAAGAACGGCGTCGGATGAGAGTTAGGTGAAATAGTCATGAAGACGAACGAGATACTTCGCAAGGTGGTGGAATCGAGCCTCGCCGTCGAGAAGGCGGTGCTGGACGAGAAATATGCGTTCTTCAGCAGCGATCCGGCGGCGAGCCGCAGGGTCATGGAACGCGAAGAGCGGGGATACTACAGGACACCGTTCGCGCACGACGCCGACCGCATCATGCACTGCCATTCGTACGCTCGGTACATGGACAAGACGCAGGTGTTCTTCCAGATCAAGAACGACCACATCTCGCGACGTTCGCTCCATGTGCAGATGGTGTCCAGGATCGCGCGGTCGATCGGGCGCTGCCTGCGGCTTAACGAGGACCTCATCGAGGCGATCGCCATCGGTCACGACATCGGCCATACGCCGTGCGGGCACACGGGCGAGGCCGAGCTTGCAAGGCTGCTCGCGAAGCACGGGGCGGGGACGTTCATGCACAACGCGCAGTCGGTACGCGTGCTGCAGCATCTGGAGAAGGGCGGCAGGGGACTCAACCTGACGCTCCCTGTGCTGGACGGTATCCTTGGCCACAATGGGGAGATCGAGGCGCCGGTGTACGAGTATGACCGAAAGAATCTCACATGGGACAAGCTGGAGTCCAATCTCGCCGCCTGCATGAAGACGCCTGGGTTCGACCGGCAGGTGTTCCCGTCCACGCTCGAAGGGTGTGTCGTTCGCGTCTCGGACATCATATCCTATCTCGGCAAGGACATGGAAGACGCCATAGCCATTGGTCTCATCAAGCGGACGGACATTCCGGACAAATGCGCCAGAGTTCTCGGCAGAAGGAACACTGACATCATAGGGACGCTCTGCACGGACATCGTCGAGCACAGCTTCGGCAAGGGACATCTCGCGTTTTCGGCCGAAGTGTTCGAGGCCTATAGGGCGATGAAGGCGTTCAACGGGGAGAGAATCTACGGATGCGACCTGCTGGCCGAGCAGCGCGGAAGGTTCGCCAAGATGATGTCGGCGCTCTTTGAGGTCTATCTTGAGGCGGTCGAGCAGGACGATCAGAGCTGTGGCGTGTGCAAGGACTTCCTTCGCCATTTCCCGTCCTCCTACCGCGACGAGACGCCGCCCGCTCGCATCGTGGCCGACTATCTCTCGCTCATGACCGACCAGTACTTCCTCAAGCAGTACGAGCGCGAATTCATGCCTCGTCAGATCGACTACGACTGATCTGCGGTGATACTTGCCTATTTTTTCGCCGGAAAGACCGTTTCGGTCCTGCCGACGGAATAGCGCTTGTCCGTCCTGCGCCTCATGCGTAAAGGCACGTTGCTCCAGCCATTCCTGAAGGGCTGGAATTTTTTGCACTTTTATCGTAAGAACTAGTCAACGCAAGCGTTTCCAATAATGTCTCGTCAACATCAAACCCCTCAAAAAGGAAAATAAATGAAGCTCGATTCCGTTACTGTCGTTCCGTTCCCCGATTCCGCCGCCTGGGCCGCATTCTACGAGAAGTTCTTTGGACCCCTCGTGAACAGCCTGAACCACGCCTACGGTCTCGCCGACCGCCAGGACGCCGTGGAGGAGGCCTTCTACAAGCTGATGTTCAAGAAAGACCGCGACGCCTACGAAAAGGAGCCGGGGACTGAAAGCGACTGGTTCCACGCCCTGCGGTGGCAGGCTCGCGCCGAGCTCTCCCACCGCCGCGAACGCGACGAGCGCCATGCCAAGTACGTCGAAGAGGCGGCCAAGGCCCTGGCCGACGTGTTCGCGTGCGGACACCAGTGCGAGGACATGGATGCCGAGCTCCGTTCCCGCGCGCTCGTCCGCGCCATGGAGACGCTTCGCAAGGAACAGGACATCTCTCGCCGTGACCTTGACATCTACACGGGCATTGAGACCGGCGAGGTGTCGGGGCGCGAACTGGCTACGCGCTACCACACTACGTCCGGCAACGTCTATGTGATTAAGTACCGCGTCGGACGCCGCCTCCGCAAGTATGGTCCTCGCTGCTTCGAACGCGCCATCAAGAAAGAGGGCTACATCTCGTTCACATTCGCCGCGTAATGAGGCTTAACACCTCCAGTAATTGGTTATAGTAGTTTTAAGTTAATAAGGAGTAAATGATGATGAAGTCGAACAACAAATTCAAGACCATGAATGCCGCCGCGCTCTATACCCGCGAGTATGGCGCGGCAGCCTATCAGGCGTGGCGCCGCCGCGAGGCTGAGATCGGCGAGCTCGCGAAGGGCGGCCGCTATTCCAGGCGCGAGATCTGCCGCATGCGCGAGGACAGCTTCCGCCAGATGAAGGCGGAAGGTGCGCGTCGTGTTGCCGCACGCCCTGCCCGCGAAAAGCAGGTGCGTCTCGCCGCGTAGAAGCGCTGCGTGCCGCTTTTTATTTTGTCTGTAATGAGGCGAGGGGGATGACGTTTTGAGTACCTAGATGGGAATTGAAATTAAGAAAGGAAAGCATGATTGACATCAATAATACGTTCGTGACAAGCGATCATCATTTTCGCGAGTGGACGCATTTCGGCGGACTGCTCTGCGAGAGCTCGAAAGATCAGGAGGAAGAGCATGTCACGCTGTGGAACAGCGTGGTGGGGAAAGACGACCTCGTGTTGCATGTGGGCGATTTCTCAGACGGCCGGATTGCCGACCTCGACGATCTATGCAAGAGGTTGAACGGCCGGATCATCCTTGTCAAGGGCAACCATGACGTGTTGGACGACGCGATCTACCGCATGGCCTTTGCGGATGTCGTCGACCAGATGTACATCGACGAGTTGAAGCTCCTGCTGGTGCACGATCCCGAGACCGTCACGCTGCGTCCCGGGGAGCGCATGATCTATGGTCACTACCATCGCGGCATGGTTGAGCCACCGCCCACAACGCGCGATTCGATCTGCGTGTGCGCGAAGTGGCACGGGTGGAAGCCGCTTACGCTTGCGGAGGCGATGCGGCAGATGGACGCGGCATGTACACGGCAAGTCTAAAACGAAAGGAAATGAAAATGATTGAATTGCAGTATGAATCATGGTCATGTAAAATTAAGGTATACTATTTGCGCAAGGAGAACGAGGATGAAATACGCGATCATGAGCGACGCACATGCGAACCCGCAGGCGCTGGAGACGGCGCTCGCCGACGCGCGCAAGGCGCACTGCGGCAAGTTCATCCTGCTTGGTGACGTCACTGGCTACGGATACGACCCGAAGCGGACACTGGAGCTCGTCCGCAAGAACTTCGACGTCGTCCTGATGGGAAACCACGACTCGGCGTGCGTGGGACTCGAACCGGAATGGGAAGTTGAGGCGAACTACAACTACGATTTCGACCGGATGGCGCGCGAGCTCCTTACGGAGGAGGAGCGCGACTGGCTGCGGGGACGCGAGTATCTGCACGTGGAGAATGGGTTCGCCTGCACGCATGGCGACTTTACCCGGCCGCAGTCGTGGAACTACATCTTCTGCTGCGAGGAGGCTGTGCGGAACTTCTTTTCCCGCGCCGAGAGCCTGATGTTCTGCGGCCACACGCACGTGGCGGCGATCTGGGAACAAACTGCGAAGGGCGTCTTTCGCCCGAAGCTGGAGAAGCGCTTCATGCGTCCTGCCATGAAGGTGGAGTCGGTCACGTTCCGTCTGAATCCTGCGAGCCGCTACATCGTGAACGTCGGAAGTGTCGGTTATCCGCGAAACGACCTCTGCTGCTCGTACGGCATCTACGACGCGGATGCGCGCCGCATGACGATCCGGCGCCTGCCGTTCGATTTCAAGTCGTACGTCACCGAGATGCTGGACCGCGGACTCAGTTTGCCGGGCTGGCTCTGTCAGCTTCTCCTCGCCGCGCAGGCAGGGTAAGGTCATTTGCTCGAGCCCGTAGGGAAAGTATGGTACAATAAAAGCCACAAGGAAGGAAACGGAAAGAAATGACGACGGCGGAAAAACTGGTCAAGGTTCTGACGGAGAAGAAGATGACGTGCGCGACGGCGGAGTCGTGCACGGGCGGCGGCGTTGGGTATGCGATCACGGCAGTCTCCGGCTCGAGCGCCGTATTCTGGGGCGGGATCATCAGCTACGACAATTCGGTGAAGCATGGCGTCCTGGGCGTGCCTGAAGAAGTTCTGGCGACGAAGGGCGCGGTCTCATCCGAGTGCGCGGCGGCTATGGCGGAGGGCGCGAAACGGCTCCTGAAGACGGACCTCGCTGTGTCGCTCACCGGCATAGCCGGTCCTGGCGGCGGCAGCGCCGAGAAGCCGGTCGGGCTCGTCTGGTTCGGGCTTGCGTCGGGAGGGTCGCGCTCCCGCGCGACCGTCATCACCGAAAAGAAGGTCTTCCCAGGCGACCGCGAGGCCGTCCGCTCGTCGGCAATTGAACACGCGTTGCAGCTTCTGCTCGCGGCTGTGAATACAAAGGAGTTGTCAGCATGGAAATGAAAGCTGTTGGAATGGTTATGGTTTTGGCGCCGCTCGCGGTGTTTGCGAAGCCGGTGATCGACGACGCGCACGACCGCGTGCAGACTACGCTCGATCCGATGATGGACCGCATCGGCACGCTCGTGCCGCGCTCGGCGAAGGAGATCGGCCCCTCGCGTCTCGCGCTCGGCTGCGAGATGCTGCCGCGCGACTACGGCGACTTCGAGAACTTCAAGGAGTACATGCCGCCGCTCGGCATCGCGCGGGTGCGCCTGCACGCCGGCTGGGCGAAGCTCGAGCCGGAACCGGGGAAGTGGGACTTCGCGTGGCTCGACCGCCAGGTGAACTGGCTCATCGAGAACGGCATGGAGCCGCTTCTCGAGACGAGCTACGGCAACCCGGCCTACCCCGGCGCGGGCGGCGCGTCGCTCTCCGACGGCATGCCGCAGGGCGAGGAGGCGCTCAAGGCGTGGGACCGCTATGTCGAGAAGCTTGTGACGCGCTACCCGCAGGTCAAGAACTGGGCGTGCTGGAACGAACCGAACAACATCGACGCAAATACGCCCGAGATCGTGGTGGACAACAACATCCGCACGGCGCGGATCATCAAGAAGCACATCCCCGACGCGAAGATCGGGATGCTGTCGCTCGGCTCGCGGAAGATGGTCACCTTCACGGACGCGTGCCTCCGGCTGTTCAAGGCACAGGACGCGATCAACCTCTTCACGTGGATCATCTACCACGACTATTCGCCGAACCCGGACACCTGCTATGCAACCCAGGTGGTCGCCTGGGTGAAGACCGTGCGCAAATACGCCCCGGAACTGAAGATCTGGAACGGCGAATCCGGCGCGACGAGCGATCCGCATTTCTCGGCCAACATCTCGTCCCTGAAGTGGAACTCGGAGCTCACGCAGGCGAAATGGGACGCGCGCCGTCTCGTGGCGGACCTCGGACACGGCTTCGACTCGCTCGTGTTCACGATGTACGACCCGTGCTACGACTATCCCGAGCGCTACTGCCGCCACATCCCTCCGTACTGGGTGCGGACGCGTCCCGACCGCTTCATGAAGCGCATGGGCCTCGTCAAGTGCAACGACAAACTGGAGGTTACGAAGGTGAAGCCGGCCTACTACACCGTGCAGAACGTCGCGACGCTGTTCGACGCCACGATCGAGCCGGCGAAATTCCCCGTCAGGCTGGTGCCGGGCGAGACCGCGCCCGGGCTCGTCGTCTACACGTTCCGCCAGAAGGAGACGGACATCCCGCTCATCGCGTTCTGGGACGCCTCGAATCACCCCGTGAACGACAACACGGTCCGCAGGGCCTCGTTCAACGTCGGCGCCGCGCTGGAGGAGCCGGTGTGGATCGACCTCGTGACGGGCGCGATCTACCGCATTCCCGACCGCATGATGATCGGGCAGCAGGGGCACAAAGGCAAGGGCAAACTGTTCGAGGACGTGCCGTACTACGACGCGCCCGTGGTGATCACCGACAAGTCGCTCGTGATGAAAGAGAAATGATGACGGCAGGAAAGATTGCGCTTGCGGCTGCGGGGACTGCGATGGCCAAGACCCAGCGGGAGGCGGAGATCGCCGCCGTCCGGGCGATGGTGGAGCTGGAGATGTATCCGCCGGAAATCAAGATGAACCCCACGTTCGAGGATTTCGCGCCGAGGGTATTTCGTTACGGGATGAACGGCGGGGCCGTGCAGCAGCGCGTCAAGAAAACCGTCAAGTACCCCGAGGACTGGGGTTTCGCGATGAACGGGAGCGTTTCCGTCACGAAGAAGGGTCGGCTCTGGGCCACGTGGCTCGGCGGAGAGGACGGTCCCGAGGGGTTCGTGATCGGTGCGAAGTCGGACGACGGTGGCAAGACGTGGGGCAATCCGGCGTTCGTGCTGGATCCGCACTTCAAGGACGACCGCATCCTGAACATCTTCCCCGTGATGCGCGCGGCGCTGTGTGCCGAGACGTGGGTGGACCCGAACGGCGCGCTGCATCTTCTCGCGACCATCACCGTCGGAACCCCGATGGTGCGCGGATGCCTGTGGGACTACGTCTGCCGGGATCCCGACGCCGCGAAACCCGTCTGGGAAAAGCCAAAGTTCCTTGGCTGGGGCGCGGTGCCCAACCCGCCGACTGTGCTGAAGGACGGCACGTGGATCGTCCCCATTGAAGTCGAGGGCGGCGTTTCCGACGACTGCTTCCCCGAACTCGTCCCTTTGCGCAGGTGTGGCGCGCTCAGGAGCCGTGACGGCGGCAAGACGTGGGAGCGCGGCGCTTCGGTGCAGGTGAAGGGAACGGCCTACGTGATCGAGCACTGCATCGTTGAGCGTGCCGACGGTTCGCTCTGGATGCTTTTGCGCTCGGATCTGGGAATCCACGAGGCGTTCTCCTCCGACGGCGGAATGACATGGTCCGAGGCGCGCAAGGCGACGTGGATCGACAATCCCATCTCGCGCTTTTCCTTCCTTAAGCTCAGGAGCGGCAACCTCCTCTTGGTCAAGAACGGTGACAGCGTGACGCGCTGCGACGGCGTCCACTGTCGCAACAAGCTCAAGGCGTACATCTCAAAAGACGAGGGCAAGACGTGGTCTGCCGGCTACGAGCTGGACATGCGCGGGTGGGCAGATTATCCGGACGCCGCACAGGGGCCGGACGGCCGCATCGTCATCTCCTGGGGTGTGGACCGCAGGGGGCTTGCCGAGATTCGGTGCGTGGTCCTGACCGAGGAGGAAATCGCCGCCGGCAAGACGATCGGCACGAACAACTTTGGCGGCGTTCGCGTATTCCGCTCGGTTCCGGCGACCTCCGCTCGGTTCCGGCGACCATGCGTGGCGATTTAAAATGAAAGGTTAAGCAAATGGACGCAATCGAAGAACTGAAGAAGACGCGCCTGATGGTGCTGGCGCGGGGTGTGCTGAAGGACGTGCTGTTGAAGGCGGTCGAGGCAATCGCAGACGTAGGCGTGACCGTGTTTGAGTCGACGTTCGACCACCGGCGCGCCGACTGCGTGGCCGAGAACGCGGAGAAGATCGCCGCGCTCGTGGCGGCGTACGGCGAACGGATGGCGATCGGCGCGGGGACCGTGCTCACGGTCGAGGAGGTGCGCGCCGCGCACGCGGCCGGCGCCTCGTTCATCGTGAGCCCCGATTCCGATCCCGACGTGATCGCCGAGACGAAGCGCCTCGGCATGGCGTCCATCCCCGGCGCGATGACGCCCACCATCCAGAACCTCAAGGGGCCGCTGCCGCACATCCCGCTCATGGCGACGGGCGGCGTGAACCCGCAGACGATTCCCGAATTTCTCTCGCGCGGCATCCTCGCCGTCGGCACCGGCATCACGATTTTCCGCCCCGACCTCGTGGCGGCGGAGGATTACGAAGGCATCAAGGCGCTCACGCGAGAACATGTGGATGCGATTCAGGCGGTGGGGCGGTAGGACAAAAGACAGAGGACAAATGACAAAGGAGATGAGGACGTGAAAATTAGCGACATAAAGATTTATACGCTGGATGCGTTCCGCACGAACTGGGCGTTCATCAAGGTGGAGACCGACGAGGGCCTCTACGGTTGGGGCGAGGCGACGCTCGGCACGCAGGAGATGTCGCTCGAAAAGTAGAGCGCATGCTGTTCGAGGTCTACCGCGACAGCTACTGGAAAGGCGGCCCGGTCATGATGAGCGCGCTCGCCGGAATCGAGATCGCCTGCTGGGACATCTCGGGCAAGTATCACAACGTGCCGGTGCACGCGCTCCTCGGCGGCAAGATGCGCGACCGCGTGAAGATGTACGCGAACGCGTGGTTCGTGGGCGCGCGTGAACCCGAAGAGTTCGCCGCCGCCGCGAAGAAGGTCAAGGCCCTCGGCATCCAGGCGCTCAAGTGGGATCCGTTCGGCAAAGCACACATGACATTGTCGCGCGCGGAGATGGACCATGCCGTTGCCGTGGTCGGCGCGGTACGCGAGGCGGTGGGACCGGAGATGGAGATCCTGATCGAATGCCACGGGCGCTTCAACCACTATACCGCCGTCGCCGCGTCGAAGGAGCTCGCGCCGTTCAAGCCGATGCTGATGGAGGAGCCGGTCGTGCCCGACAACAACGACTCGCTTGCGTGGGTGCGCGACCATTCGTCTGTGCCGGTCGCGGCGGGCGAGCGGTTCTACGGCATGTATGCGTGGAACGACGTCCTCCGCAGGAACTGCGTGGACATCGCGCAGCCCGACATCTTCCACAACATGGGCCTCCTCACCTCCAAGAAGG
Organism: uncultured bacterium; assembly: GCA_902769585.1. Classification (GTDB taxonomy): domain Bacteria; phylum Verrucomicrobiota; class Kiritimatiellia; order RFP12; family UBA1067; genus RUG572. The sequence goes on from CACXPT010000073.1 coordinate 24,211, forward strand.
TCGCGGCGATGTGCGAGGCAAACCACGTGCCGGTGAGCTTCCACAACCCGTCGGGTCCGATCTCGAACGCGGCCATCCTCCAGCTCGCGGCGACCACGCCGAACTTCCTCATCCACGAGATGATGCTCACGGACGGCTCGTTCCGCCGCCTCGTCACGAACGAGCGTCGAGGAAGTCGAGAAGCGTCCGTACAAGCCGCGCAACCTGCGACACTACACGGGCACGCTCACGGACATCCGCCCGAAAGGCGACACGTTCTACTACTTCGACGGCCTCGACCGCGACAACCCCGTGTTCTAAAAGTCGCGCGGGAGCGCGACCCTCCCCGTCTTCTGACGCGGCAGTGAATCCGGCAAAGGAGCCCAACAATGAGAACATGCTTCATGTGCGCGCTGATCGCAACCTGCCTCGCGGGCACGTTGCTTGCGGAGAAGGTGGACGTGCTGGTGATACCGGGCGGCTCAGCAGCGAAAACGGCCGACAAGACGGCGAAGGCATTCGCGAAATACTTTGGCGAGGTGGCAGACTCCCTCTCGCTGACGACGAACACGGTGGAGGAGGCGAAGCTGCCCGACGACCTCCGCGCGGCGGCGGACGCGGTGGTGCTCGGCTTCAACGCCACTGTCACGCCCGCCACGCTCAAGAAGCTGCGCGCGTTCGTGAAGGAAGGAGGCCGGCTCCTCGTCGCCTGCCGTCTGCCGAAGGGCGTGGACGAGGTCATGGGGCTCAAACAGACGGGAAAAATCACCCAGTGCGACGCGCTCGAT
>CACXPT010000074.1 GCA_902769585.1 uncultured bacterium
CGTCGCGCGGAAGTTGCGGAACGTCGCCTTGACCTCGTTCTTGCCGTCGAAGACGAGCGTCGCGTCGAAATCGCGATCCTTGAAGTTCACGGCCTCGATCTCGACCGTTCCCGTCTTGTAGTCGCGCGTGCGCACAAAGAGCTTGCGGTTGTCGAACACGAGCTTCACGCCATGGTAGAACCCGCCGTAGAAGTAGAAATCGTAGTATTGGCGCGCGAGCTTGGTGGTGCTCCAGTCGAAGCGGTTGTCGAGCGCTGCGTACATCGTGTGGTCGCCAGCCGCCAGCGGCCCCGTCTCCAGCTCCAGCCTAGCGTACGGGTAAGGATGGACGCCTAGGTCCTTGCCGTCGATCCGGAAGTTCCCGCGCAGTCCCATTCCGTCCACCACGAGCCAGGCGTTCTCCACTGGTTTCGCGAGCGTGAACGTGCGGCGGTACAGACCCGTCCCGCGCTTGAGGAACCATTTCGGCATCGTGTCGTAGCACCCTGGCACGGTCATCGTGTCCGTCGCCTCGAATGCGGGGCCCGCCGTCTCCTCGATCGCCTTCCCTTCCTCGAAGCGGAAGCTCCAGCTCCCGTTCAGATCTACGTCCGCATGCGCCACACACGCGGCGAGCGCGATGATTCCCAATCTCATTCTCATCTTTTTCTTACCTGTACTTTCCTTGTGCCTTCTTTCATTGCTTTCGCTGCCGGGAGTTTTGGAGTTTAGGAGGCTTGGAGGATTTTTATAATCTTCTCCGAAACTCCTGACCTCTTAGCCTATAACTTAACACAGAGGCACAGAGTCTCAGAGGCACAGAGAATAGATGAAACGTAAAATATCCTCTGTGTCTCCGTGCCTCTGTGTCTCTGTGTTAAAACCATATCAATGTTATCCTCATTTACATTCCCGTGCGCAGCGCGGGCGGCGAGCTAATCTCCCAGTAGCAAAGCAAGCTTCAAATTCAAGTTTTTCATCTGACGATGATCGTGCAGCCATCCGGCTCGGCGCGCATGAACGCGGAGACGGGCAGGACACCGTCCGAAAAGCGGATTTCGTCCAGCCAGCCCGTGAACGCGGCGTTTACGCCGACGGGGAAGCACGTCCCGGTGGACGGATAGTAGAACACGCCCTCCACCGTGACGGGATCACCTGCCGGCTCGTAGTCGATGTACGCCGTCAACATCGTGTTCGTGCCATCCACGAGCTGTGAGGTGAGCGCGTAATGATGCCAGCGCCCGTCGACCGGCACGGTCTTGCCAGTCTCGCCGGTGAGGTCTGGAGTCTGGTCGTTGAACGTCCCGTCGAACCTGCGCATGTAGACATGCGGCTTGAGATGGCGCGTGTCCGAGTTGAACTGCATGGCAAACGTGGAACCTGCGGTCCAGACGCTCAAAGAGCGATTGATCCGGAAGAACTGCGGCGCGCCGGACGGCGCGGACTGCAGGCATGCAAAGAACTCCACCGTGAACTCCGGCCGCTCCAAGAGCGAATTGCGCGGGAACCGCACCTGGCTGCCGTTCTCCATCCGAACGCTGCCGACGTTCTTCTTCATGTCCGTCTTGCCAAGGCCGTCGAGCCATATCTTGCGAAGTTTCTTCGACGTGTCAAGCCGCGGTTCGGTGCCGTTGTCAGTGAATGTGGCAGGCGTTCCGGCAGGCTCCGCCTGCGGGTATGGCTCCACGGAATAATCCGTGTCGAACCCGATATGGGCGAGCGTTGCCGGCCGCGCCGACACCTCGTGCGTGGTGAGGAACTCGTGCGGCTTGAGCGCGCGCCTCACGATACGCGGCGAGTCGATCCAGCCGGGGAAGAACTGTGGGCCGTTGCTGTCGTCAACCTGCCTGCCGAAGTAGAAAACCTTGTACCCATCCGATTTCTCGTAGATGCGCGTCGTCTTGCTGCCCCTGGCCACATAATCCACATAGTACGTGAAGTTGCTCGCCGCGTAGTCGTACACGACCGCCACATGGTGCCACTTCCCGTCTAAGAGCCGCATGGTGTCGTCTATGATCTCGCTCGTAGCCGCCGAGTATGAGTATTGTCCGTTGTAGGCCCGCGCACGTGTGCTGCCCACAGCGCCCAAAAGAACCTTGAGCTGCCCCCACATGAGCGTCAATGCACTCCCCGACGACGAAATCTTGGTCGTGTCTCCCTTGAAGAACATTTCCGCCGTGAAGCTGCCTGTATAGATTGAACGACTAGGATCAGAAACACGGATCGAAGTCGCCTTGTTTACCTCGCTCGTGACGGAATACATGGACCCGTCGTTCGTGCTGTCCGGGGCAAACACGTGCTGGCGAAGCTGGCCGGTCGTTCCGGGGATGTCCGTCGCCCCCTGCGGCACCGAATTCGTGAAGTCGAGGTAGTCGAACTTCGCCACCAGCGCGCCGGCGTTCGTGGCGGCGTTGATGTCCATTGCCATGATCGGCATCGCCCCTTCGTCGAAGTCAAGAGGATGGTAGAACGCCGTGTCGGGATCCATCCCCTCCACGATCGGCTTCACGCGCAGGAACTGAGACGCGGCGAGCGCGCAGTCCGAGATGCGCACCTCGTCGATCTCGCCCGGGAACGTGCGGTTTGCAACGCCTGGGTTGCAGCCGATGGCCAATCGGCTTGATCCTGTCTCAAGACGCTTCCCAGCATTTGACTGGCTACCGACAGACTCGTAGTCCAGCCACAGCGTCGCCTTGCCTGCCGCGTCGAAGGTGAATGCCGCATGGTGCCACACACCGCGCGTAACCTTACCCGCGCCGCCGGTGAAGTTCTCTGCCGTCGTGGCACTGGAACCGTCCTGGTCGCAATAGCGGTAACGCTGCCAAAGACCTTTCTGGTTGATCGTAACCCCCCACTTGTTTCCGTATGCGCTTCCCCACTTGTCCACCAGACAGGCGGTGAAACCTTCCGGTACGTCCTTGTTGAGCCTGAAGATCACCTCCACCGTGACATTGGTGAGGTTGTTGAGTTTGCCTGTCTTTTCAAGTGGCACGATGTAGCAGGAACCTGGCGCACCACCTGCGTCGGACGCGATTGCCGTTCTGGCGCCGAAATGCATCGCCCGGCTGTTCGTATGGTAGTTGCCGGTGATCGGATCCCATATCTGGAGCTTCGCCCCGAACGAGTTGGTGCCAACGGGCATCACACCGCCTGTCCCTATGGCAGAACCGAAAGTGTCCACCGTACCCTCAATGGTGCCGGGTGCGGCGTAGTTCGTGATTACGGTAGCTGTCGTTGCCTCAACACCGGGGTCTAGCTCGTCGAACCTGTACCACGCCACAACTTCGGCAAGCGCGCTACACGAGCATGCGACAGCGCAGAATGCAAGCACCAGGCCGTACCCACGCGTAAATAAGCTGATGTTCTGTTTCATTTCCTAGTTCTCCTTAAGCAAATGTAGTATATGGCATTCAGAATCTTCACGCAATGCATCGAGGAACGAATGCGCAATAAATAATAGGTATCGATTGCGCAACTAGCCTGTCACCTCTCCTTCAGCTGGCGGAGTACGACGAAAAGGCCGGGGACGAACACGATCCCGACAAGCGTGGTCGCCAGCATCCCAGAAAGCGTGGCGACGCCGATCGCCTGGCGGCTCACGGAACCGGCGCCGGTAGCGAACACCATCGGCAGCAGGCCGAAGATGAAGGTGGCGGATGTCATCAGCACGGCGCGGAAGCGTTCCTTCGCCCCCGTCGCGGCGGCTTCCATCACCGGCACCCCTCCGCGTTCGCGCGCGTCCTTTGCGAACGCCACGATCAGAATCGCGTTCTTCGCGGCGAGCCCGATCAGCAGCACAAGCCCGAGCTGCGCATAGATGGAAAGCGGCATGCCCGCGATCCTAAGCCCCAGAAGCGCGCCAAACGCCGCGAACACCACGCCAAGCATCACCGGCAGCGGCGTCGTCCAGCTCTCGTAGTGCGCCACGAGGAACAGGTACCCGAACAGGATGGCGAGCGCAAACACCATGCCGCCGTTGCCCTTGTTGCGGCTCTCGTGGTAGCTCATGCCGTTCCACTCGTACGCGTAGTCGGACGGCATCTTCTCGTCCAATATCCGCGCCACCTCCTCCATGCCCTCGCCGCTCGAGACGCCCGGCGCGAGCTGGATGTTCGGCGCGCAGAAGAGGTACTGGTTGTACCGGTAGATGTTGCAGGGGCCGGGCGTCACCTCCGTCTGCGCGAGGGCGGAAAGCGGCACCATCGCCCCAGAGGACGACCGGACGAAGAGGTCGAGCGCGCTTTCCGGCGACGCGCGGTCCGGCCAGGCGGCCTGCACGGTGACGCGGTTCACCGTCACGCCGAGATTGACGTCGTTGACGTAGAGCGAGCCGAGATAGTTCTGCAGCGTGGCGTAGACGCTCGCCAGCGGAACCTTCATCAGCTCGCACTTCGCGCGATCTATCCGCAGCCGCAGGTGCGGCGTGCGGGCGATCGCGCCGAACACGACCTCGGTTATCTTGGGAGACTTCTCGAGTTCCGCCGCGATCGCGCACGTCTCGCGGTCGAGCCGCATCGAATCGAGGTCGCCGCGCGATTCGAAGCTCACCTTCACGCCGCCAAGGGAACTGAGGCCAGGCACGGACGGCGGAAGGAACGTGCGGATGACGGCCATCGGCATCGAGTCTGCAATGCGCGCGATCTTCGCGCGGATCGCCCCGACGCTCCGTTCCGGGTCGGTGCGCTCGGACCAGTTGTCAAGGGTCGCCACCATCATTGCCTGATTCTCGCCCATGCCGCCCACATAGCTGTCGCCGGCGATGCTCAGGACACTCCTCACGCCGGGGATGGCGCGTACCTTCTCCGCCACCTCGTTGCACACGCGCATGGTCACCGGGAGGGTGGTGCCCTCGGGCGTGTTGACGTCGCACTTGACGACGCCCAGGTCCTCGTCCGGGATGAACGCCTTGGGGATGTGCTTTGCGAACGTGGCGGCGGCCAGCGTCGCGAGGAGAAGCAGCGCCACGAGCATGCCGCCCTTCCGGGCCAGCGCGAGGGCCGTGCGCACGTACGCCCCCCGTGCACAACCAAGCGCCGCGTTGAACCAGGCGAACACGCCGCGCGCCGCCGCCTTGCGCGGCCTCAGAAGCACCGAGCAGAGCGCGGGCGAGAGTGACAGCGAGCATACCGCAGAGAACACCACCGCCGCCGCAAGCGTCACGGAAAACTGCCTGTAGATGACGCCCGCCACGCCCCCGACGAATCCCACCGGCACAAAGATGCCCAGCAGCACGAGCATCGTGGCGACGATCGCCCCGGCGACGTCCTTCATCGCCCGCGTCGTCGCCGCCTTGGCGTCCAGCCCCTCTTCCGCCATCAGGTGCTGCACACGCTCCACCACCACGATCGCGTCGTCCACCACTAGCCCTATCGCGAGCACGAGCCCGAAGAGCGTGAGGATGTTCACGGAGTATCCAAGCGCAGCCATCACCGTGAACGTCGAAAGGAGCGCCACCGGAATCGTGGCCACGGGGACGATCGTCGCCCGCCAGTCCTGGAGGAACAGCCAGCAGACAAGCGCCACCAGAAGAACCGTGAGCGCCAGGGTCTCGACGATCTCGCGCAGGCAGGCGTGCACGTATTCCGTCGTGTCGTACGGCATCGACCACTCGAGCCCCTTCGGGAAGCGCTTCGCGAGGTCTGCCATCGTCTCGCGTATCGCGTTGACCGTGCGGATCGCGTTTGCGCCCGATATCTGGTTGAGGTCGATGGCCACGGACGGCGCTCCATCGTACGAACTGTCGTAAGTGTACTCGTGCTGGGCGATCTCGACGCGAGCCACGTCGCGCAGGCGGAGCTGTCCGCCGTTCTCGCCCGAGCGAACCACGATGTCGGCGAACTCTTCCGGCCGCGAGAGGCGTCCCTTGGATATCAGCGTAAGCGAAAGGAGGTCTGGGTTGCCAGTGGGCGATGCTCCCACCTTGCCGATGGACGCCTGCACGTTCTGGTTCTTGATTGCCCCGACCACCTCCTCGGAATTGAGTCCGCACGCCGCCAGCCTCTTCGGGTCCAGCCACACGCGCACGGCCGCCTCCGGGCCGCGAACCGTGGCATCGCCCACGCCCGGCACGCGCAGCAACGCCGGACGGACCGTCTGGTACACGTAGTCCGCGATCTCGAAGCGGCTCATCGTGCCGTCCGACGACGTGAGGCAAACGAAACCAAGCTGGTCCTCGCTCGCGCACACCACGCTCACGCCCGTGTTCCGCACCTCCACCGGGAGCTTGGAAAGCTTCTGCTGCACGCGGTTCTGCACCTTCATGAGCGCCACGTCCTTGTCCGTCCCCACCTCGAACGTCACCGACGCCGAATAGCCGCCGGCGTCGTTGCTCCCGGATGTCATGAACAGCATCCCCTCCACGCCGTTCAATCCTTCCTCCAGCGGCACCCCAACCGTCCGCATCACCTCCTCGGCGTTCGCGCCCGGATAGCTGCACTTCGCCACGATGCGCGGCGGCGCGACGCTCGGATACTGCGCCACGGGCAGGAACGATAGCGAAATGAGCCCGGCCAACGAAAGTACGATCGCCATCACCACGGCGAAGCGCGGACGTTTGACGAAGATCATTCGGCCTCCGCGAGGTTGACCGTCATCCCCTCGTTCAGCTTGTGGACGCCACGATGCACTATCCGCTCGCCTTCCGCAAGTCCCTTGGCGACGACCGTCAATCCCTCCGCCGAGGGGCCCTTGGCAATCCGCCGCCGCGCCACCGTGCAGTCGTCCGCCACCACCCACACCGAACATCCGTCTTCGCCGGCAACGATGGCGGCGTCAGGAACGACGAGAACCTTCTGCGGATTCCGTTCGTCGGAAAGGACGCGCACAAACGAGTTTGGCACCAGCAACCCTTTCGGGTTCGCGAACGAAAGCCGCAGCTGGATCGTCGCCGTGGAGGGATCGATCTCGTTGTCGTCGAATTCCCATGCGCCTTCCGCGCCGTAGACGGAATCGTTCGGCAGCCGCAGGCGCAGACGCCTCGACGCCCGCGCGTCCGTCCCTCTCTTCGCCGCCTCCTCGAGCCACGTCATGTACTCGCGGTCGGAAAGCGGAAACGAGACGCGGATGGGATCGCTCTGCACGATGCGGGCAAGGCGTCCTTTCGACGGGGTGACATAGTCGCCCACATGCATGAGGGACTTGCCGATCCTGCCGGACATGGGCGCATGTATCTTCGTATGCTTCACGTCAACGGCGGCGAGCATGAGGTTCGCTTCCGCCTGGGCGATCTTCGCGCGGGCGCTTTCGCAGGCCGCCTTGGCGGCGTTGGCCTCGGCCTCGGCCGAGTCAAGGTCAGTCTGCGGGACGCCGCGCCCGTCCGCCGCCTTCAGCCGCGCAAGGTAGCGGTCTGCCTTCTCCTTGGCGGCGACGGCCTCTGCAGACTGGCTCTTTGCCTGCTCAAGTTCGGCTAGACGCAGGCGATGCGCCGCCTCGTAACGTTCGACGTCAATCTCGTACAGCACATCCCCGCGCCTTACCGTGGCCCCCTCGCTGAACTTGACGCTGGTCAGGTAGCCGTCGATCTGCGGGAGAACGTCCACCTCCTGTACCGGCTCCACGCGCCCCACGAACTCGCGTACCGGATTGAACACGGCGTTCGTCACGACGATCGCCGTCACCGACGGCGTGGTTGCCGCCCGAGGCGCGACGCTTCCCGGACGAAATCCCACGAGGTCGCGCGCCAGCCATCCGGCAGCGAACACTGCCGCCAATACGACTGCCGCCGACAACTTTCCGCAAGTTTTGTTTCTGAAATCTTCTTTCCTGTTCGACATGATGCTTTTACGTCCTTGACGCAAGACAGTATACAGGCATCAGAACACGAATGCAACTTCTGCAGGAACGAATGCGCAAGAAATGACAGGCATGCTTTGCGCAAAGATCAATGTGAGCCCTGCCGTCGCCAGTCCGCCGGGCTCATCCCCGTTTCTCGGACGAATACCTTGCGCAGCGCACGAACCGAGCGATAGCCGCAACGGGCGGCGATGTCGGCGACAAGAGATGCGGAATGCTGGAGCTGCCACTTTGCCTGCTCGACGCGTTGCCGCTGAATCGCAGCGAGAATCGACATGCCGACCACTTCTCGGAAGCGCAGCTCGGCCAGCCGGCGACTTGTACCCATGGCGGCGATTACGTCTCGCGCGCGCAACCCATCGCAGGCGCGCAGGCGAATCAACTCCGTCGCGGCCCCGACCCTGTCGCTTGTACGCCGGTAACGGTTGGTCGACTCGCGACGGCAAACGGACGTCTCGCTGATGCAGATCGACTCCAGCGCCCGTCTCGGATGGCGCATCCGCTCGTCCAAGAGCCGCGCCGCCTGATATCCCGCGCCGTCGAAGTCGGGAAGGATGCTCGTGAGGGTGGGGGACGTGTTCTCGCATATCGGCAGATCATTGTCCACGCCAACCACCAGTACATCCCGGGGTACGGCCATCCGCGCGGCACGGGCCACGGCAAGCGCCTGTTCCGCCATGTAGTCGTTTGCCGCAAACACGCCGACCGGTTTGGGTGCCTGGACAAGCGCATCCTTGATCTGTTTCCGGAATCTTTCCTGCGTTCCACGTGAAGAGACCTCCGCCAAGCGACAACAGTCTTGTCCGTTGATGCGCAGGATGTCCGCGAAAGTTCGCTCCCTGATCATGCTCCACTTCGGGTTGTCACGATGCGGCACGTAGATGAACGACTTGCAATCGAGCGACAGCAGCAGCTTAGCCGCTGTTGCTGCAACCGCCTCGTTGTCAATCTCCACGCAGAGTATGCCAGACTTGCGCGGCCGCCCAAGAAACACGGTAGGCACATTAGAAAAAGCCTCAATCGCCAACGGCTTCATCATCAGCACGCAATCAACTATTACTCCGTCCGGACGCCATAGCTCCAGCAGGCGGACGATGTCGGCAGCGCCAAGACGGCCATCTCCTCCGGCACGGCTCACCGCCGCCTCTCCATACGGCACAACCTGCACCCGCCACTTGGCAGCCCGCGCGTAGCGGTAGACGCCGTCCAGCTTCCGGCGGTTGTTCTCAAGAAGGCTTGGCTGAAAAAAGAGGATTGTCATCATCCGCATTATCTCCTTTGATTTGCCGAGATTATACGGTATTCATCTCGCCTATGCAAGACGCGTGGGAACGAACACGCAAATCATATAAGATACCAAACGCGCAATTCGCGCGCAGCGCAGCGCAACCCCGCCGCCAACTGGGAGGGTCGCAACTTGTTGCGACCGCATGGCACTGACTGGGAACGCCGCCATCTTGGCGGCGCATGGGAAGGCACGTGCCAGTGACCGGAAATGCCGCCGCCTGGAAGGCGGCTGTCCCAGTCAGGGGTGGGCAGCACGGGCGTCCCGCCCACATTGCGATCACTTCGCCAGCTTGATCTCGATCGGCACGAAGGCGTCGGGATCCTTAGCGCGGGAGAGAATCTTGCTCGCGTAGGCGTCGCTGTAGTAGCGACCGTCGGCCGTGCGGTCGCGACGCGCGTTGTAGCGGCGCAAGGCGTCCGGCCAGCCGTCGAAGAAACCAGTGGGGCGCAGACGCGCCGCCTTGCCAGACTTGCCGAACCCCTTGCGGGCGAGGAACATGATCGCCGCGCGCACGTTGGCGTCGAGCGTCCCCTCGTTCCGCTTCACGGGCTTGCGGAGGCCGACGTCCGTCTTGGCCTCGTCCCAGTCGCCAGGCACGTTCACCTGCAGCGGATCCACGCGCCAGGCGGCGAGCGAGGCGGGGCCGTTGCCGCCGCTCTCCTCGATCATGTGCGCCTTCACCATCGCCGGAGTCAGCGACGCCGTCTTCGCCGCCTGGGCGGCAGTGCCGCCGATCCACGCGGCCTTGTGCGCGTTGAAGTCCGCGGTCAGCTTGAGGATGAGCGCGTCATGGGCCTGGTATCTGTCGTCCTCGAACCCGCGGAACACGGGAAGCGGCATCGTCTTGCGCGCCTCGGCGCGCGAGACGATCTTCCGCTCGGACGCAGGCACGGCGGCCACGTACTTGCTGCCGCCGAAGATACGCCGGTAGCAGTTCTCGATCTGGCGAACCACCGCCAGATCGGCCTTGTCGAGAAAGCGGCGGTCGATCTGCAGCTCGCCCCACCTGTCGAACAGGAACGAGTTCTTGCCGGCGTCAAGGCGGAAGCGGCAAGCCGCATTGGAGGCCGGAAGCTCGGCCACGCCGCGCGCCGCAAGCTGCCGCCTGTGCGCCTCTTCACGCGCTGAGACGCGCACGAAGATGTCCGCCGCCTTGATGCAGAGGCTGACGATCTCGGCCATGTCTTCCGGCGAAAGCTTGATGTCCTCGAACGACGGAAGCTGCACGCCCTTCGCCCATCCGTTGTCCATGTACGGATGCAGCCGCAGGGCGTTCACGTTCTTCGCGATGAAGTCGAGATCGAAACGCGGCGCGTTTGTTATCCCAAGCGCAGCCACGGCTGTCTTCCGCAAATCCTCGAGCCCCTGCAGGTCGGCCGCCGTGACTTGACGCGGAGCTGCCGCGCCCTTGGGCGGCGCCGCCACACCCTTGGCCGGAGCCGTCGCGGTCCGGACCGGTGCGGCATTCCCTGCGGCAAATGCCATGCACGGCAACATCGTAGCGACAAACAGCAGTGTCTTGACCATATCAAATTCCCCTAGCGTGCAAGCAGTTCCTCGCGCACGTTGCGCGGAACTAGGTCGAAGCTGTCCGGCTCCATGGAGTAGGATGCGCGGCCCTTCGTGAGCGAACGGATCGCCGTGGCGTAGCCGAACATCTGCGCCATCGGCACGCGCGCGTGGACCATCTGCATGTCGTTGCGCTGCTCCATGTCGAGCACCGTGCCGCGCCGCCCGTTCAGGTCGCCCAGCACCTCGCCCACGCTCTCCGGCGGCGTGGTGATCTCGAGCTTCATGATCGGCTCGAGGAACTCCGGTTTCGCCGCCTCCGCCGCCTCGCGGAAGCCCATCACCGCCGCGCCGCGCAGGGCGATCTCGTCCGAGACCTCGGGGTCGACGATCGTCACGCCCGTCGCCGTCACGCAGATGTCGGTCATCGGGTAGCGCGCGAGGACGCCAGTCATCACGCCATCCATGAGCCCCTGCTCGATGCAGTCGGCGAGCTTGGGGTCGGGGAGCGCCATCTTCACGTCGCGCCCCACCTCCACCTTGCGGCCCGCGCCGCGCTCCAGCGGCTTGACCTCGAGGGTCAGCGAAACGGCGTGGCGCTTGCCGCCGAGCTCGCGGTCGAACGAGAACTCCTTCACGGCCGTCTGCGTCACCGTCTCCACGTAGCTTACCATCGGCTTTCCCACGTTCGCTGCGCACTTGAACTCGCGCTTCAGGCGGTCCACAAGAATCTCGAGGTGCAGCTCGCCCATGCCGGAGAGGATGGTCTGCCCGGTCTCCTCGTCCTGGCGCACCTGGCAGGTGGGATCCTCGGCCGCGAGCTGAGCCATCGACTCCTCGAGCTTGTCCTTGTCCGCCCCGCTCTTTGGCTCGATGGCGAGGAACATTACGGGCTGCGGCGCGACGATGCGCTCCAGGTAGCACGGCTTCATCTCGGAGCAGAGAGTGTCGCCCGTCGTGCAGTCCTTCAGGCCGACGAGCGCGCCGATGTCGCCCGCCTTCAGCTCGTCCACCTCGATCTGCTGGTCTGCGAAGAGGCGCACGATCTTCATGATGCGCTCGCGCTTCTTCGTGCGCGGGTTGTAGGCGTTCGCGCCCTTCTTGAGGACGCCGGAGTAGACTCGCACGAAGTAGAGGCGCCCCACGAACCTGTCGGCGGCGATCTTGAAGACGAGCGCCGCGAGCAGCTCCTTCTCGTCGGGCTTGCGAGTCACCTTGTTGCCGCTCTTGAGGTCGGTCGCCTCCGTCGCCGGACGGTCGAGCGGCGAGGGCAGGTACCACGCCACGGCGTCGAGGAGCGGCTGCACGCCCTTGTCGCGCAGCGAGGTGCCGCACAGCACCGGCACCATCTGGTTGGAGATCACGAGGCGGCGGATGGCGCCCTTCAGCTCGTCGGCCGTTAGGTCGCCGTTCTCGAGGTACGCCTCCATCACGCCCTCGTCGAGGTCGGCCACCTTCTCGCACAGCTCCGCGCGCGCGAGCTCGGCGTCGTCCTTGAGCTCCGCAGGCACGTCGCCGACGGTGAACTTCGCGCCGAGCGACGCCTCGTCGAACACGACGGACTTCATCTCGATCAGGTCGATGACGCCGGAGAAGGAATCCTCCTTGCCGATTGGAAGCTCGACCGGAACGGCGTTCGCGTGCAGCTTGTCGCGCATCTCCTGGACGACGCGGCCGAAGTCCGCGCCCATGCGGTCCATCTTGTTCACGAACGCGAGGCGCGGCACGTGGTAGCGGTCTGCCTGGCGCCAGACCGTCTCGCTCTGCGGCTGGACTCCCCCCACTGCGCAGAACACGCCCACCGCGCCGTCGAGGACACGCAGCGAACGCTCCACCTCCATCGTGAAGTCGACGTGTCCGGGAGTGTCAATGAGATTGATCTTGCATCCCTTCCACTCGCACGAGATGGCGGCGGAGGTGATCGTGATACCGCGCTCGCGCTCCTGCACCATCCAGTCGGTGGTGGTGTCGCCCTCGTGGACCTCGCCGATGGCGTGTATCTTGCCGGTGTAGTAGAGGATGCGCTCGGTCGTCGTCGTCTTGCCCGCGTCGATGTGGGCGACGATGCCGATGTTCCGCACGTTTGCTAGTTCGCCTGGTTCCATGCGCGAGATTATACCACAACCCGCCGCCCGGCGGGGAGCGCGCGCGATTCCGCGCCTACCCCAGATGCTCGATCACCCAGACGAGCAGGCTCTCGCTGAATCCCACAGCGAAGCCGATTACCCCGCCCAGCCATGTGATGCCGTGCAACTCACGGTTGGCGACCTGCCGCGTAACCTTTTCCATCTGCTTTTCGTCGAGACGCACCACCGAGTCGTAGAGCACATCCCAGATGCGCGTCTTGTGGATCAGCTCGGCCGTATGCGTTTGGATGAACGTGACGTACTCGGCCGTCATTCGCCTCGCGAGCAGGCTCCGCAGCTCGGGACGGGCGAAGCGGCTCAGCCGCCCGATCGGGATCTTCCGCGCGACCTTGGCGACGAGCCGCCCGGTCGCGAGGCCGAACGGATCGGTGAACGCGCGGATCGCGGCCGGCAGCGACAGCCGGCGCGACAGCTCCTCCACAGCGGCGCTGATCACGGAATCCGCCGCTTCCTGCACAAGCGTCGCGTCTCCCGTGGCGGCCGCCAGGTCGTCCACCGACGGCAGCTCGCGCGCGCAGATGCCGTCGAGGTGCTTCTCGATCGCCGCCTGGAGCGCAACCGCCGATTCCGGGGAGGCCAGGCGCGCCGCCACCTTGTCCGGCGTCATCAGCTCGTTGCTGATGACGCTGCGGACCGATTCGCCGATCTCCCGCTTCTTCTTCGCGAAGACGGCGTGGAAGATCCACCGGATCGCGAGGTCGTTCGTCCCCGCGCCGATGGCAAACCCGACGCCTCCCTGGATCAGCGCAAGCGCGATCGGGTTCACGGAGCCGCCTCTGCCGCACCCTCGGACGGCGCGGCGAGCGCGTTTTCGAAGCCCAGGCTCTCCGCCGCCAGCAAGAGGCCGCTGTCGCTCGTCGCCACCGCGCACGTGACGCCGCGCGCCGCCTTCAGCTCCAGCATGGTCGCCAGGTGGAGCCCCTGGAGCGTGCCGACGGTGACCGGAAACGGTTCCGCCGCCCGGCTCAGGATCTCGTCGGTGAGGGGCACCGTCGTCACGCAGGAGCAGACGGACTCGATCCACTTGCCCAGCTTCGCGCGCTGCGCGTCGTCGAGCTTGCCGTCCGCCCGCAGCCTGTTCGCCGCCCGGCAGCACTCCGTCCGCAGCAGCACGCTGGCGTACGCCTTGTCCCACTTGCCCCAGCCGGCCCAGCGCGTGCCCGTCCCGAGCAGCTCGCGCAGCACGACCGTCGAATCGAGATAGACCGTCATTTCGCGTTCCTTTCCTTGATGATGCTCTCCGCGGGATTGCCCTTGAAGCCGAATCCGCCGATGTCCGATAGGATGGAGGCGTCCTTCTTCGGCTCCCG
>CACXPT010000075.1 GCA_902769585.1 uncultured bacterium
GGCGGCACGAACTTCCGCGCCGGCACGGTAACGATCCCGTCCGACGGCTCCGAGATCAAGATCGAGCATGTGGAGAAGGGCGAGATGCCCGGGGCGAAGAGCTACGTCTCGCAGGAGGACTTCTACGCCGTCCTCACCGGTCACGTGCAGAGGTGCGCCCCGTTCGTGAAGGACAACGCAGTGGGCTTCTGCTTCTCGTACCCCGCCGAGGCGTCGGCCGAGGGCGACGCGAAGCTGCTGCACTGGACGAAGCAGATCCAGGCGCCGGAGATCGTCGGCCAGTGGGTGGGCGCGGAGATGGCGAAGCGTCTCGATCCGAAGCCGTCGAAGATCACGGTGGTGAATGACACGGTGGCGACGCTCCTCGCGGGCAAGGCCGTGGAGAAGGACGTCCACTACTCCGCCTACCTCGGCTTCATCCTCGGCACGGGCACGAACGTGGCCTACATCGAGAAGAACTCCAACATCGGCAAGCTGAAGCACGCGCCGGAGGGCTACATGGCCATCAACACCGAGTCCGGCGGCTTCAACAAGATCGCGCAGTCGAAGTTCGACGAGGCGATGGACAAGAAGAGCGCGGACTGCGGCACGCAACGCTTCGAGAAGATGATCGCGGGCGCGTACCTCGGCCGCATCGGGCTCGAGGTGTTCAAGGCCGCCGCGCGCGAGGGCTTCTTCTCCGAGGAAGCCAAGCTTGCGGTCCTGCAGCTCGGCGCGCTTGAGTCGTACGATCTCGACAACTTCTGCGCGATGTACGACAACGGCAAGCCGAATCCGCTCCTCAAGGTGTTCGTGGACGAGAAGGACCGCGCCACGGCCCGCCGTCTCGCGACGCCCGTCTTCGAGCGTGCCGCCATCCTTACGGCCATCCACCTGGCGGCGTTCATCATCAAGACGGGCGGCGGAACGGATCCGTACGCGCCGGTGAACGTCTGCATCGACGGTTCCACGTACTACAAGACGCGCGCCGTGAGTTTCCCCGAGATCGTGAAGCGCGAGCTGGACTCGATGCTCGCCGCGCGGAACATCTCCTATGCGCTCACCGTGTGCCCGGACTGCGCGCCGATGGTCGGCGCCGCCGTGGCCGCGCTGCTGAAGTAGCGTCAGAGGCAGAACTCTGATGCCGGTACGCACCTGCCCCTCGAACGGGGGCAGGTGTCGTTAGTTTAACCTCCTGATGTCTGCGCCAAGTGCGGACAGTTCCTTCTCGACGGCCTCGTAGCCACGGTCCACGGACTCAGCGTTGAGGATGGAGGTCTCGCCCTTGGCGCAGAGGGCCGCCAGGATCAGGGCGATGCCGGCGCGGATGTCGGGCGAGGTGACGGTGGAGCCTGAAAGCTGCGTAGGACCTGTGACGACCACGCGGTGCGGGTCGCACAGCACGATCTTCGCTCCCATGCCGATGAGGTGGTCGACGAAGTATAGGCGGCTCTCGAACATCTTCTCGAAGAAGAGGCACGTGCCGCGAGTCTGGGTGGCTAGAACGATGAGGATGGAGATGAGATCGGAAGGGAACATCGGCCACGGGCCGTCGGCAACGGAAGGTATGGCGTCGCCGAGGTCGTACTGCATCCGACGCCGCTTGCGGGCGGGCATGTGGAGGGTGCGCTTCTCCTCGTCGACGGTCCACTTCACGCCGAATCGGGCGAACGTGCGCGAGAGGACGGCAAACACTTCCGGATCGATCTCCGTGAGCGTCATCTCGCCGCCGGTGATGGCAGCGGCGGTGAGGTAGCTTGCGCCCTCGATCGCGTCGCATCCCACGCGCGCCGTGGTGCCGTGAAGGGATTCCACTCCTTCCACTACTATGCGGTTCGTGCCGATGCCGGCGATCCTTGCGCCCATGGAGTTCAGCATCGTGCCTAGATCCTGCACGTGCGGTTCGCATGCGGCGTTGTATATCTCCGTCGTGCCCCTGGCGAGGACGGCGGCCATGAGGATGTTCTCTGTGGCGGTGACGGACGCTTCGTCCAGCAGCAGCTTTGCGCCAACGAGACCGCGAGCGCCGGCCTTTACGGAGAGGATGCGGCGGCCGGCCTTCACCTTCGCGCCGAGCGCGGCGAATCCGTCGAGATGGGTGTCCAGCCTGCGGTGCCCGATGCCGTCGCCGCCAGGAGGGGGGAGGGAGACGCCGCCGGCACGCGCAAGAAGTGGTCCCGCGAAAAGGATGGACGTGCGGATCTTCCGCGCGAGGTCGGGGTCGAGGCGCGCCGTGCGCAGCTTTGCCGCCGTGATGGTGGCGGTGCGTGCCGAGCCGTCGAACGCCACCTTCGCGCCGAACGCCTTGGCGCATGCGAGCATGCTGCGCACGTCGGCGATGTCGGGCATGTTCGTGAGAACGACAGGCTCGGACGTGAGCAGCGCCGCCGCCACCATCGGCAGCGCGGCGTTCTTGTTTCCTGGCACGCGATGCGTACCCGAGACGGCCTTGCGGCCTCTGATAGAGAATGTGCCCATGTGTTCTCCGAACGCGCCAAGTGTAGCATAGGCGGTGCCCGCAGTCAACGCCACATCGCAAGCCAGCGCGAGTGTGGTATAATTCTGGCGATGGCTTTTGGCAGAAACGTGCCGGCGGACCGGCGAGAGAGTGCGGTGGCGGGCGTATTCACGCGGGTGGCCGGCGGCTACGATCGCCTCAACCGCATCCTCTCGCTCGGGCTCGACGTTGCATGGCGGCGGAGTGCGCTCTCGCGGCTGGAGCGTGCGTGTGGGGGCGGTCCCGGCGGCATCCTCGACCTCGCTACCGGTACGGCCGACTTTGCGATCGAGGCGGCGCGGCGTTTCCATGCGGCTAGCGTCACTGGAATCGACCTTACGCCAGCGATGCTGGATATCGGGAGGCGCAAGGTGGCCGACGCGGGGCTGTCTGGCAGAATATCGCTTCAGGAGGGAAGCGCAACGGCGTTGCCCTTCGGGGAGCGCTCGTTCGATGCGGTTCTCTGTGCGTTCGGATTTCGCAACTTCCCGGACATCCCTGCGTCACTTGCGGAGGCGGCGCGCATATTAAGGGATGGAGGACGGCTGGTCGTGCTGGAGTTCTTCCGTCCGCGGTCCGCCTTGCTCGGCGCGTTCACGGCTGGATGGCTGAGATGCCTTTCGGCGCTCTTTGCGCCACGCGTCGCCGACGACTACGCCTACCTGCGTTCGTCGATAGCGAACACGTGCTCCGCGGAGGAGTTCGTAGCGATGGCGCGGGAGATCGGGCTGGCGGCAGAGCGGAAGGAAATATTTCTGCCGGCATGTTCGTGCCTGATCCTGAGAAAATGTGGTAAAATGTAAAACCGATTGGACACATTCTATGAGCTTTGCTAGGAAATTAGTGCTGATGGCCGTCGTGCCGTTGCTGGCGATGGGGCAGTCGGAGCCGTCCGAAGACGAGGCGGCGCCCGGCGGTTCTGCGCCTGACGAGGGCTTCACGCCGTACCAGACGATACTTGAGCGTATGCCGTTCGGGCCGTTGCCTCCGAACTTCAATCCAGACGCGCCGCCAGGGTCGGCATCTGCCGCAGTTGGTGCGGATGGCGGGGCTGGAGAGGTCGTGCAGACCGAGGAGGAGCAGCAGATCGTGGCGTCCGTGCGGGTTTCGGTGCTGAACATGACTCCGGCAGGGGCGGTGGCGGTCGGCTTCACCGATTCCTCTGTCCAGCCACCCAAGCACTACTACCTGAAGGTTGGCGATAAGAGCGACATCTGGGAGGTGAAGGATGCGGATCCTGCCGAGCAGACGGTTGTGCTGGTGAAGAATGGCGTCGAGGCGACGCTGAAGGTCGGCGAAGGGACTCCGGATGGCAAGGGGGCTAAGGCTGGGAAGGCAGGAGGTGGGATGCTGGCGCGTAATCGGCTGATGGCAGGCAGGATGGCGGCGGGAGGCGGAGACGGCCAGGGGCAGGATGCCCGTGCGCGGCACCCGTCAGGGCTGGCACTCCTCCGCGACAGGCGTCGGCGTTCGCTTGAGGATATGAAAGCGGAGGATGCGCGCAGGGAAGCTGCTGCTGCCCAGGCTCGCAAAGACGCGGATCAGGCTCGCAAGGATGCTGCCCAGGCGGCGGCGGAGCGCGAGCAGCAGCGTGAGGCGCTTCTGCAGATACAGGAGGAGCTTCGCCGACAGAGGGAGGAACGCGAGCAGCGTGCCGCGCGGGAAGCCCAGGAAAACCAGCAGCAAGGCGATGGCGGCGATCAGTCGCCGGAGGGATGACGGACGGCAGGAGGCTTGCGAAGTGAAACGGACTACGCTTGAGATGTTCCGCGAGGAGCTATTGCGTACCGGTGCGTATGCGACGCCGCCGGAGAGGATGGCTCCAAAGCCGCGCGCGCCTGGGTGGTGGACGACGGCCAGCTTTTCGTGGAGCGTGTTCAGCGTGTTTCCAAGATGCGCCGTCAGCGAGAACCTTGGAATCCTGACGACTGACAAGTGGGCGCAGTACTGCTTCGTGTCGCTTAGGAAGGCCGAGGCGTTCGGTACGAAGGTGACTGCCGACGGGTGGGAGAACAGGCGTGACTACGAGGGGCCTGTCGTCTACCTGTGCAACCACATCTCGACGCTGGAGACCATCCTGCTTCCGTTCGTCCTGCTCACGTTCGGGCCGTTCAATGTCGTCGTCAAGGCGTCGCTCTCTCACCTTCCGGCGCTCGAGCGCGCGGCAGTGCACATGGGCCTCGTCCCCATCGGCCGCACTTCGCCGCGAGAGGATCTCATGACCATCTTCCGCGTCGGCGGCGAGCGGATCGCGAAGGGGATTTCGTTCCTCATATTCGCGCAGGGCAGGCGGCAGCCTGTGTTCGAGCGCAAGGGCTGGAGCTCGATAGGCGCAAAGCTCGCCGAGAAGGCGGGCGTGCCGGTGATGCCCATCGCGGTGAAGACGGACATCCAGCCGACGCGGCCAAACGGCAAGGGATGGTTCAAGGATTTCGGCACGGTCGATCCGTCCAAGGATATCCGCTTGCGCTGCGGTCCTGTGCTGAAGGGTACGTCGCGCGAGATGCATGCGGCGTCCTTCGACTGGATCAAGGCCCAGCTCGACGAATGGAACATGCCGACGGAGGGATGACATGGGCGACGTGTTCGGGGTGTATGCGTGGCCGGTGCGGACCTACGAGTGCGGGCCTGACGGCGCGGCGTCGATGGCCTCCGTGTGCAACTACCTGCAGGAGGCGGCGAGCCTTAACGCAGAGACGCTTGCTTTCTCGAAGTCCAACTTCGAGGCAGCAGGCGAAAACATCTCGTGGGTGCTGACACGGCTCAAGGTGAGGATGGCGCGTTTCCCAAGGTGGGGCGAGACTGTATCGATACTCACGTTCCCGCGCGGCGGGCGGCGGATCGTCGCGTATCGCGACTTCCTGCTGTCTGGTGTCGCCGGGGAGGAGCTAGGCAGGGCGACGAGCGAATGGATGCTCATCGACCTCGCGTCTCGAAAGGTCGTCGCGATCCCAGACTCGGTGTTCGCAGCGGCGAACACGGTGCGCGAGCCGGTGTTCGGCGACGAGCCGTTCGCCAAGCTGCGCTGGGACTGTCGCGAGACGGCGGCGGATGCGCTGTCTTTCCGCGCGCGGCGTGGCGACATCGACCTGAACGGGCACGTCAACAACGTGCATTATGTCGAATGGCTCATGGAGGGGCGCCCTGACGCGGCAGGTCCGTGCCGCGAGCTCGACATCGTGTTCAAGTCGGAGACGCTGGCGGGCGAAGAGGTGCGTGTCGAGTCGGTGGAGACGGAGCCTGGCTCGGTCGTCCACTGGGTGCATGCGCCCGACGGGCGCGACCATGTCATCGCGAGAACCGCGTAGCGGCGAGGTGAGCTGGCGCTTGTTACCTGCCGAGGTGGCGCAGGTAGGCGAGTCCTTCGCGCACCGTGCGGGTGGACGTTCGGTCGGCTTCGCTCTCCACAATGCACCACGCGACGCCTCCGTCGGCGTCCATCGCCTCAAGAAACGTTGGCCAGTCGACGCCCAGCAGCGGCTTGCCGTCCGCGCCGCAGCCAGGCTGGCCGAGGATGCCTGGCGAACCGGGCGAGAACGTCTCCTTGGCGTGCACCGCGTATGACCGCCCCGGATACTTCCTGAGCCAGAACACGGGATCGGCGCCCTCAGCCACTGCCCAGCCGGTGTCTATCTCCATCTGCACGAGAGGCGAGGTGCGCGAGAAGAAAGTTTCCCAGCCGGATGGTCCGCCTGCGATGGGCGAGAACTCGGTGCCGTGGTTGTGGAGACCGATCTTGCAGCCGTGCGCGGCGGCGAGCTCCGCCGAGGCGGCGAAATCGTCCGCCATCCGCTTCCACCAGTCGCGCGCCACATCCGGCTTCGCGTTGCGCGGTGCACCCATGGTGCATGCCATGAACGAGCCGCCGTAGGCGCTCACGAAGTCGAGCGTCTCCTTGATGTTGTCCGGCAGCATGTCGCGCATCGCCACGTGCGCGCCGCAGGGAGCGAGTCCTGCGGCGGCGAGGGCCGACTTGATCTGAACGGCGGAGAGACCCTGGTAGGCGGGGACGCCCTTGCCGAAGTAGCCGGACTGGCCCACGAGTTCCACGCCCTCGAAGCCGAGCGCGGCAAGCTCGACGAGCGTCTTCTCCAGGCCCTGTACCTTGATGAGGTCGCGCACGGAGGCGAGCTGCACGCCGATGCGTGCCCGTTTTGCCGACGGCATGCCCGCGCATCCAGCGAATGCAACCGATGTCCCGATAAAGCAACGACGTGACAACGAACTCGACACTTTCACTTCTTCACCTCATGACTTTAAACCATCCAACCTTCTAACCTTTTAACCCTTTAACCTTTTAACCCTCGCTCAGAACTCCCAGCCTGGGCGGATGTAGGGACGGATGAGCGCGTTCGCAGCCGCGTTGTCGAAGCGCTGTGCCGCATGGTCCCACGCGAGCGCATCGGCCTCAACGCGCTCCGCAGCCACACCCACGAGCATGGCCTCAAGCATCGGAACGGAGTGCGCAATGTCGGAATAGCAGCGCGAATTGACTTCGCCGATCACGGGCGTCGTGCCGCGGATAGCGTCGCCGAATTCGTTGTACTGGCCGTCCATCATCGCCTCCGGACGGCGCGGCAGCTTCTCCGGCACGGACTTGCAGGCGGGGTGCTTCAGGACGGAGAGCGGTTTCTTCTCGCCGTTCATCAGCACGAATGACTGCTGGCCGTAGATGCCGGGCGAGAACATCAGTCCGTTGGAGCCGACGATGAGGCAGCCGCATGTGTTCCACTTGTCGCCGTAGATCGGGCGGAACGGCTCCATGATCGCCTTGTCGGGCGTGTAGTTCCCCTCGTACCAGTGAAACCGCGTCTCCTGCAGTGTCACGCCGGGACGCGACCGACTCTCTCTTGCGCAGAACAGCAGTTCCACCTCCGCGCGCGCGGGGTAGGAGACGTTGTTGCGTTCCTCGTACCGCACGCACCGCGCCTGGCGGAGCGCGCCGAACTCGAGTCCGCGAAACGGCAGGTTCATCGAATGGCACGCCTGGTCGCCCAGCACGCCGGAGCCGAAGTCCAGCAGTCCGCGCCAGCCGAACTCGTGGTAGATGCGGATGCGCGACTTGTCGTAGCGGGAGTTCACGTGCGGGTCGTCTGAGAGGGACGTGTGCTTGTACGGACGCGTCTTGCAGATGCCGAGCCACAGGTCCCAGTCGAGGCCGTCCGGCACTGGGTCTGCAGGACCATTGAGCGCCTGACGCGCGGCGTTGCCCTGCAGCCACATGTCCACGGGATGGTTCATCCACATGTGTACGTCGCGCACCTCGCCGAGCACGCCTTCCTGCAGCACCTCCACGTTGCGCCGGAATATCTTTCCGGAGCTGCCTTGGTTACCCATCTGCGTGATCACGCCCGTCTCGCGCGCCACCGTCTCGAAGCGCTTAAGCTCCCATAGCGTGCGCACGAGCGGCTTCTGCACGTAGACGTGCATGCCCGCCTGCATCGCGCGCACGGCGGGCGCGGCGTGCATGTGGTCGGGCGTGGAGACGCAGACCGCGTCCAGGTGCGGGTTCTCGTCGATCATCTTGCGGTAGTCCGCGTAGCATCGGATCTTCGCCGTGTCGAAACCGGCCTTCTTCAGGTGGCCGAGCGCTATGTCGACGAGAGAGCGGTCCACGTCGCAGAGGCAGACCGGGTTCTCGCCGCAGCGCACGAACTCCATGAGATCCTGCACGCCCTTGCCGCCCACACCCACGAAGCCCATGTCAAGCCGTTCGCCGGCCTTGCGAGTCTTCGTGCGTGGCTGTCCCGCGAGGCAGCCCGCCGCCGCAGTCGCGGCGGCGCCGAGGAAAGCGCGCCTGTTCATCTGCAAGTTCATCCTGTTCCTTTCCGCGCAATATGCGCTTGTGCTTGGACAGTATAGCAGGGATGCGGGACGCCGACAACGGGAAACTTCACTATCGGCTTGTTGTGTGCGAACTTTTCCGCTATAATTACGCCGTCCATCTGAACAGGAGAAGATGATGTCTGACGAGATGACTGAAAAACCGATGATTGAGACACCTGCCGATTTCGGGCACTTTCTGCTCGAAAAGGAGCTGGGCCACGGCGGCATGGGCGGCGTATACCTTGCGCGCGACAAGATGCTAGACCGCAAGGTTGCCATCAAGGTCATGCTGAAGGAACTCGGGTCCGACCCGAAGTTCGTCGAGCGATTCCAGCGCGAGGCGCAGGCGGCCGCGCGGCTCAACCATCCGAACATCGCCCAGATATACTCCTTCGGACAGGAGCAGGGCATGCCGTACATCGCGATGGAGCTGGTGCCCGGCGGGTCGCTCGACAAGGACATGGAGGCTAATCCAGGCAGCCTTGACCCTGTGCGCGTGATGCGCATCGGCCAGCAGCTCGTGGATGCGCTCGCCCTTGCTGCCGAGCAGGGACTCGTGCATGGCGACGTGAAGCCCGAGAACGTGCTCTACGCCGAGGACGGCACTGCCAAGCTGGTGGACTTCGGCCTCGCGGCGATGCAGGGCGACTCGAACGAGATATGGGGCACTCCCTACTACATCTCGCCTGAGAAGTGCCGCCGCCAGAAGATCGACTTCCGCGCGGACATATACTCCCTGGGAGGCACGCTCTACCACGCGCTTACCGGCCAGCCTCCATTTGAGGGCGAGGACGCGAACGCGGTGGTGCGTGCGCGCTTCGAGGGCGCCCCGCTGAAGCCGAGCGAGGTGCGTCCGGACTTGCCGCCGGAGATTGATGCGATCATCATGCGCATGCTTGAACTTGAGCCGGCGATGCGCTATCCGACGTACCAGTCGCTGATGGGCGACATCAAGCGCTATCTCGCGAAGGCCGGGCCGGCCACCACGTCCGCCAAGCTTGGCGGGCCGCGCGTGCGCATCAAGGGCAAGAAGCCGAAGATGAACATTGGCGGGGGCGACGGCGACGGCATTGCGGTGCTTGACGGGCCTGTCGACCTCACGCCTGTGGAAGAGGCGGAAGAGAAGCACATGAACCTGGGACTCGTCATCGGTGGGGTCGTGGGCGGCATTGTGCTGCTGATTCTGCTCGTGGTGGGTGGCTTGTGGTGGTATGTGCATTCGCAGGATGTCGCGGAGAAGGAGGCTGCGAAGGCGGAGATTGTCGGCAAGATGAAGGAGGGCCGCGACGCGATCGCCGCTACTGCCACTGCCATCCGGCACTTCGGCGAGAATTTCCACGAACTCGTCGCCAAGCCAGAGAAGGAGATGGAGGGCATTGTGCGTGAGGTCAAGGCGTTGCTGACGGACGACATGCGCGAAGCCGCAAAGGAGTTCATAGCGCTGCCGCCGACGGCCGACATCGCCGAGGCTATCGCCGCCACGAACGCGCTCTTTAGCGCGGTCGCCAAGCCTGCCGCCGAGGAGGCGAAGGCTGAGGAGAAGAAGGACGCCGACAAGAAGGAGGTTAAGGATAGTAAGGAGTCTAAGGACGGCAAGGATAGTAAGGAGGTTAATGAGTCTAAGGACAGTAAGGATGTTAAGGAGTCTAAGGACGGTAAGGACAATAAGGAAGCTAAGGCGTCTAAGGACAGTAAGGATGGTAAGGAGGTTAAGGAGTCTAAGGATGATAAGGAGGTTAAGGGCGCTAAAGACTCTAAAGACCTTAAAGACTCTAAGGACGCCAAGGCCGAAGAGAAGCCTGCAGAGGAAGAACAGCCTGCCGAGGAGAAGAAGCCGGAGATCGAGTTGCCTTCGGCCGTGAAGCAGGTGGCTGACCTATGGAGGGACATCTACTACTTCCGCGCTTCCGACATCCGCGTGCAGGCGCATGTCGTCAAGCTGCTCCAGCTGGCCGAGACGGAGAAAGAGATCACGGGCGAGGACAAGGAGACTGTGGACAAGCTCGCGGCACTGGCACGGAAGCTCAAGGAGAGCTTCGATTCGCTCCGTATGGAGAAGTTCGTTGAGATGACGCAGCGCAGGGCCGGCGACTTCAACCGGAAGGCGTCCACGCTCGTCAAGACCGCCCAGCAGCAGATCACCCGCCTGAAGGCCAAGGCCGAGAAGGCTGCGAAGGAGGCAGCCGAGAAGGCCGCAAAGGAGGCGGCCGAGGCCAAGGCGGCGGAGGAGCACAAGGCGAAGGTCGAGGAGGAGACGGCGCTCGCGCAGTCGACCTTCGACGGCCTTGTGGGCCTGCGCCTGAAGACGCTCGACTGGGACCGTGCCATCAAGGAACTCCAGCGGGTCATGGGAGAGATGACCACGCTTGAAGGCAAGGAAGCCATGCGCGCGCAGGTGAAGAAGGTGGAGTGCATGAAGGCTCTGCAGCAGCTCTTCATCTCGAAGGCGAAGGGCATCCGTCTCGGGAAGGGCGGACCTGTTGTGATAGCCGTGGACAAGTCGTCCATAACGCTGCAGCGCCAGCGGCAGGTGCGCGGGAAGACCGTGGCCGACGCGGCGCAGAAGATCGATTGGAATCGCTTCTACGGCAAGAAGGAGCATGCGGGTTCGATGAACCAGCTGATCAACCAGCTGGTGCTGAACGGACGCGAGACGATCCACACGCCGCCGCTTCGGTGGTCCGAGCAGATGTTCGGCGCGGCGTTGACCTTGCAGCTCCTCTACTCAGAGGTCGAGGGCGCGGCCGAGTTCGCGCCGAAGCTCGTGCAGAAGGCCGCGGCGGACTTCGAGCCGTCTCGCAAGATGGCGAAGAGGATGTTCCCGGATATCGACGTCGGCGAGGTGGTGGAATGAAGACGTTGTCGGTACTTGACGTCGGAATCATCATCGGATTTCTCGCCAGCGTAATCGTCATCGGGGCCTGGGCGGCGAAGCGCGCCTCGAAGAGCGCAGAGGACTTCTTCCTCTCCGGCCGCTCCATGCCGTGGTGGCTGCTCGGCGTCTCCATGGTTGCCTGCACGTTCTCGTGCGACACGCCGAACCTGGTGACGGACATCGTGCGCACGAACGGAGTCGCAGGGAACTGGGTATGGTGGGCATACCTGCTCACGGGAATGATGACGGTATTCATCTACGCGAAGCTGTGGCGCCGCTCGGCGCTGAATACCGACCTGGGCTTCTACGAACTGCGCTATTCGGGGCGGCCGGCGGCTTTCCTGCGCGGTTTCCGCGCCGTGTATCTGGGGCTCTTCTTCAACGTGATCATAATGGGAACCGTGTCGTTGGCGGCCATCAAGATCGGCGCGGCGATCTTCGGCCTCACGCCGGTCGCGACGCTCGCGATAGCCTTGACGGCCGTGGGCGTGTACGCCACCCTCGGCGGCCTCACGGGATCCATCTGGGCGGACTTCTACCAGTACTCGGTGGCGATGGTGGGCGCGGTCGCGGCGGCCTACTTCGCGGTGAAGATGTGCGGGGCCGATGGTTCGGGCTCGCTGGCCGTACTTTTTTCAAATTCCGCAGTGAAGGCAAAGATGGCGATGATCCCATCTGCCGGTGCGAACGGCAGCCTTTCGCTTTTCATGACGCTTCTCGTCCTGCCGATAGCCGTCCAGTGGTGGGCCACATGGTATCCAGGCGCCGAGCCAGGCGGCGGCGGGTACATAGCCCAGCGCATGCTTTCCGCGAAGGACGAGCGGAACGCCGTTGGTGCCACGCTCCTCTTCAATTTCCTCCACTACGCGTTGCGCCCATGGCCCTGGCTCATAGTGGCCCTTGCTTCGCTCGTCGTGATTCCAAACATGGACGCGCTGCAGGCCTCCCTGCCAGCAGACTGCGCGCGGTTCGTGAAGGAGGACATGGCATATCCCGCGATGATCGCAAAGCTCCCGTCCGGTTGGCTCGGGATCGTGGTGGCCTCGCTCGTGGCCGCCTACATGAGCACCATCGCCACGCAGATCAACTGGGGATCCTCGTATCTCGTGCAGGACTTCTACGCGCGCTTCCTCAAAAAGGACGCCTCGCCGAAGAACCAGGTGCTCGTGGGCCGGCTGATCATGGTCGTGCTCCTTTTCTGCACCGCCGGCATGGCGCTCGTCCTCGAAAACGCCAAGGGCGGCTTCGACCTCATGCTCCAGATAGGCGCGGGCACAGGTCTCCTCTACGTGCTGCGCTGGTTCTGGTCGCGCATCAACGCCTGGAGCGAGATATCCGCAATGGTGATCTCCTTCCTCGTGGCGTGCTTCTTCACGTTCGGGGCGCAGCATTGCGGCCTCGTCACGCCTGAAGGCAGCAAGGAGGTGACGGGCTGGCTCGAGACGGGCTGGCGCGCGAATCTCTTCGACCTGGGCGCATGGAAGCTCCTCCTCGGCGTGCTCGTCACAACCGTGGGCTGGATTCTCGTGACCTTCCTCACCCCTCGCGAGAAGGAGGAGGTGCTCGCAGCCTTCAACGCGAAGATCCACACGGAAAAGACGAACTTCCCAGTAGCGATCCTCTGCATGGTCTTCGGCTGCCTCGCGGTGTGGACGTGCCTGTTCGGATGCGGCTACCTGATCTACGGGATCGGCGGCGTGTCGAACGCCTACGCGCTCGCCGGTGGATTGCTTGCCGTCTCGGCTACAGCCACTGTTGCACTGATGAAGCTCGTCAGAAACTAGTCTCCGGGCATCTACGCGCTCTAGGCTTCGATCTCATGAAGGGCGATGGTGTGTTACAATGTTCTTTAACGAATAAAAGGAGAGCGTCATGAGGAAAGATAGTTTCGCAAGTTCACTCTTGCGCGGATTCGTGTTCTTGCTTTTGCCCTTTGCGGTCGAGGCGGATACATTGACCTGGAACGGCGCGCGCGGCGCGCGTTGGAACGACGCGAACTGGCTTGACGCCGGGAACAATCCCGTCGCGTGGCAGGACGGCGCTGACGCGGTGTTCCCCGGCGGCGCATTCGTGGAGGTGCAGGACTCCGTGCGCCCCGCCTCGATCACGTTCGCGGGCAACGGCGCGACGCTCGTCGGCGCCGGACGCATCGTCCTTCCCGGCGACCTGACCGCGTCCGTGGCGGGCACGACCAACTCCATCGTCGTGAAACTGGTGGGCGACGCGACGTTCACGAAGCGCGGCGCGGGCGCGGTGGCCGTGTCGTTTGCGAAGGGCTCGGCGGTGGCGGCGGAGGGGACGCTCCTCCTCGCCGGGTCGCGCAGCGCGAACCTGCGCGCGACGGCGGCGGGCGGCGCGGTGGAGGCCCTGGGCGAGGGCACGCAGGCGGCCAACTTGCTCGTGAACGGCTCGTTCGAGGCCACGGCGGCCAGCAGCAGCTATGTTTACATGAATGGTGATGCCGCCACAACGGGTGCCATGGTGGACAAGGAAGGTACGGCCGTCGCGCCATGGAAGGTGTCCGAGCAGGTGGTGCTGGCCAACAGCGCGGGCGTGAAGACTTGGTGTGGAAGCAGCGGCATCACCGGCACGGGCATCCCGGACGGCACCCAGCTCTGCATCCTCCAGCGCTTCGGGGCGATCGTGCAGGACGTGACCGTCGCCGAGGAGGGATGGTACGATCTTTCCTTCACCTATTACAAGCGCGGGAGCAACTACCTCGACCATCGCATCGCCATCTCCGTGGACGAAGTGATTGCCGTATCGTTCCTCGCGAACATGGTTCAGCCTCACCAGGTGCGGTTCTCCTCCGGTCCAGTGTGGCTCACGGCGGGCACGCACGCGATCGATGCTGGACGACATCCGCCTCGCGCCACCTACTGCGGGCGTCCTGCCGCAGTCCGCCGCCAAGGCAGCGAACGCCGTCTCGGGCAACTGGTCCTCCGCCGCCCTGTGGGCGGACGGCACGCCCCCGTCCGCCGGCGGCAGCGCGACCACGTCGCTCTACTTCCCGCTTGCGGACGGCCTCGCGGGCGCGAACGACCTCGCGGGCACGTTCCTCTTCAACAGCCTCCGCTTCAACGGCGTCGCCTCCGGCGAGACGGCGTCGCTCTCCGGCAACGCGCTCTCCAGCCGCCGCGACGGCTCCTACCACGGTTACCTCTACCTGGACACGCCCGGCGAGCTGTGCATCGGTACGGCGCTGACCGTCAACTCCAACCTCGTCGTCGACACGGAAGGCGACTTGATTGTGACCGGCAGCGTCAACACGGCCCTCGCCGAGGGTTCCGCCTTCGAGAAGACCGGGAACGGAACGTTTGCGATCGGCGGGAGCCTTTCAAACATCGGGCGCGTCTACGTGACGGACGGAACGTTCGAGCTGAGGACCGTTCCCACCGCAATGGATTGCTTTCTGAGGTCCGCGACGAATACTGCGCCGACGCTCAATTTCAACGTCTCCGCAGACGCCTCGGCGAAAGTTTTCATGTATGCGCAGGGGGCGGGGGACCCGACGGTCGTCATGCGCACAGGGAAGGGGGTCAGGTTGACGAACAGCGGCGACCTTGACTGTTACGGTCCTCAGGTGCGCGTGGACGTGGGCGAGGGCGACACGCTTGAGCTCTCGCACGTCTATCAGTACACAT
>CACXPT010000076.1 GCA_902769585.1 uncultured bacterium
GCCATATTGTCCAAGAGCTGCCGCACCCCTCCCCCGCTGTCCTTCAGGCCGATCACGAGGACGGACGCCAGATAGTCCTCCTTGAGATCCTTCAGCTTCTTCTCGGCGGTCTTGATGACCGTTTTCGTGGTTTCAAGCAGGTTCTCCTTGCGGATGCCTTCCGCCTCCTTGGGCGTGAAGAAGGAGGTGATGAGCGACCCGCCGTGGAAAATCGACTCGGTGATGTCGCCAAACTGGTAGGAGCGCGACTTCATGCCCTCGGACTTTGCGGCTTCCTTGTTCTTGCCGAAATTACTGATGTGCGCCGTAGAGCAGAAGATGCCGAACGTCTCGCACTTGAGGAAGAGGCGTCGTTTGGGACCGCTTCCGCCCGCGTCCATGAGATGGTCCGTATCCGGAATCGTGAAGTAGTGGAAGGTGCGCATGCCGTTGAAGAGCCCGCCCATGCCCGTCGGCACGTCGAGTCCACGCGGCATGTTGAGGTGGCCATCCACCGTGAGGCTCTGGAACGGCCGCGCGTGGGTGGAGGTGCGGATGTAGATGTTCTCGGCCTTGTCGAGCCAGCGGGCGATGTTGCCGTCGGGATCGGAGATCGAGAACGAGCCGCGGTACATGAACTCGCCCTTCTTGAGTCCCGCCACGTGGATGGCCTGTGTCAAGGCGACGACGTTCGCGAGCGTCGGCTTGAAAAGCTCCGTATTGCCGCTCAGGAGCGCGCGCAGGATGTCGTTGCCGCGGCGGATGCGGGCCTCCATCGAGGCGCGAAGTTCGCCGACGCTGCGCGGGCGCGAGAGGGCGGAACGAGTGGTCGCCATGTCTGCGTAGTGGATCTTGGGGAGCTTGACGACACGCCCGTCCACGCGGATGTCGAGCTGCTCGGGCAGGTCTTCGGACTTGATCGGCGGGTTCGGGTTGGGAACATTGGCGTAGGTGACGGGCTTGTAGTCCTTGGCGACCTTGAGCGGATCGCCGCCACTTGTCCGCGCCTTGTATTCCTCGGGATGGGTAAGCTTCTGCACGTTGTTCTCGGAGAATACGGCAAAGAACTTCTCTGTGGCACTCTGCGGCACGACGAGCCGCGAGTTGCCCCAGTTGTCATATTCGTACTTGACGCCGGCATCCTGGGCGAGCGTCTCTAAAAGCCTGACGGTGGAACCGTCGAGCGGCTTGTCGCAGTGATAGACGATATCATTGCCCACCACCTCGGCGCACCATGGGATGCGCGTCTCGGACTTGACTTCGAGGTGCTGAAGGGCGACCTCCCCCTTCTTGCTCACCCAGGTTGTGGGCGAGGTGAGCATTTCGAGGTGCGATATCGTGTCGACGGCCCTCGCCTGAACGGAGAAGCCGCGATTGGCGAGGTCGTCGTAAAGCCGAAGCTGCGCATCGCCGATCTTGAGCAGGCGGTTGAGCTGCTGATTGAACTCCGCCTCCTTCGTATCGATCTCGGCGTTGATCTTGACGCGCAGGGTCTTCTCCGCGTCGGAGATGCCCTCCTCGTTCGGGTCGAACGCGGCGCGGTAGTCCTTGAAAAGCTTGTCGAACGCGCCCGACTTCGCGACCTCGCGCAGTTCGATGAGCCCTGAGAGCTTGGCAAAGCGCGTATCGTCGTCGAAGACGGAGAAGTTGTTGAAGCGCGGCTTGGTGCTCGAGCCGTAGGTATCCTTGAACGAGAAGTCGTCGGAGATGTCGAGGTACTTGCCGTTGCCTTCGAGCGAGTGGCCAACTTGCCGCCTACGAAGCCCTTGTTCTGCCCGCGCTTGCCGACGCCGTCGCGATCGGCCGTCAGGAGGAAGAACGCCTTGTACTTGCCGAGACTTTCGGGCTTCTGCCCCGGATAGGAGCCTGGCAGCGGAACGATGCGTCCATCCTTGAGGAAGCCAGCCTCCATATCCTTGTAGCCCTTGGCGAACTTCGCCTCAAGCATGAGTTTCGGATGCCCGTCGGAGTACTGCCCGCGCGAAATCGTCAGTTCCTGCGTCGGAATACCGGCAAGTCGCGTCAAGTCGTTTGCAAGCGCCTCGGTGACGGCACCGGCGGAGATGGAGTTCGCGCTCGCGGCGGTTTGCAGGCGGTAGATCTGCCCGAGGATCGGCTTGCGCGTGGCGAGGATGCGCTCGGGGCGCATGAACTTGCCTTCGTGGGCCGTCGCGCCAACCTTCGAGCGGTCCTTCTCGTTGTAGTCGAGCTTCTGGATGTGGCGCTCGGAGAAGTGCTCGAACACGGGCGACTTGTAGTAGAAGTCATCATCCGGTCCGATGCCGAGAATCGCGTCGCGGATTTCCGCGAAAAGCTCCAGTTTCATCTCCTTGATGATTCCGGCGTTCTTCGGATCGTCGAAGTTCTTGGTCAACTGGGGGATACCGCCTCGAGCAGGGTGAACTCGGCGACGGCCGCCATCGCGGCGGGGTGGGCGCGTCCGGCGAGCATGATCTGCTCGCGCAGGGTCTTTCCTTCACAGACGTTCGCAAGTTCGGGATTCCGGTCCTTCAGGGACTCGAGGATGTTGCGGTTTTCCGGCGTGTCGAGTTGCGCCATGAAGCCGCGCGTGTCGTCCTTGGACCAGTCGTTGCGGTAGATGAAACCCGGCTCCACGCCGTTCGTCTTGAGCTTTTCGAGAAGGACGGGGTTCGTTTCGGATCTGTTGACGCGCATGCCCACGCCGATGACGCCGCGCTTGATCTGATCTTCGACTGAGGTGTAGCCTTTCTTGAACACGTTTTCGAGATTGCGCAGGCCCGTCGGCTCCCGCGATTCGGCGGCGGCCTGTTCGGCATGAGCTTTGCCGATGTCGGTGGTGCCGATCCGCTGCACGTCTTCGAGGACGCCGTAGATGGCCTGCTCAATGCGCTTCGCGGCGGCACGCGAGACGTCATGGGGCGTCTGGAGCGTCTTGAGGTCGAGACCGTTCGTCAAGTTTTTGCTGATGGCCTCGCGGACAAGATGCGCCTCCTCGTCCGAAAGCTGCATCATCTTGGGGTTGACGTCGAGCTGGCGGTTGAGTTCACCGACGAAGCGGTTTTCGCGAAGCTGCGGGAGCCTGGAGAGAACCGCCTTCACGTCGCAGGCGCGGAGGGATTTCCGCAACTGATCGCGCGAACCGAGAACGGTATCGAAGGCGTGGGTGCCGAGCGCACCGTATTCATTCTCCAGCGCAGTCCGGAAGGCGTCCATCACGGCCTTGTTGGCGGACTTCCCGGCGGAGAACACGTAGTTTCCGAGCTTGGCGGTGGCGTTCTCCCCACTGC
Source organism: uncultured bacterium (assembly GCA_902769585.1). GTDB lineage: Bacteria > Verrucomicrobiota > Kiritimatiellia > RFP12 > UBA1067 > RUG572. The sequence goes on from CACXPT010000076.1 coordinate 3,249, forward strand.
CCTGGATTGCGATATCACGCGAGGTGATGAACGCAGAATTTGCTACGTTGCGAAATGCGTCAAGATTGATCGCCATAGAGCCCCCCTCTCATGCCCTGAATATCTCATGTCCATGTTCGTGGAAGGCGTTTGCGGATTCCAGGTGTTCGCCATTGCCGCCACCGGTGAGATTCGCCTTGATGCGCTCCGCCCAGATGTCGCAAAGCTGGAGTATCTTCTCCAGCGTGGCGATGAACTCCTCGACATCCCGCGCGGCCCTGTCCAGATCGAAATTGAAGTTGTAGACGACCGTTTCCGTCTCGGGTTCGATCGTGAAGTGGCCGCCTGCCGTATCCTTGCCGAAGAGTCCGCCCACGAGCAAGTCGCGATAGACCGTCTTCGGCGCGTCCGGCGGCAGCTGGACCACCTCCACGAAGCAGAGAATCTTGCCCGTCGCCTCGACGAACTGGAGGTTCACGTTGTATGCATCGTCAACGCGAATGCTAACCAGCCCCGTTTCGTCGGGCGTCAGCGTATCAACGCCGGAGACCTTTCGGACTTCGGACATGAACTTCAAGTAGTCCTCTTTGGATACCATGTTATTTCACTCCATGTCACTATCGCGAGGCGAGACCCACGAGGTCGTCGAGTATATTTCCGCCACCGAACTCGTCGGCGTTGAACGAGCCTTTGTACGGATCGATACCGTTGCCGGGCTCGCCGTCCACGGCGAGATTGATGGCGTCCTTGAGCGCGATGATGTGCGTCATGTGGGAACCACCCTGGTTTTCGAACTGGATGGCGACCTCGTGCTCCAGGCCTTCGTTCTGGTGTCCGTCCAATACGTCGTTGTAGAGCGCGAGCATCTTGGCGGGCAGCTCGCCGGCAAAGGCGCCCTGCATTGCGCGCAGGGCGTTGGCGCCGCAGCGGCTCATCATCACCGCGGCGACGAAATTGCGGCACGCCTGCTTTTCGGCCGGACCCGCAACCGCCGACTCGGCGCCCGTCGCATTCATCGCCTGCACGAGGTTGTCCCTGAACTCCGTGACGGCGCGGTGGATGTCAAGAGCGGACGATCTGGCCGAGAGCTTGCGCATGGCGTTGATCTTCGCATTTGACGCCGCCACGACGAGCTTCGCGATCATGCCCTGCGGCAGAGCCTTGCTCCCCATGACCGCCATCATGCGCTTGCCGGCCTCGTAGATTGCCGGATTGTCCTTGGAAAGCTCTTTCAGCTCGGCGAAGTTGGCGGCGACGTCCTCTGCGCGCTTGCGCACGTCTTCAAGGGAGCGCAACTTCGCAGTGGACGAGACAAGCAGCGTGTCCATGTTATTCGCCACGACATTGACTGCGTCTTCGTTTGCGGCGCAGCGCTTGAGCGCGGCATAGATGAGCGTGTCCACCTTCGACTCGCCGCCGGCCCCCGCCTTGGAGTAGGCGTTGACGGCGTGGGTCTTCGCCGTGTTTAGGCTGTTTACGATGTTCTGCGTCTGACGCTGCGTCTCGGCTTTCGCGGCCACTTCGGCGTCGGCGCACTTGAGTACGTCCTTGAAGACTTCCGCGCTGCCGGCAGCCTTCTTGTCGAACTCTCCGGAGAACGACCTGACACCGCGCTCCTCCTGCCCAAGGGCCGTTTCGACGGCGAGATTGTATTGCCCGACCGCGATTCCGATTTCGTAGGACTGCGATTCAAGCGCACCCTTCTGCGCTGCGGTAAGTTTCCCTGCGGAAAGCTTGCCTCCCTGGATGTCGTCGAGCAGCGCCAGGGCCTTGGCGCAGTTGTCGGAATGGAGCGCGGCATTCGCGCCCCGCAGCTGCGCGGACGGGAGCTTTGCCATGGCGAACGAAGCGAGCAAGTCGCGGACTGCCGTCATTTCGTCGCCGCCATCCAGCGAATCCTCGACGTGTTCGGCGGCCATGGTCTTTTCGACCTCCTGGCGCATGTCGATCACGGCCTTGAGGATCTGCGAGGGCGTCGAGGCGGCGGTCAGCTTTGCGAACGAGCCGACGTCCATCCCGCCGGCGGCCTTGACAAGCCGCCCGATGAGTCCGGCCGGGACCGTCTTGCCTGGCATGCCGATCATGAAGTTGACGCCCGCCTTCTCGATGATCGCGTTGCCGTTCGCCGCTCCCCGGATTTCGGCGAGGTTGGCGCGGATGGCGTCGATCTTCGCCTTGATTTCGTCTGCCTGACGCAGCGCGCCACGCCCGTTCACGCACATCTGGTAAACATTCTTGGATACGATATCCTTGAGGTCGAAGTCGTCGCCGCAGTGGGCGAGCAACTCCTTGATGAGCGCTTCGCCCGCCGCCTTGTCCTTGCCGGGCATCTTGGCGGATATCTGTTCCGCGCGCTCCATCGCCTTTGCTTCGTACTGGCCATGGTCCACGCGCATGGGCGTCGTCGTGGAATTGCCGTCCACGTCGATGGTCGTGGTCCAGTTGAACTTCACCGGCAAGCCCTCCGGCTCGGAATACTTGATCGTGACGGCGCCAGTCTCGTCGTTGCGCGAGAGCGTGAACGTGACGGCCGCGTGCTCGTCCGAATTGAGCCCGTATTTCTGCAGACCGCCTTTCATGTTCCCGCCAATGCCGCTCTGGGAAAGCGCGAAATAGACATTCGAAAGCTGCTTCGGGTGGACCTTGCCGCGGCAAAGCTCGTCCAGCTTGTCGGCGATGGCGTTGCTTGAGTCTCGCACATCCTGCCACTCGCTGGCGCCAGGCTTGGCGACAAGCTTCTCGCCGCCAGGGAAATTGAACACGAACTTCGCATTCTCTTCCGAGATGGCGTCGGTCTTGCTCTCGATGAACTGTGGCTTCGTTGGCCGGTGGATGTCGCCGATCATCGTAGTGCGGCCGCCTGCCGGCGTGCCGTCCAGTTCGTCGAGATGTCCGTTGAAGTCCGAGATTCCCGGCAGGTTGTCGATGTGCTTGCCGTTGACGACGGCATCAACCGCCTCTTCGACAGATACGCCGGTATTCGCTACGAGCATGTGCACCTGCATGGCGATGTCCGCATTCTCCATGATCTTCGCGTCATATGTAGCGGCGATCTGCTTGTTGGAGGCGGTTGGCGGAAGATTGAAATCCGGGTAGAGGAGCGGCACCAGGCTGGTGCGGCTGAGCTTGCCTGCGGACTGAAGTGCCGCCACGGCGTCGAAGTTCTTGAGCACGCGTGCCGCGAGAAGTGCGCTCTGCTCGATTTCTTCGCGTTTGGCGCGCTGCCCGGCATTGACGGGCAGCTTGTCGAAGGCGTCGAACACGGCGTAGATGACGGACCTCTTCTCCGGCGGAATCTGCGCGAGCGAGTTTGCAAACGACATCGTATGTTCACGCCCCACGAAACGCATCGCCGGGTTCTTCCCCATGCCGAAGATGTCTTCGGGATTCTCGGCGTCGAGCGGGAGCTTGTCGTTGACCGCGATTTCCTCCAGCAGGAACTTGAGCGTCGCCACGTCGGCCTTGCGGGTGCAGAGGCCGGTCTTGACGTTGAGTTTTGTCGGGGTGTCGAGCTTCCCGGCCTCGACATCGTCATGCATGTTCGCGAACCACCCCGCGAACTTGTCCATCAGGGCAAGACCCTTCTTGAAGTTGTCCACGTTGAGCGTGAAGCGCCCGCCGCAGTCGAAGAGCTTGCGCGCGTTGGAGTTCGGGTCGAGCGCGGCGGCATTGGCGTCTTCTTCTGAGCAGCCCGTCGCCTGCTGGTAGATGTTGGCGACGCGGGCGAGCTTCGGCAGCTCGGAGGGGAGATAGCCCATCGCGGTCGCCTTGTTGGCGGCCGCGCTGCCTGGCATGAACAAGCCGCCTCGGAGCGTGTCGATGGCGGTCTTGACGAGCTGGATGCGGCGCGCTGTAAGCGGCTTGCCCTTGCCGAAGTCCTCCAGCTTCATGTTGTCGCGCACGATGTCCGGGATGAACTTCTCGCCGCCGAACATGTCCGCGACAGTCTTGCGGAAAAGGTCGCGCACCTGCTCGTTCGCCGCCTTCATGTCCGCCGTACGCATGAGCGACGCGAACGTACCCTTGTAGTCGCCTTTCGGCATGCCCGAGAAGCGCACGACCGTGTCCTCGCCCTTCGTCGCGTAGGCCTGGCTCGCGAAATCCACGAACTTCTGGAAGTTGGCGCTGTAGTTGGCGTTTATCTGTGTCGGCATGGCATCTGTCCTTTTAGTAGAGTTGTCGTTGTCGTCCTGTTTACACGCAAGACGCCATTAGGTTACACATGAAAGAATCCGCTTGCCAGCATATCGTGGTGGGAGTCGCCGTCCGACGTGGACGCCGCGCCCCGCTCCTTCGCGGCCTCAGCCGTATTGAGGCCCGCGAGCGCCTTGCGCCAGTTCTCCGTCTGGTTGGCGAGCGATTCCAGTCCGGCGGCAAGCGACTCGACGTCCGTAATGGCCAGCGGAAACGGACGCACGAGGGCGTAGGCTTGGGTTTCCGGGTTTTGGCAGAGCGTCGCCCCCTCCGTGGCGCGCAGGAGGAAGTTCGCCTGCAGCATCATCGCGCCGAACGCGCCGTTCGCGTCCGGCGGCGGGTGCCCTATCTCGGCGCAGGCGAATATGCTATGCGTCTGAGGATCGTCCAGCAGCTCCACGCGGACATCATCGACTTTAAGCTCCGCCGCGCCATCGGCTCCGCTGAGGCCTTCGATTCCGTATTTCGCGGCAAATCCAGCGATTAGTTCCTTGAACTCCATGATTGTCTCTCCTGACGAGTATAAGACTGCCTATTCATTGCAATATGCCAGCGGTCATTTTGCCTTTACCTTGAAGAACTTGCTCGGCGGCAGTTCGCCCAACGGCACCGCGATGGTCGCGTTCTCGCCGTCCTCCAGCCGCAGCTCCGCCCCGGAAAGATCCAGCGCCGCGTCGTCCGTCTCCGGAATCGGCAGCGTCTCGGAGGCGCGGACCTCCAGCGTGTCGGCGAAGCCGTACATCCACGTCGCCGGACTCGCCGTGACGCGGATCACGAGCCACCCGTCCTCCACGGCGAAATCGTCTATCTTGAGCGACTCAAGCGGCAGCGGATCGCCCTGAGTCGCGACCGCGCTACGGGCGGAGGGGTCAATTGTCACCGTGTAGCTGTAGCCGTTGGCCGAGAACGTATGCGCCGTACCCGAAGATGTACCAAGAACCCCATTCTTCGGCGAGGCGGAAAGAAGCGACGACCCGTGAGGCTCCTCCCAATTCTCTGGCAGCCATAGATACACGTTCCCCCCAGCGTCGGCATAGATGCCGGACTGGCCATAGTATGCAGGCAAGTTGTCGAAGACCACAGCCTTGTTCGGCACGAATCCCGGCACCTCGACGCAGACGAGCGCGACGTTTGAATCGTTTTTCGCGATTGTCGCACAGCCGCCGTCCGTCGTCTTGACCGAACCGCCGGTAATGTAAACCGTTTCATCTCCGTAGCCGCCCCCTTCTCCGAGCGCCTGTCCGTAGCCGGCGAGGGCAAAGACCGTACCGCCGGATATTTTCACCTTGCCGCACGAACCGCTGTAGCAGCAACCGATTGCGGACGAAGATCCACGCGCGTCGATGATTCCGCCTTCGATGTAGATTTCGCCGCACGATTCGTTATGCGGGTAGCTGCCGGCGTCATCGAGCCCGCCGATCGCCGCGCCGCTATTGCCCTTCACGTAAAGGTAACCGTCGCCATTGATGGTCAACTTGCGGTTTTGGGGAACGAATATGCCCGCATAATGGAAATTGCGCGGATCGTTGCACGACACGAGAGAATTGGACGAAACGAGCGTTATCGTGACCGGTTGCTGATTCCAAATGTCGCTAAGCACGATTGGCGAATAGTAATTGTCTCGTGTGTATCCGGAAAGATGCAGGTCTTTCAGCGTCAGATTGACCGGACCGTCCACCGCGCGAAGGTAGATTGCCACCTTCCCTTCGGTATTCGTTCCGGTCACGGTGTAGCTGCCCTGATTCGTCACCCAAAGCGTCCGTTCTGAGACGTCGTAATACCAGCCTGGGCCGGTTAGCGTGCAGACGTTCGCATCGTTGACGAACACCTCGACATCGCGCATTACGGCGGTCGTCGCCGAACCCGATACGCCTGCGAGATACGACGTTCCGTTTGCCGTGAACGAGTAGTTGCCCCAGGCGAGCCAAAGATAGGCTTTGCCGGAACCGTCGGCGCGGATGCCGGAAACGTCGTAGTAGTCCGGCAGCCCCGTCAGCGTCACCGGCTCGCCGGGCGAAAGATTCTCGATCTTGACGCGGTAGAGAGACTCATTGTCCGGATTGTAGGCCAAATTGCTGTCGCGCATATTGACGTTGCCACCCGCGATCAGCGCGCCGGTTATCGAATCAACGAAATCCTCCGGCGTCGTGGCGACGATGTTGCCGCTCCGTACGACCACGTTCGTCGATCCGTGATACGATCCATCGCTCGCACCTATTCCGGGATAGCTCCAGCCGTCACCGTTTCCACCCGATGCGAAGAGCCAGCCGTCTCCACCTATGGAGATGCGCGACTCGTAAGGAACCGAGATCGCCGCGCAGTACTTGCCTGCTGCGAACGTGTTCGTTCCGGTGAAGGTGATGTTGGCCGTGACGTTCGACGCGATTGCGAACGGCGTCTGCCTGCTTCCGGTCGCCTTCAGGCACAGGTTGGAGAACGTGATGTCCGCGGCGCTCTCCACGATGCAGCGCACCGCTCCCGCCGTGTTCGTGCCCGAAAGCGTCACGTCGCCCGTGAGCGTCAGCCGCGCGCTTAAGACGTCGTAGCTCCATCCCGTCCCCGCGATCTCAATGCCAACTTCATCGTCGCCGACGAACACGCCGGAATGGAAGAGCTCGCGCGCCTGGGTCGCCGCACCGTCCACAACGGCTCTGAACGGAATGCCGCCAGCCGTAAAATTGTGCGTGCCGTCCGGAAGCCAGATGTATATCTTGCCGTTCTCGTCGGCGTAGATGCCGTCCGTACCGTAGTAGGCAGGAAGCCCTCCGACTGCAATCTCCGCGCCAGCCGTCAAGTTGGATACCGTGACGCAATGCACCGCTTCGGTTTCGTTTGAGAACGCGACTGCCGCCGTGCCGTTCAGCCTGAACGAGCCGCCCAGCAGCTTCACGGGACACGAGACGTCTCCTGTCAGGTACGCCGTGCCGTCTGCAATCGTCACTGTTCCCGATCCGGAAAGCACCTCCTCGCCCGCGCCGACCTCGATTACCAGCCTTGAAGGAGAAATGGTAGCGGCCCCGGAAGCGCAGATCTTGACTTCGCCGCAGGTGTTCGTGCCGGAAACGGCGTGTGTGCCGGACAGGGTCGCCGCGCGTGTGTCGAAGTCGTAGGTCCACCCCGTGCCGGAAAGCTCCTTGACGTCCGTCCCGTCCACTTCAACCCCGATAGGCGCCTTTTCGAGCGTGTAGTAGCCGAAGAAATCCACATCCATGATGTACCGAATCCCGTTGATCTTGATGTTGAAGATACCCACCGGAAGCCACAGATACACCCTCCCGCTCCCGTCCGCGAAAATGTTCGACGTACCGTAGGGCGCACCTTCGTAGTAGTCGGTCGGACCTTCGATCTCGACGGGCGCGTTTGGTACGTAGCCTCCGAGGATCACCGGATCGACATAGTCCGATCCGTTGGAGACAGATGGTATCGTGGATGAGTAGATTACGTGGGAACCGCCGCGGATGACAAGATCGCATGCCACGCGGCCTAACAGGGTTGACGTGCCGTTCGTAATCGTCAGCGTGTTACCGTCAAAGAGCTCGGAATCCTCGTCCCGCGCGCTGAGCGAAAGACGGCCGACCGCTACCGTCACATTGTTGTAGGCGTAAACCTTGATCGGAGCGTACGTATTCGTGCCGGAGAGCGTGCAGTCGCCCTTGAGAGTGAGCACGTTCGCGACAGGATCGTAGGACCAGGTGTCGCCGGACAGATTCACGACGTCAATACCGTCCACCTTGACTCCGTAGGCGTCGGGAAGCGCAATCGTCGTCGCCGTGCCGTTGACTATCCGCAACGCATAGCGGCTGCCGTTGGCGTTGACGTAGTACGTGCCGTTCGCGAGCCAGAGGTAGATCGAGCCCACGCTGTCGGCGTAGATGTCGTTGGTGCCGTAGTCGGATATCTCGATTTCAACCTTGGCGTGCGGCGTGAAGCCAGTTATGGTTGCCTTGTAAACGCGTGCGTTCGCTTCGTTCACGGGCGTGATCGAGCGGACGTGGCCGGTCTCGTCGAAACATCCGTTGACCATCCAGGTGCTCGACCCGGAGAATACGATGCTGTAGTTTTCCTCTCCTGAGTCAGGATCCATGCCGAGACCTATGTCGGCCAGTCGCCTCGATAATGCCGCCGGAAAGGACGATTGTGCCGACCGTGGCCGAACGGTTTCCGCCTATGCCTGCGGCGTACTTGCCGGAGTATGCCTCAAGCTTGGCGCGTTCCTCGAGGTTGGTGATGATGAGCGTGGCTGGAGACGCGACGTTTATTCCGGCGAAACCGTCGGTTCCCGTGGCGTCGAGCCTGTTCGTCCCTGCGAGGCGGACGGTCACCGTGCCATTCGTCAGCGAAATCGGGGGTGTCTTGGCATTGCTGGTCGCCTTAAGATACAAATTTGAGATGGTGAACACGACATTCGAACTGTCCACGCTCCTCGGGCAATGGCATGGCGAGAATGTTGACGAAACCCTCCGTATTCGTGCCCGAGATCACGCAATCGCCGACAACGTACAACAACTTGTCCCCGAAGTCGTAGTACCAATTCATTTCGCCATCCCATCCGTGCGCAACGTCCACTCCGTCCGCGGTGACGCCGGTGAACCATTTCTCCACCGTCGTATCCGCATTCGAGACCGTAGCCTTGTACAGGCATGTGTCCGCAAAGAAGATGTGCGTTCCGTTCGGAAGCCAGAGGTAGATCTTGCCGTCCTGGTCGGCGTAGATTTCGGATCCTTCGCCGAATCCGTCGAGATATTCCACCCTAACCAATTCGTTGGTCTTTTGCGTCTCGACCGTGACGCACCAAACGCGCTCAGTGCCGTTGGACGGCGCAGGCTCGACGCATTCGTTCGATGCCGTACGATGCGTCGCGTGGACGGACGCGCCTTTTATCGTGAGCGCGTAGAACTGCTTGGCGTAATTGCTGTAGCCGCTAAAGCCTATGTCGTCCGGTTCCTCGCGTCCCGACACCGCACCTCCACCCGTGGCCACAATCGTTCCGCCCGTTATGTTGACCACCGCACACTGGGGATCCCAATAGCCGGCCCCGATGCCAGGGGCTCCTGCACCCCCGATCGCAGCGACCTGTCCGCCGGATATCGAAACCGTGGCCGGATCGCCGTCCTTTAGCGCGTTGCCATATCCGTTGCCGATTCCCGGTGCGTTTTCTCCACCGTGCGCCGCCACCTTGCCGCCGGAAATAGTCACTTCATGTCCGTGTGCCCAATATCCGCCGCCAATTCCCGTACCATACTGATCGCCATACGCCTTGACCTCGCCGCCCGATACGGTTATCGTCCCTCCCGTATGCCTGTTCCCGCCGCCGATGCCCGCCGCATACCGTCCGCCGGTCGCCTTGACCTTGCCGCCGGAGATTTTCACGGTCCCCTGCTCCGCAATTTCGGTTGGCAACAAACTATCGTTGAGCGATCCGCTGCCGATACCTGCGGCACCCGTGTCGCCGACAGCATTGATGACGCCGCCGGCAGATTCCGGCAGCCTCATATGCGCCTCTTGCCGTCAGGACAGGCGAGGTCGGGACGTAATCGTAGTTCGTGACGACAGTCACTATGTCCACATAGTTCGTCACGATGACGACACCGCCGTGCCCGTCGTCCACTTCCTCTATGTTCTCTACCGTGTTCGTGTAGTACTTGATGTTGTCGAGGTCGGGGACGGCCACGTTGGAGTCGATGTTCGTTATGATGAGCGTCGCCGAGTAGGGCACGTGAATCGCGGGGACAGATGACACCGCGCTTATGAATTCGTTCTCGCCAACGAGCGTCAACGTCACGGTGACGTTTGACGCTATATCGATCTTCGGGGACAGTGTCGCGGAGGAGGCCAGAAAGAGGTTGGAGATCGTCAGCGCAACATCGCTCGCGCAGTTGAGGAACACCGTGCCCGACATGTTCGTGCCGCTCACCACGCAGCCATCGTTCGTGACTGAAAGCGCATAGCTCGTGACGTCGTACGTCCAGCCATCGCCGGACCTGAGCGCGATATCCTCGCCGTTCACAAAGACGCCGGCAGTCCACTGCTCCGCCTCGGTATCGGCGCCATTCACCACGGCCTTGTAGGGAACACCGCCGAGGTTGATGTAGTAGGAGCCGTTAGGAAGCCAGATGTAGATCTTGCCCTCATCGTCCGTCTTGGCGCCCGTAAGCAGATAGCCGTCATAGTCGGCCATCACCGCACCGACATCGAAGTTCGGCCGGCTCGTCCGAATCGTCACGCAGTAGACATACTCCCTGTCGGAGTTCTTCGCCTGCACGGTGACTTTCCCGGTGGATGAGTCCAGCGATCCACCAGTGATTGTGGTATATCCAACGCCGCTGCCACCGCCGCTGCCAGCACCGATGTCGGCTCCTCCGTTCGTCCCCCTCGCAACGACCGTGCCGCCGCTCTGGCTGTAGCTCCCCGCGTCGCCGTTCTTGCCGCCGCCGATGCCAGCCGCCCCGTCGCCGCCCGTCGCGCGCACGATGCCATTTGTGACCGTCACCTTTCCGCCGGATTGGTAATATCCGCCGCCGATGCCAGCGGCGTTCTCGCCGCCTGCCGCTGTCACATCGCCGCCGTAGATATTGACCGTGAAGCCCTCCTGACCGCCTGTTCCGCCGATGCCGGCCGAACCCGTGCCTGTAGCGACAATTTCGCCCGAAAGGATGGTGAGCGCAACCTGATTTCCTGTTCCGCTTCTACTCAACCCGATGCCGGCTTGAGCGCTGGAACCGGCGGCCTCCAGGCGCCCGTCCCCAGATATGGTCAAGTTGACCTTGTCACCCAGCTCGACAGCCGCCGAAGCGTTCACTGATTTTGAACAATGTATGATGTTCGTGCCTGTCAGCACAAGATTGAAGTTCTTAACCGTGTTGCCCACGAATGCGATTGGGGAGACCTGCATCAGCTCGTTCGTCATCACGAGGTTGTCGAGCGTGAGCGTTGCGCCGGACATTTCGACCGAAAGCGTGACGGCATCACCATCGTTCGTGCCGGAGACCACATAGTCCATCTCGGAATAAAGCCGCACTCGTCCGTCCTCGTTGCGCCAGCCGGCGCCAACGAGACGCGCCGCTTCCCGTCCGTTGATACTAATTCCAGTCGGGACGAATTCCACCGCCGTTGCGTCGTTCCCGTCAACCACGACAAGCATCTCCTTCTCGTCGCCGCCACTCCTGACCCTAAAAAAGTACTCGCCGTCGGGCAGATAAAGATGGATTGCGCCAGACGCATCCGCATAGATGTCGGACGTGTCGTATCGATCAAGTCCCTCGATGGACTCGATTACCACCTTGCTGTTGCGAGGAAACCCTCCTACGGTCACGCGGTAGGCGTTCGTGTGCGAATCCGTTCCGACTCTGGCGACGGCATTCGCCAGTTCCTTTTCATACGTGCCGCCGAAAACCATCACCCGCGTCGAGATATTGCCGGTTGAAAGAGTACCACCCATGAACTCGAACGTATCGGACGCGTTCTCGAGGCAGAACGGCCCGTCAGTCCCCGCCATCAGGACAAGACGGTCGAAGCGGACTTTCACTCCAGCAACCGCTGCGCACACCGATACGCTCCTCTCCGAGTTGGTCCCCGAAAGAACGTATTCGGCGGCATTACTGTCCAACCTCAACTTTCCTTCCGCTCCGTCAAAGGTCCATCCCGTGCCGCTCTCCTCGCCGACATCGACGCCGTTCACGGACAGGCCCACTTTGTATGTGGCGACGGTCGGCCCGCCTGCCACCGAGGCATGGTACGAATAGTTGCCGATCTTGAAATCGTGCTCGCCGTCAGGCAGGTAGATGTTGAGCTTCCCCGTATGGTCCGAGATGACAGTGCCATGCACGTATGTCTCTACACCCGTCACCTCCAAGCGATCTCTCGACGGAATGGAGCGCACTTCAACGCGCCAGCACGTCTTGCCGGCGGTTTCGCGCGAATCGGGCGCCCCGCCACCCTGGACCGCCTGCACCGTGTTGCTCGACGCGCTGATGTTGAACAAGGCCGTGCCGCCGTCGATGCCGGCGCCACGGACCTCCACGGAACGCACCACATTGGTCCGCACTCCCCAAATGCATATCGCTCCGTCCTCATCGGCGTAGATATCGACGCCGGTGTACTGCTGCCACAGGTTGTCGATGACGCGCACGGTATCACCCTCGTCTATGCCCACACCCGAAACAATCGCATACACCAACTCCACCCCGTTGGAGTTGACGGGATTCGGGTACGGATTGTAGTTGCCGTAAAAATTCTTCGGGCGCACGCTACCGCCGTCGATGACGATGGATCTGCTTCCCGTCGGGGAGATCACGCTTCCGCAAGCCGTAACGAATTCGCCGAACGAACCATCCCCTTTTTCGACAAGGACGGTTCCGCCAGTCACACGAAACGTGCTGTCGGCCAGCAAGGGGCCGTCGAAACCTGTTCCGATTCCACAGGCGCCCTTTGCGCCCGCCGCATGCACATAGCCGCCCGTGACGAGGACTGACGTCACCCCGCCGCCAACGCCGCCGCCGATGCCGGCCCCGCCGCCGGTATTGTATGCGGAACTGCCGCCCCCGCCGCCGGTCGCGTAGATGTATCCGCCGTTGATCGTGATGGAGCCGGCGTTAAGGTACTTGCCATTCTGCTTTACGCCGCGAGAGCCGATGCCCGCGCCGGATATACCGCCAGCCGCAATAAGCGTACCGTCGCCGTCGATTGTCAGCGACGCACTCTCCGGAACCTCTATCGCAGCCGTGTATTGAGACCCCTTCTGAGACACGAGTGATGCGTTCGGGTTGCTGATGCACGCGATGATATTGTTGCCGGAAAGCGTCAGCGTGCAGCTGTTGGAGACGACGAACGGAGACTGATGGCTCTGCGACGTCGTGAGCGTAAGATTATCAAGCGTCATCCCGATGTCGCTGCCAGTCACCACGACGTTTATCGACCCGTTCGTGGATGCACCGGCGATGGTATGGTTGCCGGACGAGATCGTCAGCAGTCTGGTCGCGGCGCTGTATTCCCAACCAGTAGCAGAGGCAGACTTGCCGCCGACGACGGGAACGCCGTCAACCGTCAGCATGTCGGTCGAGAACTCGGTGTTGCCGCCGTTGTCCATCTTGTAGCCCCAGGTCTTTGTAACCGACCTGCCGTCCGCATCTACGGCCGTAATCGTCATCGTGTATTGATCGCCGTTCGTCGGCTCGAGCCAAAGCACGAGCCAGCCGCTTTCGTTCGTCCAGAGATCCTTGCAGGCCTTCGCCTCGCCTTCGATGACGATGTTCGTGACATTGCAGTTCGCAAGCTTCATGTCAAAGCGCACGGGAAACACCGCCTTGCCGGAGCTGTTCTTCGCGGCGGGCGAAACCGCGTCCGAAGTCACATAGACCGCCGCTAGGCCGAATGTGGTGACGCTCGACTTGGACGGATTGGAGCCGTTGCCTATCGCGAACGCGCCGTCGCCTGGAGCCGGGAACACCGTGCCGCCGTTTATCGTCACGTCGGCATATCCCCGGTAACCGCCGCCAATGCCAGCCGCGTTCTTTCCGCCGCGAGCCGTCACCACGCCGCCATTGATCGTGATTTTGCCGTTGCTCTTCCAACTGCTTATCGAATCAGGTACCTGGATCGAGTCGCCGATGCCTGCGCCCCCCTGACCGCCTGTCGCCGTGATACGTCCGCCGTTGATCGTAATGTTGCCGCAGAGCTGGGTGTCATAGTTCCACCACGAGCCGCCTATGCCAGCCGCGCTGCTGCCGCCCGACGCCTTCAGCTCTCCGTCGCCGTCGATGGTCAGGGAGGTGTCGTACCCCGCGAATATGCCTGGATATGAATTGGGACTCGAAAACGAATTCTTGCCTTTCACCGTCAGATCGAGATTGACGCCCTGGTCGATGTGGAAGGCCGCGCTTTTGGAACTGTTCTTCCAGGACGACACGTCCAATGTCAGGTTGGAGACCGTAAGATGCCCGCTGCACTGCACGTTGAGGCGCGCGTTGCCGTTGCCGGTGACGACGTGCGGCCCCGCGTTCGTAATGGCGAGCATGGCGATCTTGGTGCCGCCCTGCATGGTTTCGTATGTCATGTACCAACCGTCGCCCGACATGTGCGCGATGTCCTCTCCGTCTATCTCGATGTTGAGCGGCATGAAGGACGTCGCCGCAGTGTGCCCGCTCACCGCTGCTGTCCAGAGCTTGTCGCCGCTTTCAAACGAGGCGTCCGCCTTTTCGGTCCATTCATAGTCGGCGGAGGGAACCCAGAGCCAGACGCGTCCGTCGCTGTCGGTCTTGACCGTGTCCTTGACCTCGCCCTGTATGCGCTGACGGTAGATCGTCTTGCTGCTGCCGCCCTCGCCGGCGAACAGCATCCTCACGCTATACACGGGTTTGCCCGTCGCAAGCGAATAGAATCTTGCGCTTTTCCCTTTGTTGTTGTTGAAACCGTTCCCGTCGGTCAAACCGTGGCCGGGCCGGATGTTCGAGAACCAATTGTCGTAAGTTTCCACGAATATGTTGCCGCAGTCATCCGGATCGTCGCCGGAGCGCAAACCGATGTCCGCCGCGCCGCTGCCGCCTGTCACGTCCAACGCGCCCCTTGCCTTGATCCTGATGTCGCAGTCTTTCGCCGAAGAGCCGGACGGTGGTTTCACGTAAATCGCCGGACGGCCGCTGGAGCCCGTCAGACTGCAATGGGCGCCTTCCTCGACCTCAAGGGTGGCATGCGAAACCGAATCGCCCTTGACGACAGAGAGGGGGATATAGTTCGCGTGCGTGCCTGGGGACATTTCGAGCTGGTCGGAAATCTTGATGGTGCAGCTCGTCTTGACCTCGATCTGCGCAAAGCCGTCCGCGTCGCATCCACGTATCTCGTACGTCTTGCCGTAGCCGGTGATGGTGATCTTGCCGGCGTGCGCGTTGTACGACCAGCCGTCACCGCTTGTGTTTGTACCTTCCACGACCCTGTCGCCGTTGATCCACAACGTGACGTACGAGAGGTCTTCGCTGTTGCGCTCCCACTTGGGATAGAGCGTCAGGTCGCCGGCGTGAGTCCAGACACCCATGACGGGGCTGCCGTCCGCTTCGTAGTACTTCGTTCCGCTGCCGTTCTCGCCCGTGTACCAGCCCTTGAAGTTGTAGCCGTAACGATGCGTCGTCGGGCTGGCGGGGGTGGCGTAGCCGAACTTGGCCATCAGGTTCTCCGTGAGGCGCGAACCGTCGTCGAAGGTGATCGTGTATTCGATGGCGGAGTGGGTCTCGGCGCCGGAAGTGCCGGTCGCCCCGCTCACCGTCGCCGCCGCAGACTTGAAGACTCTGCCGTTCGAGCCGTTGCTGCCCGCGCTGCCGCCGTAGCCGCCATGACCGCCGCGTTTGCCGGCGGAGTCATTGCCGGTATAGGAGGTGTACGAACCTTCCGTGCGGCTGCCGCCGCCGTTCGAGCCGCCGCCGCCGCCATGGCCGCCGTTTGGCATGTAGTAGGTGTAAGCGCTCGGCGTGGTTTCATACGAGCCGCCGTTGCCGCCCGCGCCGCCGCCGCCGCCGCCGCCGCCGCCGCCGCCGATGCCGTATGAAGCCGCCGAGCCGCCGCCGCCGCCGCCGCCGCCGCCGCCGCCGCCGACGCGCCATGAACGCGAGTAGTCCTTGTACATGCCGCTTCCGTTGGAACCGCTCGCTCCACCGCCCCCCTGCGCACCGGCCGTCCCGGTCACGGAGACCGAGCCAAGGACGTAGAGCGTACCCATGCCGGTTCCGTTGCCGCCGTTGCCGCCCCAGCCGCCACCCGCGCCTTCATAGTTGTATTCGCCCCAGGTCGTTTTATGGGTCGAAGGCGTCGTGCCCTGCTTGCCTTTCGAGCCGCCGACACCGCCCGTACCGCCGATGCCCGCGCCTGCGCCGCCGCCGCCATCACCGCCGTCGCCACCCTTGCCTGGGGTACCGTCGTCGAAGGCTTGCTCGCCATTCCCGCCACTATTACCGTTCATGCCGGCACCGCCGGTGCCACCCGTCGCCGTGACCGTGCCGCCGCCCGTGATGATCAGCACGGAACTGGCGGGAATCTCAATGCCTGCGCCCGCGCCAGTCATGCCGGAACCTGAGCCGCCGGTCAGTTTCAGCGTGCTGCCAGTCGCGATATAGAGGACGGAAGTCGAGTTCGCGTCCATGTAGAATGCGCTGGTACTCGAAAGCGCCCTGAATTCGAGGTCGCTGGAGATCGTGTAGATCGTCCCGTCCTCGAGATGCTTGCTACGCCCCGCCTCCGTTATGGATCGGGAAACCGTAAAGCCCGCGTCCGCCGCAAGCGGCGCAAACGCGAGAAACCAGGCGGCGAGGCTTGCCGTCAGCGCCTTCATCTTCCGGTAACTATCGCTTTTTCTCAATCGACCTCCAGAGGTTTCAGACTGTCCTCTCCCGCGTCATACCTGCATGAAGCCGGCGTCGTACGCAAACGCCGGCGCGGCGGGCGCGTCGTCTTGCGGCTCAGCCGACGGTTCGGTCTGCGGCCTGGATCCATCGGAGATGCCGTTCCAGACGGCCAGCGTGTTGACGAACTTCTCCACGAACGCGAAGAACGCCTCCTCGCCGAGCGCATCCAGCCTCTTCGACGCGACGAGCGTCAACGCCCCGGTGCCGGGATTGAGCGCGAAAGTCGCCCCGCCCGTGCCGCGATGGAAGTAGTTCGCCTCCATTGCCGACTTGAGCAAGGCTTCTTTCTTCGCCGGATCGGCAAAAGGAATCTCGCCGAAGAGCCAGACACGCCCTGCGCCGTCGCCGGTCACGCCGAAAACGTTGCCGTCGGCCGAGAATTTCCATATGCCTTCAGATGGCGGAATGTTTTCAAGTCCCGCGTTCTGCGAGAATTTCGCTATCAAATCTTCAAGTTTACCGTTCATTGCCATATCTCGCGTTATTACTCCTCTTCTTCCACTGGCGAGACCTGGACGAGCAGGTCATTGGCACCGCGCAGCGCGTCGAGCGCCGTAGCAAGCTCATTTCCGCCGGTTTTCGCGTCGAGCTGTTGGGCTTCAGTGACGAGCGTATTGTAGTCGTCCTCATCCATGCCGGCGATGGATTCGACGAGTTCCGCGTCGATGAGCCCCATGTTGAGCGCCGAGAAGGAGACGGCGGAAGCGGAAAGTCTTTCGCCCGGCTCAAGTTTCATGGCCTCGGCGGCGCGCGAAAGGTTGTAGGAAATGGCGGCGAGCATGTCGGCGCGCTTTTCCTTGCTCGCGGCCCAGTCCTCGTCGGCGTCGGGACGCGGCGACGGCACGAGGAAAGTCGAAGTCGCGCGCGAAAGCGTCGCCATCTCCTGCCCGGAAAGGCGCTCGCCCGGCGGCAGGTTGCGGTTCCTTTCGGAAAGGGCGGGCCCGACGTGCTTCATGCGGTAGTCCATCGCCACGCCGGTTTCGAACGCGCTTGAAAGACGGTTTCCGAATCCAATCGCTGCAAACGGATTGATGAACTCTTTGAGAGCCGCCGGTTTGAGTTTGTCCTGGTAGGAACTGATCACGTCCACGCAGACGTCGGTCACGGACTTGTCCACCTTCACCGCAAGCCCGGTGAACGTGGACTCGCCATCATGGGCGGTCGACATCGCCCTTGTCAATTCGGGGATGGAATCGTATGCGCCGTCGAGGAAACGCTTCTCGAGATCGTCGAACAACTTCATCTCCTTTTCAATATCGGAGACGATCTTGCCGTCCTGGATTTTGCCGGCCTTGTCGAGTTCCGCGATGGCGTCGAGGTCGTTGCGGATGTAGCGGAATCCCGCCGGCATGTTGACGTTGGACAAGATGATGTCGTTGTCGAACCTCGTATATGCCTGGGTGCAGCGAAGCAGCTCGAGAAGCGGCATGAGCTCGTTGCGGATGCGGCCGATGTCGTGCGTGAGGGCGTGGATTTCCGCCTTGCCCTCTTCGCTGTTCGCGTAAGTCTGGAACTCACGCGCGGCGGCTCTCACCGATTCTATGGAGCATGGGGTGTTCGCATCGCCGATGTACGCCTTGGCGAAGTTCTTCATGAGCGTAACCGCGCGCGATTCGTTTTCGACGTTCCCGACCTCCGGCAAGTCGCAGTAGATGGAGGCTGCGGCGATTTCGAGGTCCTCCACGGTGCGGTCGATGTCCGCCACGATATCCGCGAGGCGGACGTAGCTCTGCACGAAATTCTGCAGCGGCGCCGGCACGGGGACGTCCTCGCCCTGCACGATCGAAATGAACGCCTGCACGCGCGACATGAGGTCCAGGGAGGTTCCGCGCGTGAGAACGGTCTCGAGACGATTCCGCGCGTCGGAGCCGGAGGGGAACTTCTGGTCGAAGATATTGACGGCGTCCTCGGGCATGAGCGCCTTGAATTTGCTGATCACGCGGTCGGTATCGCCGGAAATGACGCACGCGAGCATCATCTGCATGGCGGTCTGCTCTTTGGCGGAGAAGCGCGAGCAGTTGCCGAAGTCGATGAACGTCGTGCCGGAAGTCCCGGTCATCAGATTGCCGCCGTGCAGGTCGCCGTGGAAGAAGCCGTTGCCGAACAGCGCGTTGTCGAACCAGGTGGAGGCGACGCCGAGGATCTGGTTGCGGCGGTCGTTCAGTTCGGCGGCCTTCAAGACGAGCCGCCGGCGCGCGATGCCCATCGACTTCGCGTCAGGAGCCTTGTAGACGGTCTTCTTCACGCCGTCGATTTCAGTCTCCTTGCGAAGGGGCGCGAGGATCTCTTCGGCGCTGCTGCGGGCACCATCGATGAGGTTGTCGAACGTCTGCCCGTCGGCCTTCTTGATGATCATCGACGTGGTCGTCGGCTGCGTGCCCTCCAGCATCTGCATGGAGTGGACGTAGCTGGCGTTCTTGGGCATTTCGTACACCGTCTGGCCCACGCCGACGTTGGTCGATTCAAGCGTGAGGTCGAACTCCTCGAGAATCTTGCGGTACTGGCCGTCGAACGTCGCCTTCATGGCGGAATCGTCGCCGATGATCTTGTCGATCATCGCCTTTTCGCGCTGGACGGCGGTATCGACGTTGGGGCGCAGCAGCTTGATCACGCACTCCTCGCCGATGTTCGGATGCGTTTTGGTCTTCACTGTGCAGAGGAAGGCCTGGCCGACGGAGGCCGCGCCGAGGCTGCGCTTCACCTCGATGGAGAGGATGTTGCCGTTTGAGCTTCTGACGAGTTCCAGCATCTGCGCCTTGACGGCCTCTTCCGGAATGGGCAGGAGGCGCGACTTCATATCCTTCAGGGCGAGTTGCGTATCCTTGTCGAAGGAACTGAGCGGCAGTCCCTGGAGCATCTTCTGGAGGAGGGGTCCGGCGCCCTTCAGAAGCTCGGCGACCTGCTTGGCGTCGGTCGCGCCAGTTTCGGTGTTGCGGATGAATGCGGAAAGCATGGCGCGCTTGTCGACCGGCGCGGCGGACTTGAAGTAGTTCCTGAGGACGTTCATCGTGAACTTGCCCTGGCGGGTCGTTTCGTCGATGCCTTCCTTGCCGTTCAGTTCGGCGAAGGTCTTCTGCCAATCCTGCTTGACCTCGCCGGAGCCGTGCGGCTCGAAGAGCGCCGTCACCTTCGCCTGCATGGATTCGGCGAGGCTGTTGGCCACGCCGTCGATTTTCTTCTCGATGGCGTCGAGCGCGGCGCGCGCGCCTTCGGGCAGCTGGTTGGCGTTGGCGAGGCGGGAGATGTCGAGCTTCTTGATGTCCGCGAAGACGTCGCGCACGGCGTCGCGGACGTTCTGCGGGAGGTTGGAAAGAAGATCGTTTTCCTTGGAATCGAGTCCCTTCAGGATGAAGTCGAGCTCGGGGCCGTATTCGACGAGGAGCTTGCGCACGCGCTCGCCGGGCTGCGCCTTGCCCGCGGCGCCGGCGTCGAACGCCCACGTGTCGTTGTTGAGGAAAAGGTCGGCCACGATGTTGCGGACCGTCGCGCCGTCCGGCGCCACCGCGCGGCGCTCGTCAATCGGCTTCGGGACGGTCGTGGCGATTTTCACGCACGCATCTACTTCCGCAGAGGACGTCTTCGAAAGGTTATCGTGCATTTCTATCATCGCGCCGGAGTTGTACGTGGCCGGCGGCTCTTTCGCGATGTTTCCCGCCTTGAATTCGTCGTTCACGGCCTTTACGGCGATATCGCGCAATTCGGCGGTCGTGTAGGCCGAAAACATCACGGGCAGCGTGCCCGTCATGGCGGCGGCGGTCTTGGCGTAGAGCTCGCGCGCCCTGGCAAGCGAAACCGCGCCGCTCTTCACGTCGTCGAGCGAAGGGAGTGCGCTGGTGACGACTTTCTTGTCGAACGACTTCGGCTTGGACGTGATTTCGTTTTCGAGCAGTCGCACGAAACCCTGCGCGTCGAACGCCGCGCGCATCGGGAAGCGGTTGTCGATTTTCACGGACAATCCCCCACCGGCGACACGCTTCATCTCCACGGGGATGGTGCTGATACTCACGGTCTTGCTTTGCGCGCCGGCGGCGAACGCGCGGGCCGCCTCGAGAAGCTCCGCCGCCTCCCACGACATAAGCTTCGCCTCGGAAATGGCGATTTCGCCCGCAAGGAACTGCTTCGCGTTCTTCATCCTGTCGGTGGCGAGGTCGTCGATGGGGTCTTTCACGACAAGCGACGATCCCAACTTCCCGTCTTCAAGAATTTTGTTTTTGGCGAGCACCTTGAAGACGTCAACCGCCGTCACGTCCTGGAATGGTTTCCCGAAGACGCGCTCGGTGAATTCGGCGAGGCCGTCGAGCTTGTGGCCGCTCATCGCGGAAATCATGGAAAGGCAGTATATCTTTTCGTAGATGTCCACCTTGGCCTTGTCGTCGGTGCCGTCCAGCGGGGCCAGGTCTATGCCCATCGAGGAAAAGAGGTTGAGGATTCGCGCGGGGTCGGACGTGCCGAAACCGCGAATGCGCACGGGCGAAGAGAAGCTCGTCGAAGCGAGCTGGCGTCCGGCCTCCCTGTGGTCGGGAACCGTGTTGTTTTTCGCGTCCTTTTTCATGCACTCTTTGAAGCACTTCGGAAGCGTGCCAGCGCCGGACTTTTGGAATCCTTCCCTCAGGCGCGTCTGCAAGTCGGTCGCGAGGCTCGAGGATTGGTGTTCCTCCGGCAGTAATTCGCGCAGCGAAGACCCGAGGTCGTTTTTCTGCAACGAATCCAGGATCGGCGTGAAAACAAGACCTTTCAAGACGGGTACCGCATTCTTCGGAATGTCCGAAATGCGGATCGTGCCGTCGCGCAGCGCGTCTTTGAAGTGGGTGCCGTGGTTGTCGCCAAGGTTTTGACCCTGGCAGAGCATGCCGATATCGAAGTCGGCCTTCGAGAAGCCCTTGGCGGAGTAATGCGAATAGAACTCCAGGTCGTTGTCGCTCATGTCGAGCAGTTCATTCTCGAGTTTTGCGAGCGCATCGGGGTCGGGCGCGCCGTCTTTGCCTTTCTTGATCTGCGTCGAACCGAGACTGTTGAGTATGCCCTTTTTGAAAAGCGTATCGTAGTCGAACTTGGCGATGAGGGTGTCGAGCTTCAGCCGGAGGATCGCGGAAGACTTCTCCGCGCCGTCCATCTGTGCGGAGCCGGGCATCGCCGCCAGAAGCTTGTCGAAAGCCGCCGCGTTGCGCTGATTGCGCTGCTCCCTGATCTTGTCCGGATCCTGGTCCGCGACCATCTTGTCGTAGGCATCCTTGAGCGGGTTCAGGAGTTGGTTTTCCAGAGTGCGTTTGTCGGCGGCTTCCAATTTGCCGCCGGCCGCGAGACGCTGCGCGTCGGCAAGCGCCTTCGCCTGCATTTCGCCGATGCCCTCTTCCTTGCCGGCGGCGGAAATCTTGCCCATGAAAAATTCCACCACCTGCGATTTATCATTGGCGTAGGGGAGATTGGCGTTGACGAAATCCTCCACGAGCGAGCGGGCGGAGAGTCCCTTGGATACGCTCGCGAACGCACTCATCGCGCCGTCGAAGAGGGCGGACTTGTTGAAGTGCGTGCCGATGTTCTTTTCGATGACCTGCGCGCCGAGCGCGTCGGCGAGCTTCGCCTTGATTCCGGCCGCGGCTTGGGGCCCGATGCGCTCGAGGTCGGCAACGAACGAATCGAGCATGTTCTTGAGCGGGGCGATCGCCGCATTGAACGCCTTTTCCGTATTCTGCGTGTTGGATTTGTTTGCGGTGCAGAGATTGTTGAAGGTTTCGACGATGTGGTTCTTCACGACCGTGGCGGCGCGGCCGAGCTGCTCTGCCGCAAACACGCCCGAGCCTTCCGCAAGCGCGGAAAAGACCGCGTTCACGTTCGCCTCCAGCTTGGCGCCGCCCACGGTTTTCCAGATCGACGCAGCGTCGTCGTCCTGCAACTGCACTTTTTCGGTCTTCGGCGCGAGCGTGTCGGCGCGCGAGACGATGGTTTCCTTCGCAGCGAACTTTTCCATCAATTCGCCGACTGTCTCCTTGAAGGCCGCCACAACAGTCTCCTCGGCGACCGGCTCGAGGTCATTGCCGTCAGGTTCGACATGCGATTCGTCCAACTTGTCGAGTATCGAGAAATCCTTGAGCGAAGGATTGGTCCAATAGAGCTTGTCGAACACCTGTTCGCGTATGAGGGCCATGTTCTGGCGGACGAACTTTTCGAGCTCCGCCGGGCTGCGGCCCTTGAAATCGGCGCCGAAGAGCTGCCTCGCCTGCGCGACGCGCTCCTTGCCCTTGGCGGGGATCTGGAAACACGAGGCCGAGTTCATCGCGGTCTTCACGGCGTTCGCCGCAGACTTGTCGAGAACGCCCAGGCTGGAAAGCTTCGATTCGTTTTTCGCGATGAGCGCGTCGTTTTTCGTGGCACCGTCGATGATGTCGATCACGTTCTGCAGATCGCGGCGCGTGAGCGGGGCCATGAACGAATTCGCGTCGGGGCCGGACTCCGGCATCCCGAGCGCGCTGTAGATGCGCTGCATGTCGTCGAGCGAAAGAACCTCGCCTTCGACTGAATTCTGGATCGCCGCGAGCAGAGCCTGGCGCACCTGCATGTTTTCCTCGGGGTTGTTCGGTGCCGTCCTTACCGTGCGGAAAAGGTTCAGGAACTTGTTTCCGTAGTTCGCCTTCTCGATGCCGGACTGGTCCTGCTTCAGGACGATGTTGCCGTCGTTCACGTTGCCGAGAACGCTCCGGAAGTCGTTCAACGTAAGATTGATTGCCATGTATTAACTCCTTGACTTTATGTGCCCGTACTGCACGCCATCCGCCGGCATGCCGTTCGTGCGACTCGTTTCACATGTTGTTTGCATTTCCGACCAAGACCGTGTTGAGCGACTTGAGGACGTTTGAGATCATGTCGTAGCTCTGGTCGCGCTTGGCCGTCAGCGACTGCAACTCGATCATCGTCTGCTGGCTGAAGGTGTTCTTCCCGTGAGCAGGTCTGCGGAATCGGCGTTGGCCGTGCCTCTCGGCACGTTCTCGACCTCCATCACTTCGGTCAGGAACGCGTAGTACGTGTACTGTCTGCCGTTGTACGTGACCTTCTTCGTACTCATGTTCACATCGCCTGCGAGGATGTTCGACTCGATCTCGGTCATCAGCTCCAGCTGGGTGGAGGCAAGCTCCATGGCCGCCATCTTGTCGATGATCGACCCCTCCAGCTCTGCCGCGCGCTGGAGACAGATCGCCATCACAAGCTGGCCGATCGACAGAACCCTCGGCGTGACGCCGTCGGCTTCATAGACGCCATCGACGGTATAGACGTTCCCCATCAGATACTCGCCCGTATCGGGACTCGCCATCGAAAGATAGATTTGGTCAATGCCAATTGCCATTTTTGCTCCTAGGTTAGTTTGAAAGTTTGAAAGTTTGAGAGTTTGAGAGTTTGAAAGTTATTTGGGGTGGGAGTTTGGGAGTTTGAAAGAGAGTTTGAAAGTTTGAAAGTTTGAAAGTTATTTAGGGTGGGAGTTTGAGGGTTTGGGATGCGACAGCTTATTGGGCGCAGTTTTCAGATAGCGCATGAAATTCGTCAACATGCCGCTTATCTCGGAAACATCTGCGAACAATTCATCAAATTTCGTTTTGCCGACATAACCAACGTCCAATGCAATGTATAGTTGTGCTCGGACTTCACTTGCCGAACCAGCCGCAATCTCAAGGAACTGTGCAAATTGATTATTCGACCTGCGGTCAAAACCTTCGGCTATGTTTGACACGATTGACACCGCCGCCCTCTGGATCTGCCCGCGCAGGCCGAAATCCTTTGCAAATGGCCCCTCGTTTGAAATACGATAAAGCTTGACCGCAAGACAACGCGCCCGCTGCCATACCTGCAGATCTTCAAATCTCTTTATCGTTGCCATAGATGTCAATCCATCACCTTTAAACTCTCAAACCTTCAAACTCTCAAACTTTCAAACTCTCAAACTTTCAAACTTTCAAACTTTCAAACTTAAAAGTTCCCCGCTCCGTTGTCCATGGACGTGCCGAGCGCCCGAACGATGTTGGAAGACGCGGAATACGCCACGTCCCGGCGGTTCACCAGCGTCTGCAGATCGATCATGTCCTGCTGCTGCTGCTGGACCATCGCGTCGATCTTGGCCTTC
>CACXPT010000077.1 GCA_902769585.1 uncultured bacterium
CCCTTGTCGCCGCCCTTCTTCGGCGCGGGGTTGGTGCGGAACGTGAAGCTCTCGTTGCCGTCGCGCCAGCCCGTCTCGTGGTCGGTCACGAGGACGTGCTTCATCCCGCGGTTCCGCACCTTGCGCCAGTAGGCGGTGTCGTTTGCGCGGTTGTTCGCGCCATGCGCGCGCCACACGACGCTGCCCGTGACGTGCTTCCACGGCGAGACGTCGTTCGGCACCACGGGCAGGACGTCCGCGAAGCGGCTGCCAAACGAGTAGACGAACCGCTCGAAGCACGGATTGCGCACGCCGTCCGTGCGCGGGATGTAGCGCGTGCCGCCGTTCGCGCCGAGCGCGTCCTCCACGAGGTCGGGGTCGCTGAACGGCATCGAGGCGTTCGACTGCGTCCAGTCCATCGTCGCGGCGTGGAAGATCGGACCCGACGGCGTGTCCGTCACGAGCACGAACGGACGCGCCGCGCCGTAGCCGTTGTAGGTGTAGTACGGCACGCGCACGAGGCGCGGACGCTCCGGCTCCGGCCAGCTGCCGAAGCGGACCTCCGCCACGCGCCCGCCGTCCGCACGAACGTCCGCCACGAGGGACTGTCCCTCCACGTGGAAGCGCACTTCCACGCGGCAGCCCGTCGCCGCGCACGTGCCGCGGCAGGTGACGTCGAGCGGCGCGGCGCGGTTCGTCACGGCCGTGTACGGACACGCCGCACGGAACACCTTGCCCTTCGGGTCGTCGGACGCGAACCAGAGTCCGCCGCCCTTCGCAAACGGCTGCCACGTCTTGCCGCCGTCGCGGCTGAACGCGAGGTCGTCCCAGATGGCGAGGTCGGACGGCAGGCGGAACAGGAACGTCTCGCCGCTCGCCGGCGGCACGACGGTAAGCGCGCGGTTCGGGAACGGCAACGTGCCGGCGCCCGTGTTGATGCCGGCGGGGGCGTCGGGGAACACGCGGTTCGCGCGCTTCGGGCGCGCCTTGAACGAGACGGGCGCAAGCTCCTCCTTGAAGACGCAGAAGCTCGTGAAGTCGAGCGACTTGTCCGTGGCGTTCGTGCCGCCCGTCAGGGTGAAACCGGTGAACGTGGCGCCGCGCGCCGCACGGGGAATGAGGTCGTCCGCGAGTCGCTTCTGCGCGAGCCACCATTCGAGGTGGCTGATGCGCGCCACCTTCACCGAGAACGGCTTGCCATCGGCATCGACGAACTCCGCCGTGAGCGTGGTTGGCGGAGTGTCTTTCGTCTTGGCGGAGTAGTAGACGTTGTTGCCGTAGATCCAGAGCGACACCGCGTCGAAGGCGCCTTCAACTCTCACGGGCTTAGGCGGGAGAATCTTCACGCGCGGCTTCGGACCCGTGCCGCGATAGACAAGCCGCACCACGCCGGGACCGAACATCCGCCGGTCGGTGGCGCTTTCAAGATGCGCAATGGCGTTCTCGGTCTCCACGCGCCAGCCCGCCGCGTCGGTCATCGGCAGGATCGGCTCGTGGTCGTCGTGCGTGCGGTTCGCCCACACGATCTCGTACGGACGTCCATCCACGTCCGCATCCGCACCGACTGCGATTCCTGCAAGAAGCGCAACCGTTACAATGGCAATGTTTCTCATTTGTTAGTCCTCCGTTGTAGGAAATTGAAGATGCCTGCGAGAAGTGCGCCGGAGATGGAATGCCACACGCAAGACACAGCGGACGCTATCGCCGCCTCGGGCATCGCCGGAAAATGCTTGCCCGCAAGCACCGTCGCCAGCCCCGCGTTCTGCATCCCCACCTCGATGGAGATGGTGCGCCGTTTCGGGTCGTTGAAGCGTGCAAGCACGCCGCTCGCATAGCCAAGGATGTACCCGAGCGTGTTGTGGCAGAAGACGGCCACGAAGGTCATGATGCCAGACTGCGCGAACTTCTGCCCATGCGCCGAGACCACGCCTCCGACGATGCAGGCGAGTCCCAGCACGGCCACGCCCGGAAGCAGCTTCTTCGCCTCGAGGAAACCGCTCCGCTGCCCGAACACCGCATTTACGCCAAAACCTACAGCTACCGGCAGGATCGTCACGAAGAGGATGGAGGTGAACATGCCCACCGCGTCCACGTCCACGCTCTCCCCCGCCAGCCAAAGCATCAGAAGCGGCGTCATTACGGGTGCCATTAGCGTCGAGAGCGTGGTCATGCCGACAGAGAACGCCACATCGCCATTGCACAGGAAGCTCATGATGTTGGACGACACGCCGCCCGGGCAGCAACCCACCAGGATCAGCCCCACGCCAACAGCCTTCGGCAACCCCATCACGTGCACGAGCACATACGCAATGAGCGGCATGAGCGTGTACTGCGCAACCGTGCCTATCGCAATGTCCAACGGACGCGAAGCGAGTATCTTGAAGTCCTCCCCGGTAAGCGTAAGTCCCATGGTAAGCATGATGAGTCCAAGCAACGACGTCTGCACGTTGCCGCGGACCCATCCGAACGCGGCAGGCATGAAAAACGACACGACAGCCGCCGCCGCCACGACGGCGGGCGTCCACTTGGACAACCAAGCCGAGAATATTTGCAGGGGTTTCATAGTTAGTGGTTAGTGGTTAGTAGTTAGTGGTTAGTAGTTATTTGAGAACAAGTGAAGGTTCGGGCGGGGACTTGCCGTCAGGGAGCGGGCAAGGCGGATCCCACCAGCGATCCTCGCCGAACTCGCCGTTGTGGACGTGGGCGTTGAAAGGTATCTTGACGCCAGGCGCGGGCTTCACGCCCAGCGCGGCGAACGGAATCGCCACCTCATAGATGAGCTGCTTGCTCCAGTCCCACGGCTTCCACCCCTTCCGCCGTCCAGCGTATGCCGATACTCCGCCGCCAGGGAAGGCCGACGCGTCAAACGCGCCACAGGCGTATGCGCGGAACGTCTTGCCGGCAACAACGAGCTCCACCCCGTCGTCGACGCCCCACTTCGTCCCCTCCGTGAACTGGGCCGAACGGAAGTTGGTAACCAGCACGCCGACATAGAGGTTCGTGCTGTCCCACGCGGCACGCACGAACGATGTCGGCCCGCCGATCATCCGCCGCTGTCCGTCGCGGTTGAGTGCGATCCACTTGCCAGGCCATTCGCCGCCCGCAAACTCGCCGTCGCAGGCCGGCGCCGCATCCGCGCGCGTCGCGGCAAGGGGGCCCTGCGGGCGCTGCTGCCGCAGCTCCGGCGCAGCGTTACCGATCTCGGTCCGTTCGCCGCCGGGCAGCGTGCGATAGACGCGGTTCCCCGTCCAGGACCGCACCGCCTCCGGGAATCCGACGTTGAACTTGCCGTTCAGCACGCACGTGTTGCGCTCGAACGTGGCGCCAATCGAGTTCTGGAACGATATGGACATGTCGCCGTCGGAGACGAACACGTTGTCGCGCACTTGCGTGTTGCGCGTCATGTGGTGGTGCACTGGCCGCGCCACGCCGATGGCGACGTTGCGCTCCACTATGCAGTCGGTCGCCCCCTCGTCGTAGTAGTACGCCGACGCGCCGAACCCCTTCCCGTTCGGGGTGATGTCGCGCGCCACGTTGCCGCGCATCACGCCGCGCGTCATGTTGCCGTAGATGGCCGCGCCGTCGTGCAGCACGCGCATCACGTAGTGGATGAGGTTGTTCTCGAAGAGCAGGTCCGTGCCGCCGCCGATGATGCCGCTGTAGGGTCCGTCGAACAACTCGCAGCCGCGCACCGTCGTCCTGTTCCCGCTCACGCCCGCCACGGACGCCGCCGGGAACATCAGTCCAACGTGGCAGATGCGCGTGCGCTCCATGAGGTTGTCATCGCCGCCAAGGCCAACGCCGCGCGCGCCGACGTGATGCACGTCGCAGCACAGGATCCTAGAGGCCTGCGCGTTCTGCATCACGATGCCGGACCCGCCGACGAGCCTCACTTCGACGCGGTCGAGGAGCGCGTTCGTGACCCAGGCGAGCTGCACCGCCGCAGACATGTCGCCGCCGCCAAACCCGGCCCGCATGATCGGCGGAGTGGTGGATTCCACCACCAGCCCCGCGAGCGTCACGTTCCGCACGCGTTTCTTGCTCGTGCCCTTGACCGTCACCACCTGCTCCACGCGCGGCGCCACTATCTCCGCCTTAGCCATGTCCTCGCCCGCCTTCGGCCAGTACACGACGCGTCCGCGCGTCCGGTCAAGGTACCATTGCCCCGGCTCCTTCATCCCCTCGCGCACGTTGAACACCTCGTACTTGCGTCGGCCGCACGCGCCCATCGGCCACGCCGCCGGCGTGGCAAGATAGATGACGTGCCGCTTAAGGTCGTTGCTCGCGATCGTCGAAAGGGTTTCGTTCCACATGTGGTACAGACGCACCTCGGCGCTCTTGAAGTCGAGCGTGTCTGGCAGGTCCTCCGCCTTGTACGGCATCGTCGTCAGCTCGGCGACCGTTGGCTTGCGCTCCCAGTGGCCGGCAAGCGCAGGCAGGAGCGGCAGGTTCCAGTCGCCAAGGTTGTCGAAGCGGTTCGTGCCGCCGGGGAAGCAGGCGCGCTGCGCGAACGAACCGTTCACGACGAGAGTGCGGAAGTTCCAGCCGTCCTTCGCCTCTGGCAGGTCAACGTACCAGAACGGCCCCTCGGCCTCTCGCTTCCATCCCTCGAGCTTCACGCCGCCAGATAGAATTGCGGCGCCTTCCTTCTCGGCGCAGATCGTAAGCCCAGAGTCACCGGCGTCGAGCGCGAGCGTCTTCTCCAGGCGGTAGGTGCCGGGGCGGAGCGTGACCTTGTTCGCGTCTCCGCCCGCCTTCCGCGCGGCCTCCACCGCGCGTGCCACCGTGGCGAACGGCGCTGCCGCCGTCCCTGCCGCCGCGTCGCTTCCTCCCGGCGCGACAAAAAACTCGGCCCCAGTCAGCGTAGCTACTCCGCAGGCCACAAGGGCAACCGTCAACAACCTAGACTTTTTCATGGAGCAATTATACCTTTTTTGAGGCGGACGAAGATCGGCTTGTGGTCGGAAGAGACGGTGTCCGGCACCACAGCCGCCTCCAACACGCGGAACGATTCCGCGTGAACCTTGTCGACCGCGATATAGTCGATGCATATCTTCGGATCTGTCAGAAGCCTTGGCGCCGTGCCGTGGAACGTGTTCTGGTCGGTGGGCGAAAGCACGGCAAGGAACTTGCCCAGCTCCTTCAGGACGGGCGAGTCCGGCCGCGCGTTCCAGTCGCCGCATACGAACACCGGCTTGCCGAACCGCGCGACCGCATCGCGGATGAGGCCCACGGAGTCCATGCGCTCCTTCTCGTTCGCCACGGAGAGGTGAGTGCTGCCGACCACGCAGTCATCGAACTCCGCAAGCAGCAGCAGTCGAGGCTCCTTGCCGGGCAGCGGTACCTTCGTCACCGAGATCGGATCGTCCTTCGAGAGCAGCATCACGCCGTATGCGCCGCCCTGGAAGTCGATCGTCTTGCCGAAGGTCGCCTTCATCCCGGTGAGGCGGGCCAGCTCGGCCGGCTCGTCGATGCGGTCCGAACGCCTAGCCTTGACGTCCAGCTCCTGGAGCGCGGCGAAGCGCGGGCGCACGGAAGCGATTGCGGCCGCCACGCGCGGCACGTCGAGCTTCATGTCCGAGCCGGCGCAGTGCCGCACGTTGAAGCTCATCACCGTCATCTCGTTGGTGCGCGTCGCCGCGCATCCTACAACCATCATTCCGCAGGCGATAATCGTCAACAAGGCTTTATGATGCATCTTGCATCCTTTCGTGTGTTTCGTGTATTTCGTGGTTAACATCAAAAAGCTAATGCGCGTAGATTATGTCTGGCGGCGGCTTGACCATGAACTCCATCGGCTCGCCCGTAACAGGATGCGGGAACGCCAGCCCCAGCGCGTGCAGCAGCTGGCGGCGCGGCGGCACAGCGAGGCGACGGTCCGCCGCCGCGTTGCCGTAGAGGGAATCACCTACCACGGGATGCCCGATGTGCGCAGCATGTACGCGGATCTGGTGCGTTCGCCCGGTCTCTATCGTGAACTCCACCAGGGATAGCGAGCCGTGCCGCTGAAGGACGTTCCAGTGCGTCACCGCGCGCTTGCCGTCCTCCTCCACCACAGCCATGCGGTGCGGATCCCAAGGCTTGCGCCCGATCAGCGTCTCGACGGTCCCCGTCCTGGTCTTGAGCGCACCGTGCACGACGGCCAGGTACGTCTTGCGCACGGCCTCGTGGCTCTCAAACGCGGCGCGCAGAGCATGGTAGGCGCGCGTCGTCTTGGCCACCACCATCACTCCGCTCGTCTCGATGTCCAGCCGATGGACTATCCCCGGACGTGTCTCGCTCCCCACGCCAGCCATCTTCGGCGCATGCTCCAGCAGGATGTCGAGAAGCGACCCCGACGTATGGCCGGGCGCGGGATGGACGATCATCCCCGCCGGCTTGTCCACGACGATGATGTCCGTGTCCTCGAAGACGATCTCGACGGATTGCCGCCTCATTTAGCCTCTTTGGTCTTGTTCTCCAG
The DNA here is from genome assembly GCA_902769585.1 of uncultured bacterium. Taxonomy (GTDB): domain Bacteria; phylum Verrucomicrobiota; class Kiritimatiellia; order RFP12; family UBA1067; genus RUG572. The sequence goes on from CACXPT010000077.1 coordinate 6,443, forward strand.
GATCACCGGCCCGCCCCACTTGCCCGTAGTGACGAGGTCGAGGTCGCCGTCGCCGTCGAGGTCCACGGCCTCAACGTTCAGGCCCACGCTGATGTCGGCGTCGTAGGAGATCACGTACTTCTTGAACACTGGGTTCGGACCTGGCGTGAAGTCGTAGTAGTAGATGCCGAGGTGCCCGTACTCGTCCGGATCGCCTCCGTTGTGCGCCATGAAGCGCTTGCCGGTGATCAGCTCCGGCACGCCGTCGCCGTCGATGTCGCCCCAGCCGAGGTAGTGCGCCTGCGTCCAGGTGTCGTCGATGACGTGCTTCCTGAACTGGATCTCGCCGGCGGAGTTCCGCTCCTTGAGCTGCTCCCACCAGAAGATACCGTACTTGTGGGCGGAGCTGACGAGGATGTCCGCGAGGCCGTCCTTGTTGACGTCGAAGACGATGAGGTTGGACGCGTGGCCGAGCGCGCGGCCTCCGTCGGAGAAGCCGATATCGTACAGATGCTTCTTCCAGGATCCGTCGGGAAGCTTATCGTACCACGCGACGGGCGTGAGGACGTCGTTGCGGCCGTCGCCGTTCACGTCGCCGCACCCGCGGCCCATCTCGCAGTGGTCGTTGGAGACCGAATCGCGCGCGAACGGCGCGGGGCCGCCCTTCCCAAGCTGGTAGAGGCAGGTGATCTGCGTGTCGGGCAGGAAGTCGGTCGCCTTGCCGTCGCCGTCAAGGTCCACGAGGATGCCCGTCTCGATGTTGCCGGTCTGTTCGATGAGGTGCTGCGTCCAGATGTTCGTCGACGGCAACAGATTCTCGATCCACCACGTCTCCTTGCTGAACCAGTTGCCCGAAACGACGTCTGGACGGCCGTTCCCGTTCACGTCGAGCGGCAGGTTCATGAAGTCGTGCGCGTACCCCTTCCCGTCTTCCTTGACGTCGCTCTTGACCTCGCGCACCTTGACGGGCCGGAATTCGGGGGCGCGGTAGAGGTACGGACCTGCGATGATGTCGAGCTTGCCGTCGCCGTCGAAGTCGGCCACGCCGCACGCCTCGGTGCGCGCGTTGCCGATGCGCCGCGCCTTGAACTGCACGCCGCCCGCGCGACGGGCGATGCGCACCACGGCACGACGCGCCTCCTTGCGCTCGGCTCCGTCCTTCGCCTTTGCCGCCGCCGCAAGCACGGCAGCCTGCTGTGCGTGCAGGCCCTGCTGCCCTATTGCCTTGAACGCCTGCGTGCGCACGGTCGCGTCTGCGTGCGAGAGGAAAGGCACGAGCGCGTCCGCGAACCCGAGCGCGTTGCGGACCGCGAGGACGTCGAGCAGCTTCGCGAGGGTCGGCGCGTCGCCGGAGAACGCAGGGAGCTTGGCGACGATGGCCGCGTCCGCCCTCACGTCGTCGATGGAGATGAGCCCGCGCCGCGCTGCCGCGGAGATGTCTGCGTCGCCGCTCTGAATCCACGTCACGAGCATATCCACGTCCGCCGCCGTGCCGCTGCGCCCGAGGCCCTCGAGCGCCATGAGTCGCAGCGCCGGACTCTGCGACTTCGCGAGCGCGTCCGCCACAAGGTCCTTCACTACGGGCGCCTTGACGTGGATGACGGCCTGCAGCAGCGCGAGCTGAGCCCGCTCGGGAAGCGACTTGAGCCAGAAGGCGCGCAGCGCGGCAAGGCGTTCCGGCGGCAGCAGCGCGATCGACTGGGCCACGGTTCCGCGCCAAGTGTCGTCCTTGGCGGAAAGGCCGTCCCTGCACAGCTTCTCGAACCGTGCGCCGTCCGTGCGCAGAAGCCCGCAGAACGCCGCCAGGCGCTGGTGCTGCGGCAGGGAGGCCACCGAGTGCACGCGTCCGTACGCGAGCGCGGCCTCGCTACCCTTCCCGGACCGCTCCAAGGACTGCGCCTCGCGAAGCGTGTTGTCGGCGATTTGCCCCGTCATCTCGGCTCCGATGACGGGAAGGATGGCAATGCAGGCCAGGAAGGTTAAAGTTTTCATGGCGCAATTATACCAAATTTATGCGACCGGCGGGGTATTGCCAGAACGGAAGCGGAATGTTATCCTATTCCCAAAGCCAAAACAAAGGACATGCCATGAAAATTAGCATCGCATCAGCAAAGATCGTCGCGGCGGCGCTCCTCGCGCTGGCCGTTGCAGGCTGCGGAACCGCGCAGAAGCAAGACCCAGCCCTCAAGGTAGGCTCGTACAACGTACGTCTCCAGACTGGCGACAAGGGCACGCCAAACGCCTGGGACGAGCGCAAGGCCGACATGGTTGCCTTGATCCGCAAGCTCGATCTAGATGCGTTCGGGCTCCAGGAGGTCTGCCCCGGCCAGGCCGACTACCTCACGAACAACCTTCCCCAGTACGTAATGGTTGGAGTCCACCGCGATGACGGCAAGCGCAAGGGCGAGGCGTCGCCGGTGTTCTACCGCAAGGACCGCTTCGACGCGCTGAAGAGCGGTACGTTCTGGCTCTCCGAGACGCCTGACGTTCCCGGCTCGAAGTCATGGAACACGGCCTGCACGCGCGTCTGCTCGTGGATGTGGCTAAAGGACAAGGTCACAGGCAAGACATTCTGCTTCGCAAACACGCACACCGACCACAAGAGCGCCCTCGCACGCAAGAACGGAATGCTCCTCATCATCGAGAAGATGCACGAGTTCGCCCCCAAGGGCACGCCGGTCATCTTCACGGGCGACCACAACTGCCGCGAGACCGAGGAGCCCGCTCAGGCCGTCTCCAAGCTCCTCAAGAACGCGCTGTACGTCTCCCAGACTCCCCCGGCCGGCCCATGGCGGACGTTCTCCGGATGGAACTGGCGCGACAGCGAGTATTCCGCAACCGACGCTCTCAAGCTGCCGCCCAACGTCCGCAACGCCCGCAAGGGATCGCCTGACGCCGAGAAGGACAAGAACGGCGGTTACGTGTGGGAGGACTGCGGCCCGCGCATCGACTACATCTACGTCTCGGACGGAATCAAGGTGAGGTCCTACGCCACGCACCCCGACCCGCGTCCCGGCACGAAGCTCTATCCGTCCGACCACTTCCCCGTCACGGCCGTCATCGAACTGTAGCCGCGCGGCTACTTGTGCAGCTGCTTCAATAGCTTGGTCTGGCCGGCGATCAGGTCGTCGGCCACAGTCTCGCCGAACGGCGACGTGGCAGCTTCGTACCCGCCCTCCTTGAACGAGTCGGAGAACGGGAAGTAGCCGCGGCTTCCGTTGGTGAGGCAGGAGAGGATAGTGAGCGTGAACGGCGAAGCCTTCTTCACCGCCTTGCCGATGTCGTTGAACGGCTCGCCGGGGAAGCCGCCGAACGCGAGCGACTTGCCGATCGAGACGCGCCACCTCGGTCGTCAGCTCCATCTCCTTCCACGGCAACTCGGCGTCGCGTCCGGCATCGTGCTTGGCGCAGACCTCCTTCGCCCACGCGAGGTTCTTCTCGTCCGAATCCTTGGCCTTCTGCGCGGGCACGCGTACGGTCGCGGTGGCGAAGCTGATCTCGCCCGCCTCGATCGGGATGCACTTTATCCACACGCTGAGCGCCGCCGCGGCGATCACGTTGGCCATGTGCCAAGAGTGGTCGTAGCCGCGGTCGACGGCGTCGAAGTCGCGCGTAAGGCCGTTGAGCTCGCCGGGACGCGGCATCACGTTGCAGTGGTTCACGTCGCCCTGCGTTCCGTTGATCACCATGCAGTGTGCGCCGCCCATGGTCGCCGCCTCGAACACGACACGCGTCAGGCCTGGCCAGTCGGCGGTGATCGTCTCGCCGCCCACGACGTCAGGATGGCACTGGAAGTTGATGATGCAGATCGCAGGCGCGCCCTCGCGGTCTATGCGCAGCACCTGCACGGTCTCGTCCGGCGGCGTGCCGGCGGGGCGCACGATGTCCGGGTTGCCAGTGCCCGGATTGGTGCGCACCTTGCCGTCCTTCATGAGGTAACGACGGCCGAAGGAGATCCGCTTCGCCTCTGAACGCTGGTAGGAGAGGGTCGCCGGCGCGAGGTCGCGGATGGCGGACACCGCCACGTCGGCTGCGCGCGTCACGGACATGTCGACATAGATGCGGTCGACTTCCGTGGCGTTGCCCGGATATACCGGCTTGCCGGAAGTGTCCTTGCCGATGCGCATGGCGAGGTATCCTCCGTCATGCGTGTGCGAAGCGTGGACCAGGATAGCGTCGCGGTTGACGCCCGTGGACTTCACGATCGCGTCGCGCATCCGGTCGGCGACGGCATCGGAAACCGCCTCCGCGTCGACCTGCATCACAAGCGCAGTCGTCTTGCCGTCGGAGAACGCCACGCAGTTGATCTGCAGCGGATCAAGTACCTCCTTCGCCCTGCGGTCCTTGAAGTAGCCGGGCATGAACGATCCCAACGGCGGCGTAATGTCCGTCCTGGCGAACCCCGCCTTGAACTCCACCGCCGACAAAGCGGCACATGCCACCGCAGTGGCAAACATCAGCATACTCTTCTTCATTTTGTTATCCTTTCACATGGTTGACCAGAAAAAGACATGTTTGCGTGCAGCTCGTATGCCTGCAGCACTTTCGAGATCCACCAGCCGAGCGGGCCGATCGTGAAGCCGCCGTCGGGCGAATAGGAAGCGTCCCGCGCGAAAAGCGGATCGGCGGCGATTGTGCCTTTTACGTCGCGGTCGGTCTCGTCCGGGGCGAGGTACGAGGCGGTCGCGCGTTTCGACACGGCGAACGACACCGTGCATTTCACGGGTTTTCGCGTCCAGTTCTGGACCACGAGAATCGTTTCGCGCCCATTCCGGCGCACGAAGGCGGTGACGGCATCCTCCGCCGTCGTGTCGAGCCAGGTGAGGCCGTCCGAACCGTTGACGTCGGTGAACGCCGGATGTTCGCGGCGAAGCGCGGCGAGGCGCTTCACGAAGGCGTGCCGCGACTTGCCCGGCTCGCGCGCGAGCTGCGACCAGTCCATCGGCGTCTTGCCGAACATGGAGTGCCGCTCGTCGGCGTCGGCGATCTCGTTGCCGGTGAAGAGCAGGGGCACGCCGTCGAGCGTGAACATCCACACGAGCACCTGGTCGATTGCGTCGTGTCCCCACGCCTTCTCGCGGCGCGGACGCGCATCGGTGGCGATGTCGTGGTTCTCGTAGTGGTTCACGAAGCGCGAGCCGACCGGGCATTGCCGCTCGCGCCCCGTCCACCCGCCACGCACGGCTTTCGCGCTCATTCCCGGAAACCAGCCGTAGTCGGCGTCGAAGCCCTTGTACTGGTCGCAGACCGTGAAACCCTCGCAGAGCAGCACGGCATTGCCGCCCGTGAGGTCGTCCATCATGTCGTGCGCGTCGCACCAGAAGTCGAGCGGTATGCCGTCGCCCACGTCGCAGCGGAAACCGTCCGCGCCAAAATCCCGGATGAGCGACTTGATGTTGTCCATGAAGTAGGCGCGCAGGCCCGGCACGGCGAAGTTGAGCTTCGGGAAGCGCCACGGGCCCTTCTTCACGGTTCCGTCGGGATTCCACCACGTGAACTCGGGATGCTCCTTCAGGAACGGCGCGGTCGGCCCGCAGTGGAGGTAGACGAGGTCGAAGACGACCTTCATCCCCAGCCGATGCGCCTCGGCGCAGAATTCCTTCAGGTCCTGGTCGGTGCCGTACTCCTCGTCGACGTGGAAGTAGTCGGCGATGCGGTACTGGTTCTTCGGGTTGTTGAAGCCGCTCCGAATCTGGCGCGGGCTCCAGAAGCCCTGGTCCATGTCCGTGTCCATCTTCATCACCGGCACGAGATAGGCGATCGTGACGCCGAGGTTCTTCAGGTACGGGAGCTTCGCCTTCGCGGCGGCGAGCGTGCCCTCCGGCGTGAACGCGCGCGGCTGGATCTGGTACATCACGCCGCGCGTGAACCATTCCGGCGACTTCCGCGCCTGCTGCATCCACGCGTTCGCCCCGAACGCCTCGAATGCAACGGCCAGGACCGCGCTTGTCGCGACCACCGCCATCGTGAGGAACTCTTTCCTGCTCATTTTTCCGTTCTGCCGTTCAACTAGTTTTGTCCGTTGCGTGCGTGGGCTCTTCTACCTGAAGATGAGGGAAGTTCCATCGCCAATGTACTCGCCGAAAAGGGTGTCAAAGAGCGTATCGCCCTTGAAGGTTACGCTCGACACGCGTTCCGCCCGTGCGGCGACGGGAAACGCCGAGGTGCCGCCCTGCGCGGAAAGCCGCACCCACCCGGCGCCATTAAGCACATCGATCGAATAGACGTATCTCGCATAGTCAAATGCGATGCGGAACGTGTACTCCGCGCCGCTGCATGGCGTGACGTCGTCTGCCGCCACATCGACCCAGTGCGGAGTATCCGCCTCTCGTCCGCTGCCCACCCACGCCTGGAAACATCCGTTTGTGCCCAGGCGGATCGCGCATTGCGCCTCCGCGTCTGGGTCTGGGCCGTCTGCCGCATATTCCGACATCTCCAGCGTCATCGTCAGATCAACCTTGCGTCCGGCCGATGCGGCATTCGGGGTGAACGCGTGGTCGCCGTCAAGCCACACCTTGCCGTAACCGCAGCGAGGCACACGGCGATTTTAGCTCCCCCGATTCGGGATGATCTTGCGATGTCATGCATGGCCGTCTCTCCTTTTCGTGTCCAGCGTCCTTGTCTGCGCCAATCCCTTTCCTATCGCCACATCACCAGGTCACCGCAAGGTGCACGCCGCCGCGCAGGATGCCGGCGTTGTAGTGGTCGTGCATGTCGTAGGAGCTGTGCCGCACCTGGCGACTGAGGTTGTAGAAGTATGTTAGGCTGGCGCCAACCTTCACGTTGTCGAGGATCTTGTACCAGAGGCCGAGGTCGTGGTGGAAGTAGTTGAACGCGGTGCCGTCCACGCCGCCACGCGTGTAGTGGTCCATGTACGATCCGTTGGCGACGCCGAAGCCTGAACCCAGGTTGAGCGAAAGCTCGTCCGTGATCTTGAACGCGTGCGTGAAGTCGAAGTCGAAGAATAGGGCGTTGTCGTCGTTGTGGCCGTTCTCGTCGAAGTCCCACCACACGTAGAAGCTAGGAGTGATGTAGGGGTTGCGCCACTTGACGCCGGCGATGAACTCGTCCGTCTCGCGGAGTCCGCGCGAATGGCGGTTGGGGAACTGGTAGAAGATCCCGCCCACGTCGAAGTCGAGGCAGTCGAAGAAGGTCTTCACGTAGCCCACGCGCTCGTCGACGATGCTCATGCCGCCGAAGCGGTGCGGCGGCTTGTTGCCGTCGATGGCGAAGTTCGCCCAGAAGCGGAACTTGAACGCGCCGTATTCGGCGTTCTCGCCGAGCTTGACGAAGATGTTCTGCGCCGGCTGCCACACTGGACGGTCGAAGAGGATCTGCCCGCGCCACACGTACGCAGAGTAGAACGCGAGCTCCGTCGAGAGGTCGATGTACTTGTCGAGGAACGAGACCTCCTGCTCTTCCGCCGCCTCGGAACTGGCGGCAGGCGCAGTGTCGGCAGGCGGCTTGGTGGACGAGTCGGCGGCGCAGGCCACGGCAGCCGCGAGGAACGAAGCAAGCAGAATTTTTGTTTTCATTGGCGTGATTATAGCATGATACAGGCGGGATGTCCATTGCGGAGACACAATCCGGTGTGGTATAATCAGCGCATGAAATTCCAACTCATCATCCTCTCTTCCGTCATTGGACTTGCCGCGTTCGGCCTCGACTTCAGCGTCGAGAAGGACATCCGCTACTCGGACGCCGCCCCGCGCTGTGTCCTCGATGTAAAATGGCCCGTCGGCGTCACGAACTTCGCCACCGTGATCAACTTCCACGGCGGCGGGCTCGTCAAGGGCAACAAGCACTTCGCGCGCTGGCCCGAGGAGGCCGCAGGCAAGGATCCCGTCGCGTTCGTCGGGGCCAACTACCGCCTCCTCAAGAACGACAAGACCGGCGAGACAGCAACGCCCGAGGAGTGCATCTCCGACGCGGCGGCGGCCGTCGCCTGGACGCTCGACAACATCGCCCGCTACGGCGGCGACCCAAAGAAGGTCTTCGTGACCGGCATCTCCGGCGGCGGCTACCTCACCGCCATGGTCGGCCTCGACCCCAAGTGGCTCGCCAAGTACGGACACGTCCCCGCCGACCTCGCCGGCATCGCCCCGATGACGGGCCAGATGACAAAGCACTTCAACGTGCGGAAGGTCGGCTTCAACGACGCCGCCCCGCAGTTCCAGCCGAAGATCGACGAATGGGCGCCCCTCGCCTTCGCCGGCGGCGCGAACCTGCCGCCCGCCTGCTTCCTCACGGGCGGACGCGACGTGGAGTGGAAGTGCCGCGTGGAGGAGAACGAGCTGCTCGCCGCCTCGCTCCGCAGCTGCGGTTACCCGAAGACGGAATTCCACGAGACGGAAGGCAACCATGGCGGCGGCGTGCGCCCGTCCGCCTACTTCCTCCGCGACTTCGTGATGAAGACGTGCGACACGGGCGCGGTCGGGCGCTTCGCTGACGGCGAGCGCGTGCTCTTCTGCGGCGACTCAATCACCCACGGCGGCAAGTTTATTTACTATCTCCAGGTCTTCCAGGATCTGCGCCACCCCGGTTCGAACGTGCGCCTCATCAACGGCGGACGTAGCGGCGACACGGCAGGCGGCGGCCTGCGCCGTTTCGACCGCGACATCCTGTCCTTCAAGGCGGACCGCGCGTTCCTCATGTTCGGCATGAACGACATCAGCCGCAACAGCTGGAAGAGCGCCGAGCCGTCCGAGAAGGAGGCCGCCGCGCGCAAGAACGCCGTCGACAACTACCGCGCGAACATGACGAAGCTCACGGAGAGGTTCCTCGCGGCCGGCATGAAGACCGTCCTCATCACCCCATCGCCCTACGACCAGTACGGCGTGTTCGATAAGGCGAACCTGCCCTTCTGCAACGACCCGGGCCTCGCTTCATGCGCGACGATCGTGCGCGACCTCGCCGCCACCCATAACCTCGGCCTCGTTGACCTCCACGCATCGCTCACTCAGCTCTTCAAGGACCACGCGACGGACTACCACTTCTGCGCGGACCGCGTCCATCCCGGCAGCGAGGGCCACCTCATCATGGCCGCACACATCCTGGACGCGATGCACGTCTCCCCGCTCGTGGCGCGCGTGCAGATCGACGCCGCCAAGGGCGTCGTCGCCAAGGTGGGGCACGGCGAGACGATGAACGCCGACGTCACCGCGCTCCGCGCGCGCCCGAACGAACTCGCCTTCACCTACGCGCCGAAGGCCTTGCCCTTCCCGAAACTGCCCGAATACGAGAAGGCCACCGCGTTCTACCCGCTCACCGAACGCCTGAACCAGGAAGTCCTCGCCGTCACGGGCCTCGCATCCGGCAGCTACGACCTCGCCTTCGACGGCGTGAAGGTGGGCACCTTCTCGGCGGATGATTTCGCCGGCGGCGTGAACGTCGCCCTCCTCGACACGCCCAACCAGAAGCGTGCCCAGACGCTCGCCGACCCGATGCGCCGTCTGCAGGAAAACCAGTCGCGCCTGCGCCAGGTCATCCTCGTGCAGATCATGCTTCAGGACAACAAAGTGGACGCAAACGACCGCGCGGCCGCGGACGCTTGGCTCGCGAACTGGCTGGAGAAGCAGAAGAAGAACGAGTGGTACAACGGCGTCAAGAGGTGGGTGGAGGGTTACCAAGCCTGCCGCGACGACATCCCGGCGCTACAGGCCGAGGCCGACGACCTCTACGAGCAGATGGGCGCAATCCGCCCTGCGGTCTCACGCGTCACAATCAGGAGCGCCGCTCCTCAGTCCCCTGCAAAAGCGCCTTGAGGTATCCATTCGCGAACAGACGGCCCATCGTGAAGTAGCCGGGGATGCAGTTCTCGTCCAGAATACGGTCGCCCTCCATTTCCGGCACGTGGTCGCCGCGCACCGGCACGTCTAGTCCCAGCGAACGGTAGGTGCGCATCAGCGCGAACTGGTCTGTTGTCCCCTGGTCGTGGAACAGTTCCGTGAAGTCGGTCTTGTCCCCTTCCACGTCGCGCACATGGATGAAGGCGATGCGGTCGCCAAAATGCCGCGCCGTCGCGTCGAGGTCGGCGCCCATCAACTTGAAGTTCGCCTGGCAGAACGTCACCGCGTTGGATGGCGACGGACGGAGCGCGTACGCGCGGTCGTACGCATCCACAGAACCGAAGATGCGCGCGTAGCCGCCGAGCGAAGGCAGGCATGGGTCGTCGGGATGAAGCCCCATGCGGATGTCCCACTTCTCCGCAGTCGGCATCACGGACGAGATGAAGTACTCGTAGTTGGACCAGACTTGGGCAGGGGTGAGGTTGAGATGTTGAGGAGTTGAGATGTTGAGATGTTGAGATGTTGAGGGGTTGAGGGGTTGAGGGATTGAGGGGTTGAGGGGTTGAGGGGTTGAGGGGTTGAGAGGTTGAGGGGTTGAGGGATTCGCGGGAGATTTCTCAACATCACAACCTCTCAACTTCTCAACATCGCGTAGCGAGAAATACGTCGCCTTCGCGCCGCCGCGACCTTCGCGCACGCCCGTGCGCGCCCAGCCTGTCCCCACCATGAAGTTGTAGCACAAGAGCCGGATGCCGAGCCGTCCCATCGACTCCAGCAGCTCGCGGTAATGCGCCAGCGCCTCCTCCCGTTCCCCGTTCCCCATTCCCCGTTCCCCGTTCCCCGTTCCCCGTTTCCCATACTCCTTTATCGGCGACATGTCGAACGGATCGCCCTCGAGCCCGACGACGCGCAGGCCGGCGGACGCCAAGCCCGACACTATGGACGACAGCGTCTCGTACCGCCACGGGTCCGGCAGGCCCGTCAGCGACGGGTTCACCTTGACGATGACGTCCGTGATCCCCATCTGGAGGCAGAGCTTCCAGAGCGGGTGCGGTTTCGGCGGCACAAACTCGACCAGTTTCATCTTCCCTCGATTCTCAAGCAACTTACCTGTAACTTGACCAAGTGTTGCCAATATCCAATGTTGCCATTCTCAATACCCAATTTTCATTGGCGATTGGCAACATTGACAATTGGCAACACTTACACATTGGCAACATTTCATACACCTGCACTCGCGAGGAAGCCGCCGTCCACGGGCACGGTGATGCCGGTCACGAAGCCGGCCTTCTCGTCGTCTAGCAGCCACTCCACGCACCCCAGCAGCTCCTCCGCCTCGCCGAAGCGCCCGGCCGGCGTATGCGCGATCACCTGCTGTCCGCGCGCCGAGAAGCCGCCGTCGGGTGTCATGAGGTACTGCTTCGAGCGCTCGTTCACGAAGAATCCGGGCGCAACAGCGTTCACGCGCACCTTCGCGGGCGCCATGTACTGCGCGAAGAACATCGTCCAGTTCGCGATCGCCGCCTTGCTCATCGCGTATGGCGCGACGCGCGTGAGCGGACGGTACGTGTTCATGGAGCCGAAGTTGAGGATCGAGCCGCCGCCCGCCCTCGCCATCTGCAGGCCGAAGATCCGGCTGGGGACGACCGTGCCGATGGTGTTGATCTCGAGCACGCTCTTGAACGCCTCCATGTCGATGTCCCAGAAGCCGCGGTCTGCGGGAAGGACACGCTCCTGCGCGTCCTCGGTCGCGCGGGAGCGCGACCCTCCCTGAAGATCCGCCTCTGAGAACCTCAAACGTGTGGGCATTGCCTTCACGTTGTTGCCGCCCGCGCCGTTGATCAGGTACCTGCATGGCCCCCATTCGGCCAGCACGCGGTCCGCGATCTCCTGCATCGCCTTCTCGTCCGTCACGTCCCCCGGCTCGATGCGCACACTGGGAGGGACGCGCTCCTGCGCGTCCGCGGTCGCGCCGGAGCGCGACCCTCCCATTATTTCAGAGGCCACCTTCTCCAGTTTCTCGCGCGTGCGTCCTATCAGCACCACCTTCGCGCCTTTCCGCGCGAGATCCTTGGCGATCGCGCTGCAGAGCGTGCCGCCCGCGCCCGTCACCACCGCAACCTTGTCCTTGCAGAATTCACTCATTGCCTTGTCTCCTTCAACGCGATTGATTATACCAAAAATCTCAGCCGCACGACTGACGGATTGTCGAGACTTGCCTTTGGGGGCGGGATGCGGTAAAATACGCGCCACGGTTTCCCCAAAGGAGTCCCATGTTCAACAGCAAAGTATATCATCGAATCGACGCGCTTTCGGGCTCGATCGCCACCCTTCGCGCCGAGGGCGTAAAGTACAACGAGATCGCGGAGGTGCAGTCGCGCGCTGGCACCTCCCTGGCGCAGGTCATCAAGCTGGACGGCCCCAACGTCACGCTGCAGATCTTTGCCGGCGCGCGCGGCGTGGACACAGACGCGTCCGTCCGCTTCCTTGGCGAGACGATGAAGATTCCCTTCTCCGAGGCCCTGCTCGGGCGCGCGTTCACCGGCACCGGCGAGCCGCGCGACGGCGGCCCCGCCATCACCGAGAACATGATTCCGATCGGCCAGCCTTCCGTCAACCCCTCCAGGCGCATCATGCCGAACCAGATGGTGCGCACCAACATCCCGATGATCGACCTCTTCAACTCGCTCGTCAAGAGCCAGAAGCTGCCGATCTTCGCCCGCGCCGGCGAGCCCTACAACGAGCTACTCGCCCGCATCGCGCTCCAGGCCGACTCCGACGTGATCATCATCGGCGGCATGGGCCTCAAGTACGACGAGTACCTGAAGTTCCGCTCGACGCTCGACGAGTCCGGTGCCCTTTCCAAGACTGTCATGTTCGTCCACACCGCGGCAGACCCGACCGTGGAGTGCATGCTCGTGCCTGACGTCTCGCTCGCCGTCGCCGAGAAGTTCGCCCTACAGGGCAAGGACGTGCTGGTGCTCCTCACCGACATGACGTCCTTCGCCGACGCCATGAAGGAAATCTCCATCACGATGGAGCAGATCCCATCAAACCGCGGCTACCCCGGCGACCTCTACTCCCAGCTTGCCGCACGCTACGAGAAGGCGGTGGACTTCGACGGTGCCGGATCCATCACCATCCTCGCCGTCACGACAATGCCCGGCGATGACGTCACCCACCCCGTTCCCGACAACACCGGCTACATCACAGAGGGCCAGTTCTACCTCCGCAACGGCCGTATCGAGCCGTTCGGCTCGCTCTCCCGACTCAAGCAGCAGGTGAACAAGGGCACGTCGCGGTCCCTGCAGCAGGACAAGGTACTGTCTGCGGCCGAGATGGACAAGATTGCCGGAAGCGACAGGGAATGGTTCCGCGAGCACAACACCACCCGCGAAGACCACCGTACGATCATGGACGCCATGATCAAGCTCTACGCCCAGTACAAGGAGACCGTCGAAAAGCAGTCGATGGGCTTCAAGATGAGCGCCTGGGACCAGAAGCTGCTCAAGTACGGTGCCGCCTTCGAGAAGGAGATGATGGACCTATCGGTCAACATCGACCTCATCGACGCCCTCGACCTCGGATGGAAGCTCCTCGCAGAGTGCTTCGACAAGTCCGAGGTCGGCATTCCCTCGAAGTTCACGGACAAGTACTGGCCCAGGAAGGGCTGACGGCGCGTCAAAACGCCGCGCCCTGCCCTACCTAGGCGTACGGTCTCCTATTTAGCCGAGTCGTCGATCCAGAAGTTCTGGTTCGGGGCCGGCGGCACGAAGCCGTGCGTCGAACCCTGCACCCACAAGATCTTCTTCGGACCGGGGATGTTGTTGTAGAGGATCGCAAGGCCACGCGGCGGGCAGCAGTAGTCGCCAAGGCCGGCGCGCGTGATGATCGTGAGGCAAGTCTTCGGGATGCGACGCGCGAAGTTGACCGGATCGTAGTAGCCGAGCGCGGGCACCCACGGTATGTACCATCCGTCGCCCGCAAACTTCCGCTCGAGACGAAGGGTGTTGCGCGCCATGTCACAGCACCAGGTGATGCCGCTCTCTGCGCGCGTCACGCCCTCGCCGCATCCTGCCGCCCAGATGGTCTGCAAGCCGCCTTGGCTACCGCCCTGGGCGTAGAGATCCTTGCCGTTCCACTCGGACAGCGACTTGAGGTACTGCAGGCCGCGCATCACGCGCAAGACCATCCCGTTAAAGTAGGCCTGCTCCGGATCGCTGTTCTGCACAGGATCGAACGCATACTGCTTGCCGTTGGACTTGATCGCCTCTCCGAGTTCCTTGTAGTAAGCCTCGTCTGCGCCGAATGCTGGAAGCTTCATGCCGTGTGCGTTGATGTTGAGCACGATCTCGTCCTGACGGATCCATCCCGGCGGATTGTGCGGCGGACGGTAGCTATAGCCGTGCGTCTCCAGACGGCACGGATACTTCGTGCCAGCATCGACACCCTTCGGCATAGTGAGGTAGCCAGTAACGGGACGCGGTCCCGCGCAATCGATCTGGACGGCATAGACATGTCCTTCCTTGGAGCTTGTCAGCTCTTTGCGGTCTGCCCGTACCGGCACCATCGCGAGCCTTGCGCGCTGCTTGGCCCAGAACGCATCAAAGTCTCCGGGCTCCGGCTCGCTCTGCAATTTCTCGGGCTGCACGCCAGCGCCGCCGTCGAAGAAGATGCGCTTGTCATGCCGCTCCGCGTTGTTCATCGGACGCGTCCCGTCGGGCGTGAGCGCATTTGCGGGGATGTTCTTGCGGTAGACGTTCCCCTTCCCGTCCACGAGCATCGCGCGAACACGCACGAAACCAGGCTGGTCGATAGAGGTCTTGATGATTAGCGGCTCCGTGAGCGAAGCCGGGACCTTGCCTGAATCCCGCTTGCCGTCGTCGCCAGAACGCTCCCACGAGATGAACCACTCTCCGGGCGGAAACGCCTTGATTCCCTCAAGCCGAAGGGTGAAGGTCATCTCCTCGCCAGGCGCGTAGAAAGGCATTGCCTTGTCCGTCACGCCCTTGAGGAACCCTCCGTCAAGCTCTCCCGCGAATGCAGCGGCCGCCGCCAGCACGAAGGACATAAACACAACTAGTTTCTTCATGATCTTTTCCTTTTAACTTCTGACATTAGACAATCGATCCCCCTTCACCATTCACCTTTCACCCTTCACCTTTCACCTTTCACTATTCACCAATGTGAAACGCTCCCAAAGGAAGGGCACTTTCGTTGTACACGCAGCCGAACCACGGCTTCGAGTATAGGTAACGCAGCTTCTTCGGCGCGGCCACGCCGTCGGCGCTCACGACAAGCTCCGCGCCGCTGATGTTGCCGTCGCACTTGGGCTTGCCGTCGCGTCCCTTGCCCCAGACGAGGTTCTCGATCTTGGCGGGAACGAACTTGCCGTCCTCGCCGGCGATCTCGAAGCCGGTCTGGACGCTACGGTCCGGATTGTAGATGTACCAGCCCTCGGCGTCGTTGAACGTGAGGCGGAACTTGTTGCCGTCGATCTTCCATCTCTTCAGCGTAGGCGAGTTGTCGCGGATCGACGTGAAGCCGTAGTCGCGCTTGAGCGCGTGGACGGCCAGGCGCTTCGCGACCGTGCGCTTGTCGTTCGGATGGATGTCCGCGAGATTGCCGACATCGTTGATCACGGCCATTCCGGCATTCGGCTGCTCGGCGTCGAACTGCGCCTGCGCCTCCTGGATGTTGGCGATGCCGGGATAACCCCACGGGGCGAGCTGCACGAAGTACAGCTTCAGATCCGGGTTCTCGAACTCCTTCGCCCAGCCGTTGTAGAGCGCATGCATCTTCGAGCAGTAACGCTGGTACTCGCCCGCGTTATGGCATCCCTGGTACCAGATGAAGCCGCGGATCGCCATCGGCGCGAACGCCGCCACCATTCCGTTCCAGAGCACGCTCGGCTGCTGCTGGGGACCGCCGTATATCCCCTTCCCGCAGTAGATGCCGCCCTTCTCGCGCGCCTTCTTGAACGCATCCGCCTCAAGCAGCGGCAGTTCCGCCACGTCCTTGAGGTCGGGACGCGACGCAAGGCCGCTGGGCGGCGTCCAGGCGTCGATGTTGGTGCCGCCCCAGCTGGAATCCATCAGGCCGATGGGGATCTCAAGCGCACTGTAGAGTTCGAGCGCAAAATAGTAGCCCATTGCCGAAGGCAGGCTCAAGCCGCGCTGGAAGTCGGCGAACAGCTGCGGATCCATCTCCATCCACGTGGCCTGCAGCCCGAGGTTTGGCTCGGTCTTCCACACGTTCGGCATCTTCACGAGACGCACGAGCGGACGCTTCGTCATCTGGAGGACCATCGCGCCCTGGCCATCGCGGAAGCGCGGCCCCTTCCCCCAGATCGGGCAGCTGGTGTTGGACTGGCCCGAGCAGAACCACACCTCGCCAACCAGCACGTCCTCGATCTTCTGCTCGTTCGTGGCGTTCTTCGAGGCCCAGAGGCCGTATCCGTTCGACCAGCTCCCGCCGTCCGGCTTGCAGCCGGTAACGGTGAGAGTCCGCCCCTCGCGCGAGGCAGGCATCGGATCGAGCTCGATCCTCCACGTGCCGTCGTCCTCGGCGACAACGGTCTTCTTCTGGTCGGCGAACCGCACCGTCACAGTCTCGCGCGGGTCCGCAAAGCCCCACACGCGAACGGGCATCTCCCTCTGCAGCACCATCTTGTCGCCAAACACCGGCGCCAGGCGCACGTCAGCCTCTGCAACGATGGCCATCGTGCAGGCCGCCGCCAAGAACACAAGCTTCTTCATCTCTTTTCCTTTCGTGTGTTTCGTGTATTTCGTGGTTTGAGATTCACTTACATCCTCATTGAGCCAGCAGCTCGCGGATCGCCGCCACGGCATCCGCAGTCGGCACGATCTTCATCTGCGACTTGTCCTGGTCGCGCCGCTTCAGCTCCACTCCGCCGTTGGCGAGGCCCTTCGCGCCCACAACCACGCGCACTGGGAAGCCAATGAGGTCAGCGTCCTTGAACTTGACGCCCGGACGCTCCGCGCGGTCGTCCACAATCACGTCTATGCCTGCCGCCTCCAGCTGCGCCTCCAGGTCGTAGGCGACCTTCGCGACGTCAGCGTTGTCGGGGTCAAGGAGGTCGAGCACCACCTGGAACGGCGCCACGCTCGCGGGCCATATGATGCCGTCCTTGTCGTGGCTCTGCTCCACCACGGCCTGCATCGTGCGCGTCACGCCCACGCCGTAGCAGCCCATGATCATGACGTTTTCCTTGAGCTGGTCGTTCTTGTACACGGCCTTGAACGCGTCCGTGTACTTCGTGCCGAGCTTGAACACCTGCCCCACCTCGATGCCGCGCTTGAGCTCCCGTACGCGGTGATCTTCGCGTCGCGCGCAAGGTCGACGTTCTTGAGGTGCGTGTCGGCCTGGTTCGCGCCTACCACCACGCCCGACGCCCCTTCGAGGGCGGATTCGGCGTAGACCGGCACGTCCGCCTTTGCGGGCTTCACGGGGCCGGCGAAGCCGACGGGCGCGCCCGTCACCTCCTCGACCGTGCGCGCGTCCGCGAGCGCGACGGCCTTCGCCTTCAGGAAACGCTTCAGCTTGACCTCGTTCACGTCGCGGTCGCCGGGCACGCACACCATCACGGGCTTGCCGTCGGCCACGTACACGAGGGTCTTGACGAACGCGGACGGCGGCAGGCCGAAGAACGCGGCCACCTCCTCGATCGTGCGCGCGTTCGGCGTGGGCACGGCCTCGTAGGTGCTTGGTGCTTCGTGCTTGGTGCTTCGTGCGTCATCACCCGCACTAGGCACTAAGCACTTTGCACCAGGCACCTTCCTCTCGGCGCGCTCAAGGTTCGCGGCGTATCCGCACGCGGGGCAGCTCGCGATGCCGTCCTCGCCCGCGTCGGCGAGCGCGTGGAACTCGTGCGTCATGGAATCGCCCATGTCGCCGCCGTCGGCCTGCACGGGCGTCGCCTTGAGGCCGCAGCGCGCGAAGATGCGCTCGTAGGCGTGGTACATGTTCCAGTAGCTCTCGTCGGCGCCGGCGGCGTCCACGTCAAAGGAGTAGGCGTCCTTCATGATGAACTCCTTCGAGCGCATGAGGCCGAAGCGCGGACGCGTCTCGTCGCGGAACTTCGTCTGGATCTGGTAGACGACGACCGGCAGCTGGCGGTAGGAGCTCACGACGGACTTGACGACGTCCGTCACCTCCTCCTCGGCGGTCGGGCCAAGCGCGAAGTCGTGCTGGGCGCGATCCTTCAGCTTGAACATGTTGGCGCCCATCGTCTCCCAGCGACCCGTGGTCTGCCACAGCTCGGCGGGCTGGAGGATCGGCATGAGCAGTTCCTGGGCGCCGGCGCGGTTCATCTCCTCGCGCACGATCGACTCGACCTTGCGCAGGGCGCGCATGCCGAGCGGCAGGAACGTGAACAGCCCGGCGGCCGTCTTCTTCACGAGAGCAGCCCGCACGAGCAGCTTGTGCGAGTCGATTTCGGCGTCCCCCGGGTCCTCCCGGAGGGTCTGTATCATCATCTTCGTCCACTTCATGGATAGTCTCTTCTCTTCGTTCCGCCCGATCCGGGCGATGGATTTGATTTTAGCACAAAACGTCGCATGGGGCTAGTCGAACAGCATCGACCAGAGTCCGGCAGTGCCGTACAGCTCGTCGCGCGAGATGCGCACGAGGAAACGGTCGTCGCGGCCCTCTCGCCAGCTTGCGAGGCCCATGCCGTCTCCGCGCACGCGGCGCAGCAGGCGCACACCCATCTGCATCTTCGCCGACTGCAGGGGCATCATGGTGGCTGCGACCCTAGGCAGATAGAGCCGAAGCACCGTCGTGGGCGAGCAGAACATCACGTTCACCGCCTGAAGCGACGCCGCCTCCGGCAATATCGCCGCAAGACGCGCCTTCGGCGGCGGATGGCTGCCGGGAGAACCGTTCAGGAAGTACGTGGAATACCCCTGCGCCTTGACGAAAGCCAACGACTTCTTCACGAACGCCGAAACCTCCGGCCCGGCGAACGAGAACACGTCGGTCGAGCGCACATCGTCCGGTGACGACGTCACGCCGAAGAACGGCGCGTTCGGCGCAACGTGCTTGAAAGAGGTAGCCCCGGGCGGCAGAGGCAGGCGCACGCCGGCGGCGCGCACCGTCCCCCACAGCTCCAGCCCCGCTTGAGTCATGCGTACCGAGATCGAAGCGCCCGCGCAGGCGTCCGACTGGAACACCGCCCGCGCCCCCGCCGCGTCCATGCGCACGAAGGCAAGTTCGCCGTTGTTGAGCGGACGGCGGAGCGCCACGGCCGCCGCCGTATGCACATGGACGGCCATGCTTGGCGTCGGCGCTAGAGACGCCCACTGCCCGTCGGCAGACCACACGACCCAAAACGTCCTGCGCGAATGCGGCCCAGGGGGTATGCGGAACGCGCCGTTTTTTTCCTTCACAGCGTTGGAATGGCGCTTCAGGAAGTTGGCTCGGTCGATCGAAGCCGGGTAGAGGACAGCCCAACGTTTCGCACGGTCGTAGTCGGACTCCTTCGTGGAGCGCGATGCCGTCAGCTTTGCGAGGAGCGCCGCGTCCACGTAGCAAACGGCCACGCCGGGCATGCCGCGCCTCATGGGTCCAAACAGACGCGCTGCCCCCTGGTTGCGGATGGTCTGCGGTAACGTCTGTGACAGCAGCAAGTCGGATTTTCCCCTTGCAAGCGACTCGACATGGGCGGCGATTGTGCGCAGGTCGGTGAACGTCACCGTGCCGGCCGGGCTGAACGCCGCGAACGAATTGAACGCGAGAACCGTCGCGCACAAGAAAAGCGAAAATTGTCTCATGCGGACATTATAGCAAAAAACTACTTTGACCGCCATGTCACGAGTATGGTTCCCTCGAGGGCGTTACGCCCCTGGAAACCCAGCCAGGCGCTGCATCCGGCAGGTCCAGTCTCGTTCGCGCCGTATAGCTCTCCCCCAATGCCCGGAATCCGCATGAAGAAGCCGGGGCCGAACGCGGGCAAGATGCATGACGTCGCGACGGCCGTACCGCGTGGCGCATGGTCGGCAAAGAAATCAGGCCCCTTCACAACCGTGAAGCGATAGGTGCCGGTCTTCGTCGCGATCTCGAACCAGTCAAGATCCGATACGAACCCGACGCCTTCCGCGCCGCAGCGCCACAGGCCATAGGCCGCGCCCTCCCGCAGATTGCCCCACACTCCCCACGGGCCGCTTCCCACCCACCGTTCAGATATCACGTCCTTCAACGGCGCGAATGCAAACCCCAGCAGCTCCACGTTCGCACGGCAGACGAGCTTGTAGTCGAGCCGGTATGCGCCGTTGGCCATCTGTCCCCAAGTCACCTTGAGCGAGCTGTCCGGCGGCGAGAAGAAGTCGAACTGCGGAGATTGGATCACCCGGTTTTTCGCGTTCTTCACGCGATTCGTACGCGCCCCTGCGAGGAAATACACCTCCTCCAGCCCAGGCGGCGGCGCGCACTCATTCGATGGCCACCCCACAGTGCATTCGCTTGGTATCTTGAAGCTCCACGCGCAAACCTCGTCGCCGTTTGCGCCGACGATCGCAATACGAACGGCCTGCGTAGCGGCCGGCAGGACCGGCAGCTGCGCCTGCGCGCTGCCGCCAGGGCTTGCCGGCGGACAGGCAGACGTCTCTTCCTTCAGCACACGTTCCCCTTGATCGGAAAAGGACAGCGCCCGCCACACATACCGGAAGCTGTCCAACGGCACGAAACTGTTCCTGTTGCGGAACGCCAGCGTCCGCCCCTTCATGCCGCACGATACCGGCGACCATATCTCGCGTATCGCCCGCCCATGCGCACCTAGACCGGACACCGTCCAGCCTTCCTTCGCTTGCAGGACTGCACCGATGCAGCGTGGTGCCGCGCAGATCGCCGTCCAGCAGTCGGAAAGCCCGGCCCCAAGTCCGCCAGCCCCCTCCTGCGGCAGCAAAGGGACAACGAAAGTCATCTGGCTTTCGCGCTGGAGCGACCAACGAAGCGTCCCATATGCGGGCGACTGCAGCAACTTGACGCCGTCCGTGTTCTTCCACGCGAGCATGCATGGATGCCGCCCCTCCTCGACCGAAGGCTCACGCCCAGCGACGTATATGCCCTTTTCGTCGCAAAGGTCAAGCAGCTCTGCCGGCACGGCGTTCGTGCTCCAGATCATGTTGGCGTTTAGGCCCTTCACCTCGCGCACTGCGTCGCGGCAGGCCGCCGTCCGCGCCGATGTGTCCTCAGGCCACGTGGCGAACGGCGCGTTGATTCCGCGAAGCCGCAGCTTCTGTCCGTTCAGGTACAGCCCGTCGTCACGGCGCACCTCAAACCGCTTGAACGCGAATCTCGCAGTCCTCTGTGCCAGAATACTTCCTGTCGCGTCAAGAAGGTCCACATGCACGCTGTACATGGCCGGCGCCTCGTCAGACCAGAACATGGGATTGTTCACCTTGAACTCCAGTTCCGTCTTCCGCGTCTCCGGCGCCGACCAGTTGACCGTAAACTCGGCCTTGGCCTTGACCATGGCCACCTCCGCGCCGCCAGGGCCCGTCACACGTGCGCGAACAGTCGCTATGCCCACGTCGGAATTCACCACGCATGTCATTTCGCCGCCGCCGTCAAGGTCGGCGTCAACCGACATGTTCAGTATCTTGGCGGCGCTGCCTGGCCGCGGGACGCCGGGGATGAGCGACCCGCGGTTGTAGTCCTGCGGCGGCTGGGGCTTGCCCGTGCCGACGCCCTTCGTCATCAGCGCCTTCAGGTCGTCAAGGTGCTCCTTGTACACGCCGCGCGGCAGGCACCCGTGATCCTTGCATACGCGCGCGGCCATGCCGACCACCTCGCCCATCATGCCCGTCGTGCGCATCACGCGCACCGTCCCCAGCGCCACGTGCGTCACGCTGATGTTGCGGCCCGCCATGAAGAGATTCGCGACGTTCCGCGAATAGAGGCACCGGTACGGGATCGGGTAGGCGTAGTGCTTGTTGTGCGTGCAGATGGAGCGGAACGGTTCGCCGTCGTAGTGCTTCACGTTCTTCGGCATCGGGTAGTGGAGGTCGATGGCCCATGTGGTGCAGCACGTGCCGTCGGGATACGGCACGAAGTCGAATACGTCCTGCTGCGTGAGGACATGGTCGCCCATGAGACGGCGGCTCTCGCGTTTGCCGGCCACGTATGCGACCCACGCGAACGACCGCTTCGCGTACTTCTCCCGCTTCGCGCTCTTCGACTTTAGGAACGCCCAGTTGGAGTACGCCACGAGCATTCCGTAGTCGCGGATGCGCTCGAACTCCGTGATCTGGTCGCGCATCATGCCCGTCTCCCAGTCCCAGTCGCCGCGCGTGCCGTGCTCGCAGTTCTGCTCGTTGAAGGCGATCATCCACGGCAGCACCGGGAAGTCCGACGGCGCGGCGTCCTCCTTCGTGTACCACTGCACGCTCGAGCCCATCGTCATCTTGTCAGCCCTCTCCGGCGCCATCTCCTCACCCGTCTCGGACTTCGCCTCGCGCCCCATTCGGAAGTCGGCCCCCGCGAGCGCACCCACGCATCCGTCGCCCGTGCAGTCTGCGAACAGAGGCGCCCGGAACTCGATCCTTTCCCCTGTCACGACGTCCTGTCCGATCGCCAGCGCGATGCGGTCGCCATCCTTGATCACCCGCCGCACGCGCGTATTGAGGAAAAGCCGGATGTTCTTCTCGGCGGCCACCGCGTCGAGCTTGCGCTGGTCCTCGTATCGCTCGGCGGGCTGCGCGTTGCCGCCCTTCGCTGGACCGATCTCCGCCACCACGTCACCAAGGCGCGGATACGGCCCCAGGTTCATGTAGCCACCCAGATGCACGCGCACCTCGCTGGAGTTCGCGCCGCCAAGCATCGGACGGTCCTGCACGAGCGCCACCTTCAGCCCAAGGCGGGCCGCCGAAATCGCCGCACACGTTCCCGCGATGCCGCCGCCGCAAACAACGAGGTCGGCCGTGACACGCTCCGGCGGCGGAGGCCTGAACACCGGTAACGCGAGAGTGTCGTCCACCAGCGAGAGGTAGACCGCGTCGCAACGCCCTTCGAAACCCGTGAGGTCGTGGAGCGTCACAGTCGTCTTCCCCTTCTCGAGGTTCACCTCGCCCGCCTTCTGCCACTGCCAGTCGCCGGTACCCTTTCCAAGGACATTCGGCAACTCCTTCCCGCCAATCCTGATGGTGAACGTACCGGCGGCATGCTCGCTCCATGGCGCGGTCCAGTTGCGCGTACGCGCCCACACGTGATAGGAGCCTTTCTCCTTGCAGTCCACCGTGGTCGTCGCGTCCGCCACGGGCCGACCCATGCCGTGCGCGAGGAGGTAGCTCGACCCCATCTGGTCGATAAACTGCGAATCGACCACCCATCCGCCGCGGTTCTCGAACCGCTCGGCCTCAAGGTAAATGTCCGATCCCTGCGCCATCCCGCCAACGAGCGTCATGTAGAGCGCCGTGCCGGCCGCGATGGAAACGAGCGGGTTGCGTCGCCAAATGTGCAGTGCGACGGTCAACACTGCGGCGGCAAGCTCCGCGCCGCCGTGGAGCGGCGAAGATAGGCATCCGTCCTTCACGTAGCCAACGAAGCAGTAGACCACGAGCATCGCGATGACCGCCGGCGCCAGCACGCGTCCGAGATAGCGCACCACCGGCGGCGGCTCCTTTCCGCGCCCGAACAGGAGGAACGGCGCCGCGCGCAGCAGAAAGGACAGCACGCCGGCCATCGCCAGCATGCCGACAAGATACAACTCCTTCGATGAACCGTCCATGCTCTCTTTTCCTGTCTTTCGCGCGGCCTAATGCCACGCAATCGTCTCAATGATACCAAATCCCCTCCCCCCGGCGCAAGGCCGCGACACCGTCGGTCACCGCTCCTTGCCTGTCAGCGAGAAGCGGACTGCCGCATACGAATGGGGCTGCAACCCGGCGAGCGAAATGCCGTCGGGATTGACTGCGAATATGCCGCGCAGCGAGTCCAGCACGCAGGCCTTTCCAGAGACCGCGATCCTGACGTCCGCAGCCGTCTTGCCCATGTTTTCGAGCAGAACCGCATATTCCCCCTTCGCGCGATCGCAGTGGACGATCTGGTACACGTCAGGCGTGGCACGCACCGTCACAGCTAGCGGTTCGTCCGGCGCCGCCGGGCCGTCGAACCTCGTAGGGATTCCCCTGCGCCGCAGGTCAAACGCAGCGGCAGGCTGCGAGTATAGTGCAGCAATACGCGCCTCTCCCGCGAACGGAGTCGGCAACGTCTCCGTGCGCAGACGGTGCTGCGGACAGTCCACCTTCACGCCGTACGGTTCCGTTCCCGCGAATATCCGTCGCAGCGCCGCGTCGTCCGGCATGTCCGCGAGATGCGCCTCCAGGTAGCCTGGCTCCGCACGGTCCGGGCCGTAGCAGAGCATGTACTTGTGGCGCGCCAGATGTCCGTCCGCGATGATCGCCTTGTCGTACAGCTCGCACCTCCACGGCGGTACCCGCGCCACCTTGCGCGGATAGGGGTCGTTCTCGTCGAACACCGTCATGTCCAGACCGCGCGTCCAGGCCGACTGCATCCGCACGAACTCAATGATGTCCGCGAGTCCCGTGCCCGGCAGCTTGGAGTTTGCCCAGTACGGCGCGCCGCTGATGCGTAGCACCCTGCGTCCCTTGCCTGCGAATGCGGCGACGAGATCGAGCAGATTACACCCCTCCACGTCCCAGTGCGTGTAGCTGGCGCAGATGCCCATGCCGACTGAGGCGTCCACCTCGTCCACCGTGCGCCGCAACTCTCGCGCAAGCTCCATCGCCACCTCGCCGGTCACGTCGAGATACGCCGTACGCACGGCGTTCGGCGCGCCCGTGAATGCGGCCTTCACATCCTCGCACGTCACGGCTTGCCGTCCGCATTTCGCCGCCACGCGCGCCAGATGACGCGGACACGAACATCCAATGAGGCTGCGCGCCGACTGCACGTAGTCGTCGTCTATCAGGATGAACTTCGCGCCTGCACGCGCGATGTCGCGCACGTTCTCCACGAGGCTCCGACGCAACAAGGAATCGAGCGGACACACCGCACCGCCCTTCGCTTTCCCTTCAAGGGTCGTGATCTTCGTGCTGTCCTTGAAGAACGTGCGCTCGTTGCCGTAGCCGAACGCGTTGATCCACACGCCCACGGCAAACCCGGCAGACTCGAAATGACGTATTTCCTTGGCCAGATGTCCAAGCGTGGCCTGCCTTTTCTCGCCCTTCTCGAAGAAGTCCACCACCGATATCCAGACCGCGTCCACGCCTGCCGCCTTCGCGTCGGCGACGTACGTGGCCCTGTTAGCATCAGACACGTCCGACAGCGGGATCTGCGAATACAGCCCCGCGTCGTATATGCCCGCCGCAACCGTTCCCGCGAACAGCGCCGCGGCGAGTGCGGGAAGCCATTTCCTGACCTTGATTTTCTTCATGACTTATGCCTTTCTTTCAAACAATGACGAAACCACGGAGTCGCAGACCTCGAACCCACGGTCTGTAAGCGCGAAGCGGCCTTCCGATTCCTCGCGAGCGATGCCCTCGCGCACGAGCGCGCGCAGCTCCTTTTGCCATGCCACCTGACGATGCGCAAGTATCGGCCAGCGGCGCGCCACGTCGGCAAGATCGATCCCCTCCGCCATACGCAGCGCGAATAGCGCACGCTCCAGAGCATCCGCCTCAGGCGACAGCTCTGTCACGTCGTATGCGCCGTCCGCTTTGCCCGCCGTCCTCCGCAACCCCTCGCGTCCGTGCGCCCCGTCGCCCAGGCCGATGTAGTCGTCGCCGCGCCATACAGACACGTTGTGCCGACATTCGAACCCCGGCTTCGCGAAGTTCGAGACCTCGTACCTCGCAAGGCCGATCTTCGCGAGCGCCGCCCGCGCCACATCGTGCTGCGCGAGCGCCGCGTCGTCGTCCGGCAGCGCGACGCGCCCCTCCGCCACCGCACGATCAAGCGCCGTTCCGGGCTCGCGGATCAGCGTGTACACGCTCACATGGTCAGGCGCGAGCGCGCACGCCCGCGCAAGGGTCTGTCCCCACGAATCGTCGGACGTTCCCGGCCAGCCCGCTATCAGGTCGAAACCGGCGTTGGCGAACCCAGCCGCCCGAATCGCCTTGAACGCGGATTCCGCCTGCGCAGCGGTGTGCGGACGCCTCATCGCGCGCAGCGCGTCGTCGTCCAGGCTCTGCACTCCCATCGAGATGCGGTTCACGCCCCCCTCGCGCAAATCATCCAACAGACGCGGCGTCACGTCGCACGGATTCAGTTCCACCGTGAACTCGTCGATCGGCCCGAGGTTCTCCCGGACGGCCGCACATACGGTCCGCAGGTCGCACAACGCCGGCGTCCCGCCCCCGAAATAGACAGTGTGGGAGGGACGCGCTCCTGCGCGTCCGCGGTCGCGCAGGAGCGCGACCCTCCCGGTTTCTCGGTCGCAACAAGTTGCGACCCTCCCGATCTCCTGTACGATCCGAGCCGCGTATTTCGCGCGCGCCGACTCGGAAACGCCGCTCCGCGAGCTTAGCGCGCAGTATGCGCACTTGCTCCGGCAGAACGGGAAATGGACGTATAGGTTCAGTGCGCCTGTTCCATTTCGGCAAGCAGCTTCTTGAGCGCGCCCGCCTTCTCGCGGGCCTTCGCCGCGCGCTCCATCGCAGAGTTGTCGCCCGCGAACTTCGCGTAGGCGTTGATCACGGTGGGGACGGGCGCCTCGAGCTCGGCGATGGCCTGCTTGAGCTCCGCGATGAGCGGCGCGCACTCGGAGTCGCGCCCGAGCTCGCGCAGCGCCTTCACGCGCCAGTAGTCCATCTCGCCCGCGTGGATCCAGCCCTTGAGCGACTTCTCGAGCTCGGCCTTGTAGCCGGCTTCGTCGCCGAGCGCCTTCTTGCACTGCGCCATGAAGTAGCGGCTCTTC